>PMHI01000195.1 GCA_003156615.1 Acidobacteriaceae bacterium | reverse complement strand
CCCCCGCCTCTCTCATGACAGTTTTAGGAGGACGTGCCGGCGGAGAAGAAAACTCGTCGGAGGACCGTAAGCTAGTCCGGACGGACTCCCTTGGCCTCATCATCAAAACCCCGGCCGAAACTGCCGAGAAGATCATACGGATCGCGCAAGGTGCTGGAGGATTCCTCGTAACCTCTAACGTTAACGGCGGCGCGGACGCGACCAGCGCCTCGCTCAGCATTCGCGTGCCGGCAGAAAAGTTCGACGAAGTCCGCGCCCAGATCCGAAAGCTCAGCTNNGCGGAGCGATCGAGGAAAAGCAAGCAGAATTCGGGGCGCTGTCGAAGCAAGTTGAAACCGTAGCCCTCAACATCACGCTGCGGGCGGAAGGCGATGCCCAAGTCTTCGGCCTCAATTGGCGTCCGCTGTATCAGCTGAAGGTCGCTGCCCGCGAGGGTCTCGACGGGTTCGGTGAATACGCTGCTTCGACGACGACGTTTGTGTTCTATCTGCCGACGATCCTGTTGTGGCTGTTCACGATCCTCGCCGGGGCTGCCGTGGGCTGGCGGATTCTGAAATGGACAGCCCGAAGACTATTCATTTCGCCGAAAACAGGCTTGGTTGAGAAACCAGCGAGTTAGTGCGCGCGCAGCATATAGGGTCGGGCTGTTCGACACGGCGATATTACGCCAGCAAGCGAGCGCGACCGTTACAACAGAAGAAATTCAATCTACGATCTCTATTGGTATAGATTTGCCGGCAATCCATCTTGATTTGCTGCTATCTCCAACTGTTCCTCGCCAGAGACTGGCGTCAAACTTCTGTTCGCCCAGGGGGGCATCTTTCGCAATCGTGAACTTTCTGTCGTAAGACTTTCTTCCTTTCGTCAGCGAAATGGGCCGGTCCTCGCGTGTATTAAAAGAGAGTTGTCCTGCCTTATCTCGAAAGGAAGCTCCCAGCCAAATTCCATCGGGAATGTCCTCAAAGCATTCGATTTCGTAGGTTATCTTCAGGGCGTTCCCGCGAGATATAGTTTCGGGTTCGACAGAAATCGAAATTAGTTTAGCTTTATCGGCGACGACCACTTTCACCGATGCCTCGAAGCGAAGACCCTTAGGAAGGCCGTTCATTTCGATGCCTGGGTAATCGCCCCCTAACAGTGACATGTCGATTTTTCCGCGGAGTTTCTCTCGTCGGTTGCGATTTTGCTCAGTGATTTTGCGATAGTACCGAATCAGAGCACTACCAAGACTGTCGGCCGTTACCAATTGAAGGATGTGTTCTCCCGTGTTGCCAAAATGCGCATCGATTTCCCAAACCCCTTCCCCATTTTCGCGAAATGGGCCTGTTTGCGGCCAGTACAATCCGCCTTGATAGATGAGCAGATAAGTGTCGGGTCCGGGGGGATTGAGGCACTTGAAACGAATCGGATGCCTGCCATCGCTCTCATACGTTCGGAGCACCTCGCCATCCTTTGGGGCGACAATCGTGGCGCCCAGTGTCTGCTGGGAACGAATGAAATCCGCATTTTGGGCCAGAATTTTCTTGGAAAGATCGTGAGGAAAGAGGGCAACTTCAACCCCAGTGTCTTGCAGGCGCCACAGTCCTTTTCCCGTGACGCCTTGGTTGGGGTCCAGAATACCGACAAACACTTTCTTGATTTGGTGTTGGCGTATCAGCTCCGTGCAGCATTCTAAAGGGTTGCTTCGAACATGCATCGTGCAAGGTTCGAGCGTTGTGTAAAGAGTTGCTTGTGTCAGCGTTGACTTGTCAGCAACTTGCTTTAGCGCATNNCATCGCCCTCTCTGCCAGTGCCTCGGCGACCACGACCAAGTACTTTGTCTCCCACTGCAATGATTGCGCCGACTTTGGGTATGCTTTCTTTGATAGGTTGGCAGGCATCGGCCCAATCAATGGCTTCCTGCATAAGCTTGAGGTCCTGGTTATTCATAGGTCCTTTGGGGTTTGCTCGCTCAGATTCTAACCCTAAGGACCGTTGTAATCAGCCTTAGCGCTCAGGGGCCCAATTCTGCGTGTGGCTCTACCGATCACACATCTCGTAATGTCTGGAGTATGGTTCCAGGTCAACCAGAAAATCCTTATCGAGGTCGTAGTATTTCGCAGCGCTGATGTCGTCTCCGGGGAAGGCACGGTTTGCTGCCCGAACTCCGAGGCCGTGACCATCAAAAATGTGCGGTGTCGCCGTCGGTACGCGGCGCATAGGCACCCTTGTTGCCGGGGTCGATCGGCATTCGGGGATGGCGACGGTTCGCCACGTAGCGCCAGACTTGCTNNCCAGAGATAGAGCGATAATGTCTCAGGGACTCAGGCGTTCAATCGCCTGTAATTCCAAGACTCAACGTAGCAGCGGAGAAAATTATGTCGCCGATTGCACATAGCCCGATGACGTTGAGCCCGCCCGTCGCCGTCTAATCCAGCCGGCCGGCTGGGTTGGCTCCATCTTTCAACTCATTAGTTGAAGCCGCATACGCATTCGTGCGCCTGCCGGCTCTGCGCGCGTGCGCGCAAAAGGGAGCTTTGTGAAACGAAAACAACGTCGTGGTAAAGGAGCGGAGTTCTTGGACGCGGACTTCGCTGAGATTCTCTATGGAGAAGAAAGCGGCAGTCGGTCAGACAGCCGCCAAGTGCAGCGGAAGACACAACAGTTCTGCTGTCAAGTGCAGCGGGCGCTGAACCTCGCGCTTGCGGATTCAAACGTTGCTGGCATTGGCTGCGAGCTGTTTGTAGATGAGGTTTCGCCAGCACCTGGTTGCGGCCATCTACTGGTCCATATCGTTGTGCAGGATGGCTACTCCGTCGTCGATGCGATGAGNNCCTTGCGGTCGGAAGTCGCGATGGCGATTGCCAGAAAGCGAGCACCAGAGCTGTCGTTTGTGCCGGTCTCGGTGCAAGGAGGCGACGATGAGTGATTCGTCGATGGCTCCGCTTCGAAGCTGGCTAGCTGCTCCACTGGATCGAGACGTATCGGAGGCGCTTGAGCGAATCCGGTGCGCACCAGATGTTCAACAAGTCGCGGTGATGCCCGATGTACACCTTGCCGCTGAGGT
>PMHI01000526.1 GCA_003156615.1 Acidobacteriaceae bacterium | reverse complement strand
TTAGGCACGTCAAGCAAGATGGGAATCTATGACGCGGCGATCACAGTACTAAAAACGCTCTCGTCGACTAGGTCTGACAACCGAGACACTTGTACTACAAAAAAAGACAATTCCGCGATGTGCGTCAACTCCGCGGCCACAGCTACAGCCGTCCGGAGCGGATGTCGGAAGAACCACATCGTTCTGTGGTACAAAAGTTTTCACGATTATCTATGCCATTTTGAGGCGGCTTCAGTGTTTACTCCAGAAGAGTTGCGACAAGCCAACATTTTTGCCTGTCTTGACGAGGCCGAATGCGCTCGATTGGCGCAGACTATCGCCGATGTGCGGCTTGAGCCGGGAGAATGGGTCTTTCGGGAGGGCGCACCCGCCTGGTTCTATGTACTTTTGGAAGGCCGTCCTGCGGATAGTTCTAGATGTTCACGGAAAGCAGACCGAGTTTCCGGAGTACGAATTCAAACCGGGCGATTTCCTGGGTGAAGTGCCACTTCTGATGGGCACTCCGACCTTCGGCTCATTGCGAGCCCAAACCTCGTGCCGCATCGCGCGCCTGGATAAGCAGCAGTTTCATCAGTTGATTCGGGACTCAAAAGAGGCCCGCACTCTCATTCTGGAGACGCTGGGGGAACGGCTTTTGTTGATCCAGCAACGTTCTCTTTCCTTACCAACAGCTCGGGTGCTCATCTTCGGCCGCAACAAGGATGAGGACTGCCATAATATTCGCGCATTTCTTTCCGCGAATCGTATTCCTTACGAGTGGATTAATCGAGATAGCTACCCGGAGCGGGTGCCGGCCGGCCTTTCCGACGACCCTGATTGTCCGGGCGTAAGTGTTGACGGACAGCTTTTCAGTGAGCCTCCGACAACAAGGGAAATTGCAGAGGCCTTGCAACTGCAGACCAGGCCCAATCACGACAGTTATGACGTGGTGATTGTGGGGGCCGGACCGGCCGGTATGGCCGCCGGCGTTTATGGGAGTTCTGAAGGGCTTATTGATCTCTGCATAAAGAATGAAATAGTCTAGCGCAAGAAAGAGGGCAGTCCGGATTGCAGTATGCAGCCACGCAGTTTCCCAGTTGAGATACGAATAGCGTTATCGAGCCGATGACGTCCTCAACCAACTCCTCCACATCATTGGGACAACTATTGGCGAGGGCGCGTTTTGCCAGAGACCAAACCCCTTCATCGGGGTTGAGCTCCGGGGCATAGGAGGGAAAGTGCTCGATATGCAGGCGGCTATGTTGTCGCAGCAGTTGTTGGAGAGGCGCTCCCTTGTGGGTGGAAGAATTGTCCAGAACCACGATCACTTGGCCCCGCAAGTGGCGCAACAACTCGCGCAGAACATGCAAACTTCTTCTTGCCCGATGTTGTCGAAATAAAGTTGATAGTACAGACCCAGGCGTTGGCGGCGGGGGCTTACGGAGATTCCCGAAATGACCGAGACCTTGTCGCGCCGTCGCTGGCGATGATAGTGAATTGGGGTACAGCCTTGCGGGGACCAGGTCTTGGCCACGTAAGGAATCAAAAGGAAGCCCGATTCATCGGCAAAAACTAGGTGGGCACCCAGCCGCGTAGCGTTTTTTTTATCCGCGGCCAATCTTTCTGTTGCCAGCGCTCGATGGCGTTCTCATCCCGTTCCAGGGCGCGTCGTTCTGGTTTCTGCGGGCTCCAGTTCAGACCGTGCATCAAACGTCCCACGTGATCGCGGTGATACTGGATTCCGAACTGGCTCCGGATCAATTCCGCAATGCGCGCGGTGGTCCAGAGATTGGTCCGGTAGCCGTGCATCATCGGTCCCTGCAGAAGAAGGCTGACCAGACGCCGTCGTTGCGTCCGGTCCAACTTCAGCGGTCGTCCTGGAGAGAAACGCACTCGCAATGCCTTGGCTCCACCTCGCCGTCGGGCATCGCGCCAACGCATCACCGAACTTGGATTGCAGCCGATGCGCCGTCCCACTTCGTTAAGAGACTCACCAGAATCCAGCAACGCCAGGGCACGCTTGCGCCGATCCTCGAGTAGGTCAGCACTCCCCTTCAGTCTGGGCATAGGTGTTCTGCTCCTGAACACCCAATTATTGTATTGCATTCTTTATGCATAGATCAATAGCGTGCTGATCGTCGAGCGCTGTGCCGCAGGCGGGCAAGCCGGCACATCGTCCCGTATCGAAAATTATCTGGGGTTTCCAGAGGGAATTTCAGGGGACGATCTTACCGGGCGCGGATTCAAGCAGGCGACTCGCTTCGGCGCGGAAGTTGCGCTGACGCGTTCCGTTGAAAAGCTTACTCCCTCGGGCGAAGGCTATCTGTGCGGGCTTGACGGGGGCCAGACAGTCTTCGCCCGAGCTGTAGTGTTGGCTATAGGTGTGGACTGGCGTCGGCTGCAGGCGAAGGGTGATGATCGGATGCTGGGACGCGGCATATTTTATGGAGCGGCCCGGCAGGAGGCGACCAATGTGGTCGGCAAGAAAGTCTTCATCGTGGGAGGCGGAAATTCAGCGGGGCAAGCTGCCATGTTTTTATCGAGCTATGCGGCTGAAGTAAAGGTTTTGGTGCGGGGCGAAGGATTGAAGCTCAGCATGTCGCAATACCTGATTGACCAGATTGCATCGAAGGCCAATATCGAGGTTCTTCCCTTTAGGCAGGTTGTTTCGGCGGACGGTGAAAATCACCTGGAACGAATTGGGCTTCGCGTGCAAGCGCCGCATGAGGCGGAGAAGATTTTGGGCTACGAAGCCGATGCTTTGTTTGTGATGATCGGCGCCGATGCCGGCACGTCATGGCTACCAGACGATTTGGAGCGGGATCCGCGCGGCTATATTTGCACGGGGCGCGACCTCACCACCTGGAAGCTCGATCGCCCCCCGTTTCCGTTGGAGACCAACCTGCCCGGGGTGTTCGCGGCTGGTGACGTGCGCCATGACTCCATCAAACGGGTATCGAGTGGAGTGGGCGAAGGCAGCATGGCCATCGCTTTCATCCACCAGTACCTTTCCCTATAGAAGGGCTCGAACAAGCCCTTTCGACTGCCTACAAGGAGTCGATTGCGAGAAGACGACACGATAAGAGTCCGCCCGCCGGGCGATCATAGCAGTTGATCTGTCTTGACCGGATCAAGAGCTAAACTGATACTCCACGACCCTGGCCGGTTGGATGCTGCGGGGGTTTGAGCAATGAGTCGAACCGTCACTTTCGGCATTGTTGGTGGCCACGGTGCAACCGGGAGAATCGTTGCGTCTGAGCTCTGGAAGTCCTGCGATGGCGAGATTCTAATCGGTGGAGGCGACTTAGCCGAAGGGAAGGCTCTGGCGGCGGAGTTCGATGGCAGAGCGTCCGCGGCGCATGTTGATATCCTCGGTGCCCATTCGTTGGACGACTTTTGCAGCCGATGTTCGATCGTCGTCAACTGCGCTGGACCCGTGATGGCGCTCCAAGATCGCGTCGCACAAGCGGCCTTTCGCGGGCGGTGTCACTACATTGATGCGGCAGGCATGTCGTTCGTAAAGGAACGCCTGCTTCCCCATCGCCAAGAGATTGAAGACCTGGGATTGTCGTTCGTGGTATCGGCGGGGTGGAATCCTGGCATAAGCGAACTCCTGCCTGTTTACGCGGACGCACAGGCAAGGGCCAAGATGGATACGATCGAGTCGTTGACGGTTTATTTCAGCGACTCTGGCGAGTGGTCCGCCAATGCTTTGCGCGACGCTGTCTGGTATGTCCGTAAGTCGGGGCTTCGCAGTCCTGGTTACTTTCGCAAGGGCGAGTGGACCCGCGCCAAACTGTCGGAGACTTCCCGCCGTGTTAATTTGGGCGAACCCGTCGGCCCCGGTCGTTTCGTGATGGTTTCTCTTCCCGAACTGAGCGAGGTTGGCCGTCGGCTCAATAACTACGACGTCTTCACATACACATACCTATCGGGGTTTCGGACGATCATGGCGACAACTCTGATGGCCCTGGTTCCTCTCCCCGACGGACTGAGTGTCCGCTTGTTCCGAAACTTATTTCGCAGAAACCGTCTGCCCGTGGATGGTTTTGTCGTGGCTCAGATACTTGGGCGTTCTCAAGGACGCAGACTAGCCCTAACCGCTCAGATCGTTTACAAGGAGCGCCGCGACTACCGGATCCACGGACTTGTGCTGGCCACTGTCGCCCGCACTGTTTCGGAAAGTAACGGAGTCCGGGCTGGCATTCACTTCCTTGCCGATGCGGTCGATCCAATTGCCTTCATGACAGAGCTGCGAAAAGCTGGAGTCGACGCAGACAGAGACCCTCGAACAAGCTCCCGAATGAACGCCGTCCCTCACAAGCACTCAGGTTATTCGTGACCCCGTCAACCGTGCACTTCCTCTGACACTCACGAACAAGCCTGCGAACGCCGAAATCCGCAGAGAGCGGATTTCGGCGTGCAGTTGGTATTAGCAAAGCTACTTCCTTGGCCCTTCCGACTGCCCGATTGCGAAGTTGGCGATGTCGCTGGCAGTGGAGCGAGCGATATCGGGACATATCACCGGCAAGAGGATCTCGATGCCGTGGCAGGCGCCCATCATTTGGCGGCAACGCGCCGAAACGCCGCTATTCATCAGAAGCCGGTAGAAGGCGATGCCCTCATCGCGCAACGGATCGCACTCGTTGACGCTGATGACCGTCGGCGGCAAGCCTTCGACATCCTCTCGCTTGGCGAAGCTGGGCCATGCGAGAGGGTTGCGGGCGTTAAAGGCCTCGATGCCGTAAGCCATGGTGCTCGTCTGATCCGGAACGGAAGCTGAGACGGTTCCGGGACTCATTCGGACTCGCGATGGGCCATCTCTACCGTGAAGGTGCAACTGGATTTCGGGGCCAGCGTAGTCGAGCAAGAGTTTGTTTCTTTAAATCGGCCATCTTCCAGAAGTTGTTCTGCCGATCGCCAAGGCTCATGAGCAGGTTCGCCAGGACCTCGTAGTCAGCGGCGCGGATTGGACCTATTTTGCCCCGGCGGGGCTCTTTGAACCCGGCGAGAGGACTGGGAAATTCCGTCTCGGCAAAGACGATTTGGTCGTAGACACGAGCGGCAACAGTCGGGTTTCCATGGAGGACGATGCCATTGCGGCCGTCGACGAACTGGAGAAACCGAAGCACCGCGGCCAGCGGTTTACGATTGGGTATTGACCCAACCATCAAAAACCGCGAGTGAGTGCGTCCCCAGCGGTTCCCTGGAGTCTCCTTTAAATTGAGATGGGAAGATTTCCGAAAGATGGGAAAATTCATTTTCGCGACTGGGATCGCTTCGGGTTAAGAAAATCCTTATGCTAAGCAATCAGGAGGGCAACCGAAGGCTCGCGTGCAGACCGCCCATGGGCGAGTCGTCCAACGTGATCGTCCCCTCGTAAAGTTGGGCAAGATCGCGAACGATTGCCAATCCCAGTCCCGAACCGGGGGCAGCTTCGTCAGCGCGGACTCCTCGCTGCAACACTTGATCGCGAATAGAGGAGGGCAGGCCTGGGCCATCGTCATCCACAGTCAGAACTACCGCACCATTTTCCTGCACGGATTGTATCTTGACGTTGGACTTTGCCCACTTACAGGCGTTATCCAGCAGATTCCCCAGCATTTCTTCCAAATCTTCGCGTTGCCCACGAACAAAATGTGCGGACGAGACATCGACCTCAAGCGCGAGCCCGCGAGCGGCGTAGATTTTCTCCAAGGTTCGCGTCAACCCTTCAACAGAAGCCAGCACAGGACAGCGAGCACCAGGCGCGTTGCCGGGAGTAGCCGCGCGGGCTTGCGTCAGATGATAGTCAACCTGTCTGCGCATACGATCAACTTGCAGGTTGATCGCGGATGCGATTTCATGTTGGCCTGCGGCCTCGAACTGTTCGGCCTCCTGTGCCAGCACCGCCAGCGGCGTTTTCAATCCGTGCGCGAGATCGCCAGCTTTCGCCATCGCTCGCCGGATGATCCGCTCGCGATGCTCCAACAAGGAATTGAGATCGTTCACTAATGGCTGCACTTCTGTTGGATAGGTTCCTTCGATCCTGTCGCCGGAACCATTGCGCAGACCCAATAATTGCCGACGCAGATGGCCAAACGGCAACAGTCCGGCGCGGAACTGCCAAATTCCCGCGAGTATGCAGAAAGTCGCAAAAACCAGAAAAATTCCTATGCCCCGCCCAGTCATGAAACGAAGCTGGCCGTGCACCACGAGGAACAACAAATGGATTAGCGGGATTAGTCCAAGGGTCCAGAGAATAGTGCCGAGAAGAATTCGCCACCGGAAAGAATGCAGCCAATTCATGAATGGGCCTTCATGCGGTAACCCAGGCTTCGCACTGTCTCAATAAAGGTGGGACCTAGTTTTCGCCTCAAGCGAGCGATAAAAACTTCAACCGTATTCGAATCGCGGTCAAAGTCCTGGGAGTAGATATGTTCAGTGAGCTCGCTTTGTGAAACTACGCGCTGGCAGTGGTGCATTAGGTAGGAAAGCACGCGAAATTCGTGGCCGGTCAGTTTCACCTCCGCACCCTCGAGGGTCACCTTGCCGGACCGCGGGTCGAGTACGAGCGGACCGCAGCGTAGTTCGGGATTGCTCTGTCCGCTCGACCGTCGAATAAGTGCGCGCAACCTCGCCAGCAATTCCTCCATACGGAATGGCTTGGACATGTAGTCATCAGCCCCGCCGTCAATCCCCTGAACCTTTTCGTGCCAACTGCCTCGCGCCGTTAGCACGAGCACCGGCATCGCCTGCCCCGCTTCGCGCCAGCGGCGCAACAATGTCAACCCATCCACTTTAGGTAGTCCCAAGTCGAGAACAACGGCGTCGTAGCGTTCATCGTGGCCGAGAAGGTCAGCGCGTTCGCCGTCGGCCGCATGATCCACAGCATAGCCCGCGCGACGAAGCGCGGTGGTGAGCTGCCTGGCTAGAGACGCCTCGTCTTCCACGACAAGCACACGCATGTTTTCCCCTGTTTATACAAGGAGACGAGAACCAAGCTGAACGCCACCTGAACGTCGCATTCAGACGCCATTCAGGCACGGCTCGATATTGTGTGAATGTGACCGAAATGCAAGCTCTCAGGAACGCCTAGTATACGTCTACCAGAGCCTACGTCTTGTGGTTCGGATCACTATTCCCGGCAACTTCGTAGAAATCAAGAAGGAGGAAATCAAATGAAGGCAATCCGTCGGACGATGGCTCTCGTTTTTTTGCTGGGCGTCACCGCCATGGCACAGACCTCAGCAGCCGGTAATGGACAAGCGTCCTCGGGCTCGATGATGCCGCAGCACTCCCATACCAATGGCGCGGCCCTGACGTATGAGGAACTGAAGAAGACTGCGGCCGAGTTAGAACAAGCCAGACAAGCAACCGCAAAATACCAGGATGTGCATATGGCTGAAGCCGACGGATATCAGATGGTTGGAGGTGATATGCCGGGAATGGGAATTCACTATGTTCTGACTATGGAGCCGAATCGTTTTGATGTTGAGAAGCCTCCCATTTTGCTGTATGTGAAGAACTCGGTCCCGCAGGAGGGATATTCTCTGGCCGGCGTCGGTTATTTTTGGGATGCGCCCGAAGGGCCTGACGGCCAGCCATTGAACTCGCCATTTCCAAAATCGTTGGCGGTTTGGCACCGCCATGAAAATATTTGCGTACTGCCGCACCTGGAAAACCCTCACGGATTGAGTGAGAGCCAATGCCGCGAACAAGGGGGTCACTTCATCGCTCAGACTCAATGGTTGGTGCATGCCTGGATTTGGAAAGATAATCCCACAGGCCTATTTAGCCCGGAGAATCCGGCTTTGCGTTGAATTAGAAGGGCATCGTGTGGCTCAGATCGTGTATTCCTGAGCCCGGGAGCGATGGGGAAGCCCGGCGCTCCGAACTTCTCCCCTCGCCTCACGTAGTTTTTGGACTGAGCATCACAATTGACATCCTCCGCGCCGCAAGCGGCGAGGATTCCTACGGAGCCTCGTTTTGGCGAGGTCTCTTCGGTGGGTTCCTCCCACAACCGCCCTACTTCAGCGGAGGACAACGAAGAGGACTTTTGGCCATGCCCGGCCATAGGTCTTGTGGACGGCAAGGATTCCAGAACGAACGGAAGGGAAAAAACGCGGGGGGCCTTTATATCCCCGGCCTGAAACGCCGAGGCTTTACGGCCCGACTTGGGTAAATAAGACCGATGACGATGCCGACGATCATCCACTGGACGAAGTAAGCCACAGCCTGTCCCAGAGCGAGTTTCAGCCCGATGTTGAGGTTCACGTAGTTGTGCAGCACAAATCCGCAAACCACGAAAATGCCAATGAGAACGCCCAAGCGCGCACCTTCCGCAGTGCCCGATCCGCTCTGACATAGCATTGCGAAAATTATCGCGACAATCAGGATCGCTATCAAAGTTGCCGCCATTCCAATTGGCATAAGAGTCATGATTTTTTCTTTGGCTCGGAATACGGCCGGGTACTTGTGGGCTTCATCGATAAGAGATGGCACCAGCCAAAACAATAAAAAGCCAAAGGCGAAATACGCGACCATGCCACCAAGCGCCGCCAGACCGAGACGTAAATAGTTCATTTGCAGTTCATCCAGAATTTCCTTTTTGACTTCAAAAACTGCGAGGATTGTACACTGAAGATGCCCATGCTTGGCACCGTTGAACAATAACTGCCATTCCAGTTCTCGCCGAAGCTCTGCCACCGGCCCGTTCCCGAAATAAAAAAATGGCGATGCTGTCGATTTTCGGTCTCCCGAACGACTATCTGATAACAGAACGATGAGCTGCGGCTCTGGGTCACGGGAAACAAGGCAGTGGTGCAGTTTGGCTTGCGCATTAGGCCGGTTAAGCGGGAGATCCTTCGCTACGCGTGAAAAACGGCTACGCTCAGGATGACAATGTCGGGTAAAGGCCAAACTGCACCACTACCGGCAACCAGGAGGAATGGATGAAATACGTCTGTTTGGGATACCTCGAGCCCGGCAAGTTCGAGAACATGTCTGAGAGCGAGCGCAACACCGTGCTGGACGAGTGTTTCAGCTACAACGACGAACTGCGGAAGAACGGACATTTGGTCGCTGAGGAACCTCTTCAGCCCGCCAACACGGCGGTGACCGTGTATTGGAACAACGGAAAGGTTGCAGTGACAGACGGTCCGTACG
>PMHI01000674.1 GCA_003156615.1 Acidobacteriaceae bacterium | reverse complement strand
ATACTTCAGCCGCTTCTCCTGGACCTTGCCGAATGGCACGCGGTTCCGCCGCTGCTCCTTCGCCTCCAGATTCAGGTCTTCCAGTTCGTCGTAGGTGAGTGCCAGGAAATTGCGCAGTTCGTTGGGCATGGATATCCTTCAGTCTCCTATCGTTCTCGGCAAGATGATGTCGGCAAGCAAGGCCACAGGTACAAGGGGTTGAAATGGCTGGGTTTCAACGCACAAGAATAACGCGAGTGCACAGTCCCCGACAATCGAAAAAGCTAATCGAGGGCATAAAAGAGATTTATGCGCGGGGATTGCGGCGTAAGACACTCCATAAGGCTCCTCGCGTCATTTCGTCCGCAAGGTCCAACCCCATGAGCAAGCGACATTAGGTCTCGTCCAGTCCGGTCTGGCGCAGCTCACGGTATCCCCGTGGCCGCCCGAGCCGTCCTGCGAAGATTTGCCCAAGTGCACGGCAGCCTGCAAACAACTCGCCGTGCCTGCCAAAGCAGTCCCTTCCTCACGATATCGGTACATCCCCGTATCTTGGAGGCAAAACTAAGAGGCCTCGAGCGATTCACGGCGTGGTTTTTACTGCAAGCCCAAACCCTGGCCCGGCATCAGCCGAATGATCACCCCCAGCGCCGTAAGCACTACGACAAAATAAATAATCGTGGCACGGCTGGGATGCGCCGGCAGATCTCCGGCAAAGAATGCTCGATACCCCGCACCCAGTGCCACCAGGAAGAACAACCTTTCTCCGAGCACCAGCCCCAGAGCGACACCCGCCGTCATCAGAACGATGCGTTCCGTCTTGCTCAAGGCCAGCGCAGCCTGCCCGCCGTCGAGCACCCAGACAGGAATCAGATTCAGCAGGTTCAGCATCGCACCCACACGCGCCAGCGCCCCCCAGTAGGGATTGTGGGTCTGCCACCAGAGCGCGGCACAGACAAGCGACGCGAGAAACCCCGCCAGCGGTCCGGCCAGGCTCACTGCGGCACGTGTTTCGAGCGGCACGCCCAGCGCCTGCCAGCGCACATAGGCTCCCAGGCCCGGCAGAAACACGGGCATATCTGCCGGCAAGCCGCGGCGCTTGATGTCAACGAAGTGGCCCATCTCGTGAATCAGAATCAGCACCGCGAAGCCGATCCCGAACCTCACTCCGGACGCAGCCGAATAGATCGCAAGGAAGGCGACAAAGCTTAGCAGAGACGTCAACCGGAACCGCGGCGACGCCGGAGCCCTGCTCGCATCGGCCACCGCTGCACTCGGACCCACCGGTTGAGCCCATTGGTTTTCGGCCGGCGGAGGCCGCCGTCCTCGATCGCCGGCAGCATCGAGTGCTTGTGCGTGTTGCTTGATCCAATCGGCTTGCTTCGAGGTTGGCGGCAGCAGCTCGAGCCCGCTCAGCCATTTCTCCCGCGCCTGCCGCAATTCTCCAGCGGCCTCGAGCGCATTTGCTTCCGCGGAGAGTCGTTCGAGTTCCTCCGAGTGGAGGAGCGCGTGGCAGTGATCGCACACCAGCGCGTCGGGCGCCAAATCGCCTGAGCAGCGCTTGCAATTTCGAATCAAGTCTGGGTTGTTTGTATGCACGGCTCGGAAGAACGCCCTTTGAGAGGGTACACGGTTCAGGAGGAAGCTGGTGGAGTATTGGCAAACGGTCCGTAGACTCCAAAGGGCCGGCCCGCGGCGATCCTCCATGCGATCCTCATTCCAAAGAAAAGAATCAACAAGCCCATCGCTCCCCAGAAGAGATTGCCCGAAAGCTGAGTGAACGGAGAGGCCAGCCCCATCAGAGCCGCCCGTCCTAGCCACGTTCCCAAGTTCACCGGCTGGTGGGCAAAATGAATCCAGATGGGAACCTCCGCCATTGAGACTGCCGCGTAAGTCAGCAAAGCCGCGGCAATCTGGTAGCGCCGGCCGCCGACTCCGTTCGATCCCTTCATCATGGCTGTGCCTACAATCCACCCCACCCCGATCGACATATAGCTGATCACCCAGCCCTGCAGCAGGATGGCGATCACCGCGTACCCAACCAGTCCCACCACGGCCGCGCCGATGCCGTAGGTGAGCGCGCGCACATACGCCGCGTGCTTGTCCGTGACAATTTCGCTGCGCATCTTTTCCGCGCAGCCTGGACAGGCCACCGCTGCATTCACCCGGTAGTAAGGTCCACTCAACGGCTGCTGGCAGAACTGGCAGCGACTGCTTTCCGGCTTGGTGGCATACTCGGCCGTGCCGAACTGCGGCGTGGGATTGCTAAAACTGTCACTCATGGCCCGGAACCTTAGCACAGCAGCCAGCCTCAAGGAAAAGCGAATTCCGGTAGTGTCTCGGTTTCAGCAAAATCGAAGATCCCTCAGAGGTGGCCTGTAATCTCTGCGCATTCCGCGGATCTTATTGCGGGTCTCCGGGTCGTGAGGTTTCGATGAGATATCGGCGAACACAAACCTTGAAACGCGGAGGTCGGGCAGAACGGCCGCAGAGCAAAATGGAGACATTCCCTGACCGCTGATTCCTTTTCTGGGGTTCCGCAGCCGACGATGCCGCGATCAAAGTCGCTCGAGACCTGCTTACTGCCGGTGCGCCGAGGCTCCCGCGGCAATCTCGCGCAAGGCGCTGACGAATCCCGCCGCGGCGTTCGGGTCGGCCAGCGCTTCCAGGTGAAGCGTAGCCGAGAACTGTGGCGACTCCGGACGAAAGCGCACTTGCAGAATGTCCTGCCGCCGCGCCGACATCAGTGCATTCAATTCCGCGCTGGGATCCTGCTTCCAGTGCGTACGCGTGGTCAGGATGATGGGCCCGGGCTGGTATAGATTCCACTCGCGGTCGTCGCGTTTGCGCGATGAGATCCCCCGGTTGTGGGCGCACCAGCGATGCCGCACCACTTCCAGATGGAAGCTCGGAGAACCACCCAGGTCGGCCTCGAAGGTCAGAGTTTCTTTCTGCCGTTGCCAGCAGCTCATCAGCCACTGCACCGGCAGCGCTCGCGGCCTGAACTTTACGGTTACATGGGCGTTCTCGAACCAGCGCGACGGGAAGTGCAGCCGCGCCTGCAGGCGGGAACTGCCCACCCAGTGCGACTCTAGGATGCGTCCCTTGCCGGCGCAAGCCGTCTGCACCCAGCGCAAGGCCGCAGCTCCTTTTTTTCGGTTGTAGGTGGAGAACACGAAGTACCACAGTCCCAAGACGGCGACCGAACCAGCCACGTCAATCACGAGCAGGCGTCCCACCAGGCTTCCTTATGATGTTCATGGTACGTCCGAGGCTGGGGCGGAAGCAAGGGGCAATGATCCCAATTCGTCCTTCCCGATAGCCCCATCCTGAATTACCTGTGGAAAACCCGGGTACTCGCGCAATTCCAATCGCGCCCCTACCAAAACTCGGGATCTATCACCGGTTTTGCTGGCTCCGCCGCCCGGAGCGGCCTTGCTCAGAGCCTCCCCAAGCGAGGTCCGACGTATTCCCAAAGCCCCATTCCCCGCTACAATGGCCCCGTGCCCTTCACCATTCGGGACTTCCAGCCCGCCGACTTCGACACGCTGTGGCGCATCGATCAGCATTGTTTTCCTCCCGGCATTTCCTATTCGCGGACGGAACTCAAGCTCTACATCCGCCGCCGCGGATCGTTTACGCTGCTCGCCGTGGACGCTGACTTGGCAGCAACGGCCGGCCCCGATGCGGGAGCAGGTAAGAAAAGTTTTCCGCCGGTCATCCCGGACCAGGTTACCGTCTCTGGCTTCATCGTCGCCGAGGCGGCTCGCGCCTCCGGTCACGTCATCACCATTGACGTGATCGCCTCCGCCCGCCGCTCCGGCGTGGGATCGCTGCTTCTCGGTGCTGCCGAAGACCGTCTGCGCGCGGCGCACTGCCGATCCGTCGAACTGGAAACCGCTGTAGACAACGTCTCCGCCCTATCATTCTACAAACGTCACGGTTACAGCTTGATCCATACTTGCCCTCGTTATTATTCGAACGGTGTCGATGCCTTGGTATTGAGGAAAACTCTCGAATCCAGTCCCTAGGAATCTACCGCCGAGCTGCAGCAGCGCGCCCCGGACTTGCCCAACCTGACCCATCCCATCTCGGAAATCGCGGGCCAGAGCATCCTCATGTCCGCCTTACCGAAGTCGGCGTAAAGCCCCTGCCTTCAGGCATGGTGATATAAGCCGATGATTTTGCTTGCGTTAGATTTGCTCTATGCTGCATAGTTTGTAGCGCGTCGTTGGTCTGGCGAAAACCAAGTCAGCCAAGTCGATGCTAGATGCTATGTAAGACAACTCGTCGCCTCGGGATACGTGGAGACGCTAA
>PMHI01000069.1 GCA_003156615.1 Acidobacteriaceae bacterium | reverse complement strand
TGCGGTTCTCATAAGGACTCAGTGCCCACCAAAGTAAGGGTTAAGGAAGTCACGACATGATGATGCCGCTCCGTTTGACGACTGCCCCCCTCATGTCGGATATTGGAACGGGATGGACGTTGAACGCATCATCGACGATATTCAGCAGCTACAGGAAATGTTCGAAGCGCCGGATATTAGGCCACTCAGCGCAAGCGACATCTCTGCTGCCAATCGAAGGCACGACGAAATGCTCGCGCATAGCCCGTGGTTTCGGTTGTGGCAGCAGTTCGGGGTTTGCTGTGAAACCGAAGGCGGGATTCGGATTCAGAGCTAGTTCCGCCTTTCCGGTCTCTTACTTCTGACAAAATGCACAATGACTCTTGCTCCGAGCCCTTCCTGACTTCGGCTCTACTGGCAGCCTAAATCCAGCCATGCCTCTGCTGACCATTGCCGATTCGTTCTACATTGGAGTGCTGGACGTTGAGTCTGCGACTTCTTGGTACATCGAGAAGTTGGGGCTCCAAAAGGTCCTGCGGAAATGGACGACCCGGAGGGGGGTGTGGCATTGGGCTTCTCCAAAAAGGATCAAACCTGCATCGCCGTCCTCGGACCTCGAAACAAGCCGACTAATGGAACGACGCCCATGCTGTACGCCTCCAACATCAAGAAGGCGAGAGAAGTCTTAGGTTCTAGGGGCGTGAATGTCGGAGAGATTCAGGAGGATCGGCAAGGCACGCACTACTTTGAGATGAGGGACTTGGAAGGCAGTGTGATTGAGGTTTCCGAGAAGCCATAGGCACACGGCCGCATGCCAATGCTGATAATCTTCGGCGGTCTGCCGGGCACGGGAAAAACCGCGATTGCCCAGCAATTAGCTCACGAGCTTGGCACAGTGTATTTGCGCATCGATTCGATGGACCAGGCCATCCGCGACTGCGGTGTCGTCAGCAAGTCTCTTGATGATGCGGGCTAAAGGAGTCTGTATGCCGCAAAAGTGACAATCGCCTAAGCGATACGGTCATGCAGTTCGTCGAAATTCCTCCTACCGCCTCCGATCAAACTGGACCCCGAGTAAAGCAAGCCGCTCGAGTTCGTGGACTGGCTTTCCGATTCGTCTGCAGCAGAACCTTCAGCGCTTTTCCGTCTGAGTGCTCTCTGGTTCAGGCTGCATCGGGAACTGCCAAGTGGCCACCGCCTCATTTTCTTGCCTATCAAGATTTCTCTTACTTGATGTCGCTCCAGGCCAGCAGTCCCGGTTGTGCGGCAGCACCCAAAAGAGGCCGTCCGGAAACTGTCGTTGATGAGGTGAAGGATAATTCCTTCGTGGGCGAATCGTCCCTCTTGATGCCGTGCTACCCTAGCCGTTTAGCTCAGTGGTGTTCGGCTCAGAAAGGCGAAGTACGATGATCCTCGTGAAACGAATCCTGCTGCTTTCGCTCCTGGCCGTTGATCTGTTTGCCCAAGCCCCCCCGGTGCAATCGAAGTACAAGCCCGAATATTTCAACTTCCAAGAGATCATGATCCCGATGCGCGATGGCGTCCGTCTTCAGACTGTGCTGAGGACGCCGAAGAATGCTACGGGACCGCTCCCCATCCTCTTGGTGAGAACCCCATACGGAGTCCCCGAAAACGCTAATTCGCTGACCGAGTCCGCTTTATTCGACGATCTCATTGCGGACGGCTATGTCTTTGTTACGCAGAACATCCGGGGGCGCTTTAAGTCCGAGGGGACATTTGTCATGCAGCGTCCGCCTCGTGACAAGAGTGATCCCAAATCGATTGATGAAGCGACTGACGCGTATGACACCATCGATTGGCTTGTCAGGAATGTTCCGAACAATAACGGCCGAGTCGGTATGTGGGGGATTTCCTATCCGGGCTGGCTGGTGACGCAGGCGCTGCTTGAGCCGCACCCCGCGCTGAAGGCTGCGAGTGAGCAGGCATCTCCTGACGACATGTTCATTAATGATGACTTCCATCACAACGGCGCGTTTCGACTGAGCTATGGGTTCGAATATTCCGCTTTGCTTGAAACCTCCAAGGAGAAGAACACAAACTTCGAGTTCGACGAATACGACACCTACGCGTGGTACCTAGCGCTCGGTGCGATCTCCAACGCGAATGCGCGTTACTTTCATGAAAAGCTACCGACGTGGAACGATTTCGTTGAGCATCCGAACCACGATTTCTGGAAGCAACATGCTGTGACGACATACCTGAAACACACTACTGTTCCAAACCTGAATGTCGCTGGCTGGTACGATCAGGAGGACTTTGTTGGCCCGACTCGCATTTATGCCGCACTGAAGCAGACCGATACTGAGCATCTGAACTACTTCGTCGCTGGTCCATGGAACCACGGCGGGTGGATGGATCAATCTGGGCGCAAACTGGGTGAAATCGACTGGGGCAGTGACATCTCCGGTTATTATCGCTCGCACATTTTGGCTCCATGGTTCGCGCATTGGCTCCACGACAAACCACTGACGGAATCCGAAGCACTGACTTTCGAGACGGGCACCAACGTCTGGAAGAGCTACGACGAGTGGCCACCCAAGAAAGGCATCACCGAGAAGAAGCTTTACTTGCACGCGGGCGGCAAGCTCTCGTTCGAACCACCCTCTGAGCACGATGCCTTTGACTCCTACATTTCTGATCCCGCCAATCCAGTGCCGTACCGCAATCGACCCATCACGCCGACTTATCCTGCGCCAGCTTGGACGACATGGCTGGTACAGGACCAGCGCTTCGTGGAGCATCGTCCTGATGTNNCTGAGGATGTTGCGGTCACTGGAGACATCGTCGCCGACCTTTTCTCTTCGACTACGGGAACCGACAGCGACTGGGTTGTGAAACTGATCGACGTGTATCCGGAAGACTACCAGACAATCACGGAAGAAGATGCCGCTAAGGATGCCGGACCCGTGCTCAACGGCTACGAGCTAATGATTGCGGATGACGTTTTGCGAGCCCGATATCGCAACAGCATGGAAACGCCCCTTCCCCTTACCCCTAACCAAGTCACTGAGTACAGAATTGACTTGCACCCCAATGACCACGTCTTTCTGAAGGGCCACCGCATGATGGTGCAGGTGCAGAGCACATGGTTCCCTCTGTATGACCGCAACCCGCAGAAGTTCGTTGAGAATATTTATAAGGCAAGGGATGCTGACTACGAAAAAGCCACGCAGAAGGTGTATCGCTCGAAGGAGGCTCCGTCGAGCATAGTACTGCCAGTCGCTGGGAACTAGAAGGGCGAGGTTGTGCGGACATGAGTGGAACAGTTCTTAGAAGAACTGGCGGAGAGAGAGGGATTCGAACCCCCGATACCCGTAAAGGTATACACGCTTTCGAGGCGCGCGCCTTCAGCCACTCGGCCATCTCTCCGCGCCGCTTTTCATTTCATTTTATCAGGGAAGCTGTTAGCTCGAATTTTCTCCGCCAACCTCGCTGAACCGAACCGGGCTCAACCTCCTCATCCAAACCAAGCATGCGGTTTTCGGACAGGCTGCCGGCGAACTTGATGTCGAAGCGTTGGCCAGACAGATTTCTGTTAAAGTTTTCGGTTGGCAAGTCGAGAGCGAGGACGGATTCCTTTTTATGATCAGCATCTCTTCCCTATTCCAACCGGATGCACCCCAGAGATGGGTGGTCGGGGCTGCTCTTTTCATGCTCGGGGCTGCGGCACACGCTCAGACCGCGCCCCTAACTCCAGACATTCCTTCCAAGTTTGAGGCCCCGACCGCATCCTACGACTACGTCAAACGAGAAGTGATGATTCCNNCGTACTCCCTACAACGCTGCCAAACGGGCGGAACGTTTCCGGTCTCCGTACATGCTCGCGACCCTCCCCCAGGGCGACGAAGTGTTCGTGGCTGATGGTTACATCCGTGTCTTTCAGGATGTTCGCGGTAAATACGGTTCTGAGGGCGACTATGTGATGACCCGGCCATTGCGGGGGCCGCTGAATTCGAGCCCAACCGATCATTCCACCGACGCTTACGACACCATCGACTGGCTGGT
>PMHI01000285.1:5103-8692 GCA_003156615.1 Acidobacteriaceae bacterium | reverse complement strand
CTTTCGGGCACAAGCGATAAACAGAGTCCGTCACCATAGGGTAATCCAGTTGTGATCACTGCGTCTTATTGCTCACGAACGCGTTTTCGCAAGGGCTAATCCGACGGACGTGCCGATAACTCCCGGGTTGCCGAACTCGGTCTGCCCCTTCGATCAATGAGCTGAGGATGCACCTGTTGGCAGTTCACCGGTACCGAGGAGCGCACCACTTCCAGAATGTGCGCGACTTGCTGCATGACTTTCTTGGGAGAGAGATCTGCTCTGCTTTGGTGGTTTGGCGATTAATGGGCGACACATTAGGTGTCAGCTAAGGTGACTGTGGAGTGCGTTTAGTACGACTGAGAAGCACTCGCAGCGTGCCAAGTGCTTGAATACACATCACAAGATGAAGGCTCGATGCTTTGCTAAACCGTTGTACGGGCTAACACCTGTACCGAGGGTTCGAATCCCTTCCTCTCCGCCAGTACTTTCCTCCCAAACACTTACGTGCCCATTGCACTCGCTGCCCCAGGATGGCTCCGCGGCGAAAGTGCGGTTCGGTTTACCGATGGTGTCCGATTGGGCGCGCCACTTGCTCCGCTCGGCCAAGCGATGGTTGAACAATTGCACTCAACTTTGTCGCGGCGAATCAGATTCTCAGCCTAACTCCGACGCAAAGCTTCTTGGTAGGTTGCCGGCCAATCAAGAGCTGCGGCGGTCCGCTCAGCAAGGCCCTGGGCCGTGGATCGAATTGGTGCCGCTAGCCACACTGTTGTTGCTGTCGCCTGATTAAGCGCTGTAGCGTGTCTGTGCCGACAGCCAGCGCCGCAGGCGATCAGCTTCTACGCGATGATGCCGGACGAGAAGGTCAAGAAGGCATTCGAGGCGTTCTACGAATCCGAGCACAAGTAGACCCGGAAGCTGTGGCGAGAATGGATTGCTGGCAGCACCGTTGAGGCGCAGAAACTGCTCGACGCGTACTTCGACGAGGCGTACAAGTTGGTGTTGACGAGAGAGACAGGCCGACATACCCGAGGGCTGAAGTTCTGAAACAGGCCCTTTCAGTTCCCGGCCTCGACCCACTTGCCCCACGCTCGTATGTTTCAACAGTTGAGGTCTGGTCTGTCTTCGCGCTGTGGCTCTTGGCTACGTTCCATGTCAGCCGCAGCCCACGGCCTGATCGTTTCGCAATCAATTTTGTCGAACGCGAAAGTGTGTGTGAGAGTAGGTTATTCGGGCACCCGGCAATTCGGAATCAGAGCGAATGATCGTTCGTATCCTCGGTAACTAACATCACGCGGACCCCTATGGTGGAATCACCGGAGATTGTGCGAGGAGGTCCCAATGGGAATCGCTGTGGGAGTTGCGAAAAGTCGGCCTGGCGGTCTGTTGGATCGCTAACGGGACGGTGTGACGGCGGGAACCTCGAAGTTCGGGAATATGTTGAAGCAGTTGTCGATCATTGTGGGAGCAGGCATAGGGATTCTCGATTGGTCGAGGGAATCATGAGTTCGTCGTTTATTGCCCTGTCGTGGGCGTACCTTTGGGGGCTTTGTACCGGTCTTTGGTTACATCAGCGGAACGTTGATCGCCGCCCAAGGACAGTTCATGAGCGCCATGCTCGACACGGCGGTCAACACGTCGCCCCATATCCAGGATTCGGAGAAGGCTTCCATTATGTCACTGTGACCCGACCTGGAAATTTGAGACGGCGGGCGCCGGCTTCAACCTGACCTAGACACGGGGAATCCCATGAAACGTCTTCTTGTTCTAACTCATCTGGCCATGACTCTCAGCCTGGCCCTGGCAGGTTTGACCGGCTGCGGCGGTGGGTCGTCGAGCACCCAAACGCTGCCTCCGCCGCCCTCAATTACCGGTTTCACCGCGAATCACGCCTCCATTACGGATGGATCAACCGCGGCTCTGACCGGCGTCTTCGCGAACGGCACAGGCGTCATCACCCCCGGCAATCTTCCAGCCAACAGCGGCGTAGCTGTAACCGTGAGTCCCACGACGACCACCACCTATACCCTGACCGTTACTCCCACGAATGGAACAGCGGTGACCGCGACGGCCACCATCACCGTGAACCCTGCACCGACGATCACCAGCTTCATCGTAATTCCGAGAACCATTACCACAGGATCTAGTGCGACTCTGACAGGAGTCTTCGCGAACGGCACAGGCGTCATCACTCCGGGCAGTCTGACCGCCACCAGCGGGGTGGGCGTGACTGTGAGCCCCACGGCGACCACCACCTACACCCTCACCGTGACCAATGCCAGCGGCGCAGCGGTCACCGCGACGGCCCCGGTAACAGTAACGGGAATCGTCGCTACCTCGGTGACGGTGGATCTGGCGAGCAGCGGCCCCGCCGTGACCGACAAGCTGCTGGGAATGAACATGGCCGTCTGGTACGATCTGGTTTCCAACCAGACCGGAATTGTGGATGCTTTCCAGGCCGCCGGCATCACCCAGGTGCGTTGGCCGGGCGGATCGGATTCCGACCTCTACCACTGGGCGACCAATTCTGAGTGCAATGGCGGCTATGCCGATGCGAATGACACGTTTTCGAATTTCGTCAACGACATGGCCGTCCCCGCTAACCTTGATGTGGCGTTGACGGCGAATTACGGCTCGAACACAACCTGCAACGGAGGCGGCGAACCAAGCGAAGCTGCCGCCTGGGTCACGGCCGCGCTGGCCGACGGCATCACCGTGAGCCATTCGACGGTGGGCAACGAGGAGTATGGGAGCTGGGAGTACGACCTGCACTCGACTCCGAACGACCCCACCATCTACGCGGCCGCTGTGGTGGGAACAACCGGCTACTACCAGTCGATTAAGACGGCTAGCCCGAACACGCTGGTCGGCGTCGATGTGGACGCGGATAACACGACCGGCGGATGGGACAACACGGTGCTGGCCAATGCCAAGGGGTCCTATGACTTCGTGGAATATCACTACTATCCGGAGACGCCGGGCGAGGAAAGGGACACCTTCCTGGTGCAGCAGGCGGCGCAGGAGTTGACCACGAACATCAACACCCTCAGGTCGGAGCTGACCAAGTGGGGAACTCCGGGCACTCCCATTTACGTGGGTGAGATCGGAGGGCCTTATAGCAATCCGGGCAAGCAGAGCTGGTCGATTACCCAGGGGTTGTATGCCGGCCAGGTGCTGGGCGAGATGATGAACGATGGAGTCTCGCGCCTGACCTGGTGGATTGGCTTCGGTAATTGCAACGGCTCCAACGGAAACGATAGTACGTCTCTCTATGGATGGCAGGATTTCGGAGCCTACAATGTCTTCTCCGATGGACCCTCGGATAGCACCTGTCCGGGTGGCGGCCCCATCGGCACCATGTCTCCCGCGGCGCGCGCGTTTCAGTTGTTCAGCCAGATGGCCGTCAACGGCCAGACAGTGCTGACGGCGACCGTCGCCGGCGACACGACCGACGTGCGCGCCTATGCGGCCACCAACCCTAACGGCACGGCCCTGCTGTTGTTCAACGACAACGAAACCACCCCCAAACAGGTGATGGTCACGCTTTCGGGCAAAAGCTCCTCTTCCAGCGTGAACGTCACTACCTACGACAAGGCCATCTACGACC
>PMHI01000285.1:0-5063 GCA_003156615.1 Acidobacteriaceae bacterium | reverse complement strand
CCCGTCATTTTAAGACCTTCCGCCTTCGCGCATCGCCATCGAGGTGGGGACTCACTCCCGCTGGGTGAGCCAACTGCTGGGGCAATGCGGCCATGAGGTGATCGTGGCCAATCCACGCAATCTTCGAATGATTGCGGACAGCATTCGAAAATCGGACCAGGTCGACGCGCACAGGCTTGCCAGACTCGCGCGTGTCGATCCGAAACTGCTCTCTCCGATCGTGCAGCGCAAACAGGAAGGCTACCTCGACATTATCCAGTTGAATGCTCGCGATCTCTAGATCAAGAACAGAATACGGCTAATTTGGCGGGGATGCCGCCTTTTGAGGAGACTCATCCTGGCGTATTAGCCTGAGCGCCTCCAGCTTGCGTATCGCATCGCGCTCGCTCTTCGTTTTCTACTGCGCTGCACCTTCAAACTGTATACGAAAAGCATAGGCATATTTTCCGGTATCTTGCGCGGGAAGGTGAATGTGCAACCCATCGGCCTGCTGCTGGAACTGGAGCTTGGCATCAAAACCGAGCAGGCTAACAGACTCTATCTTCTGGCCGCCCACCGCACTGCCCAAGGCATGGATAACCGCTTCGCCGCTGACAGGCCAACCCAGCTCAATCGCATACAGGGCGTTGCCTTTAGTAGTAAAACGGAAATCTTGGGCAGTGTAGGTCGCTGTCTCGGTGTCGTGGAAGGAACCGGCTGCGACCTGGGTTGGCCCCTCCCCATAGATCCCCCAGGAACGCGTGTCGTAAATCGCATCGCCGTTCACCTTCAGCCAGGAGCCCACATCGCGTAGCACCGCCTGCACTTCGTCAGGTATGGTGCCATCGGGACGTGGACCGATGTTCAACAGCAGATTGCCGTTCTTGCTGACGATGTCGATGAGCTGGTCAATCACGAACTGGGGGGATTTAAAGGTGTCGTTTTCTATGTAGCCCCACGATTTGTTGCTGATCGAAGTATCGGTCTGCCAGTGCAGCGGTCGAATGTCACCGAGTTGTCCGCGCTCCAGATCGAGGACAGCGGAGTGCTCCTGAATGGCGAAGTCTTTATAGTTGATAACCCCGACGTGGTCGCCATACTTGAGAGAAGCATTGTAGTAGAAGGCGGCAAAGCGGCTGAGGTTCGGGCGAATCGATGGCTGGCCGATCCACCAGTCAAAATACATGATGTCTGGATGATATTTCTCGACGATTTCGGAGGCTCGCGCCAGCCAGTCGTCCGCCCACGCCGGAGAGACATAGGTGAAATCGTTGGAGACGGGCGTGCCCCTCTTGTTTTCGAGCCAGGTGTGCGCCGGGCCGTAAAACGCGGCGTATTGCGGGTCGTTGATGTCGGAAGGAATGGTGCGGCCCACGCCGAGAAAGAAATTATGCTCAACCCGGTGCGAGGAGGCTCCAAAATGGAGACCTTCCGCGCGCACCGCCTTGGCCAGATCGCCGATAATATCGCGCTGCGGACCCATCTTGGCCGCAGTCCAGTCGCTCAGACTGCTGTCATACATGGCAAAGCCGTCGTGATGTTCAGCCACCGGCACAACATATTTGATGCCAGCGTCCTTGAAAAGACGGGCCCATGCGGCCGGGTCAAAATGATCGGCCTTGAACCTGGGGATGAAGTCCTTGTAGCCGAACTTATCCTGTGGGCCGTAAGTTGCGATGTGGTGCTTGTACTCTGCGGATCCCTCCCGATACATATCCCTCGGATACCACTCGCTGCCGAAGGCGGGAACGGAATACACGCCCCAGTGAATGAAGACGCCGAACTTCGCATCCTGATACCACTCGGGAACCTCGTATCTCTGGAGGGATTCCCACTGGGGACGGAACGGGCCTTCTTGACCGACACGATCGACGTCACGGAGAATGGCAGTTCGTGGAGCATCATATTTCGCGTTGGCTTTCTGCCACGCTTGGTCGATTGCGACCGGGTTCTCGGAGGCCGTGGGGGCGGTGGGTGAAGCGGCAGCCTGCGCACACAGCGCGGCTGGGAGAACGGCAAAGGTTGCGAAAACCACGCCCATAACCGCAAGTCTACGGAATGATGGTGCCAAGGTTAGTAAGAACATGGGAACTGTGTCCTTTCATCACGTATCCCGACACTATTGCTCGTGCAGCGTCCGCATGGGATCCACCGAAGCAGCGCGAATAGCCGGGGCAAGCGCCGCAACGATCGAGACCAACAGCAGTGTCAGCGTGACCGTCACGAACGTGGAAAGATCCTGGGGCTGCACTTGAAACAGAAAACCATCGACGAGTTTCTTTGCTAACAGCGAAGCCGCCGCCCCGGCGAGAATTCCAAGCACCGAGAGGGTCAGCGCACGGCGCAACACTATTCCGAGAATGTGAGAGCGCGAGCCGCCGAATGCCACTCTGAGCGCCAGTTCGCGCATCCTCTCGGCAACGATGTAGGACAGAACCGCATACAGGCCGATCGCCGAAAGCAACAGCGCAATCGCGGCAAACGCCGAAACCAGAGCCGCTTCGAATCGCGGCTGCACTGAGGTTTCCCGCACTCTCCCGGCTAATGTCCCATAGTCGATAACCAGCGCCTCGGCATCAATGCGTTTCGCGATCGCTTGCATCGTGATCTCGTAGCTGAACGGATCACCGGAGACCTTCATGATGACTCGCGGACGCGTATGCGTCGGGTACTGGGCATAAGGAAGAAAGAAGCGCGGCCCATAGGGATCATCCCAGGGATCGCCGCTCAGAGTATCACCGACGATTCCGATGATCTGGCGGGGGAGAATGGGCTCGGTGGAATATTCAAACCGCGGAGTCAGGAAGCGCCCGATCGGGTCCTCGTTGGGGAAGTATTTTCGAACGAAGGCGCGGTTCACAACCGCAACAGGAGTGGCGGTCGCGAGATTGTCGTGCTCGGTGAAGGTTCGCCCGCGCAGCAAAGGGATCGACACCGTTTCAAAATAGCCAGGCATCACCGCGTGCACGGTGCAGGCAGGAAGACTGTCGGGTGGATCGGTGTGCCCGGGGATGGTGAATTTTGTCCAACTGCCACCGCCTCCACTACCGGGCATTGGATGCCCCGCGGATACTCTGATAACTCCCGGGACGGTCGCAATCTCAGCAACCAGCTTCTTATAGAACGGAACTTTCGTGGGGTCCGGATAACGGGCCTGACTTAGAGCAACGTCGAAGTGCAAGGTCCCTTCGGTATCGAATCCCGGATCTAGATGCGCCAGGTTGAGCATGCTCTTGATTAGCAGGCTGGAGCCCATCAGGAGCGCAAAACCAAGAGAGGTCTCACCGACTACAAGCGCGTAGTGCAGGCGGTTTCGATGCAGGCCAGCCGTCATCGTCAGACCGCCATCGCGCAAAGCGTGCGCCGGATCTGACCGTGACACCCGCCACGCCGGCAACAACCCGAAAATAACCGCAGTCGCGATCGAGAGCAAGAGCGCAAACATTAAGACGCGAGTGTCCACCGCTACATTGAAGAGTCGCGGGATATCCCGCGGGACCATGCGAATCCCCACTCGCACGAATACGATCGAGACGAGCCAGCCGATCATTCCGCCACCTATGGCCAGCAACAGGGACTCGATGAGCAATTGCCGCACAACCCGGATTCGGCTTGCTCCCAAAGCCGTGCGCACGGCCATCTCGCCTTTGCGTGAAGCGGCCCGAGCCAGTTGCAATCCGGCGACGTTGGCGCAGCCAATCAGCAGCACAACTCCCACAGAAGCCGCCAGCAGCGTTAAAACCCCGCGGATATCGCCAACCTGCTCACTTAGCAGGGGCTGCAGAAGGACGGCGGGCCGGAAGCGATTCACCGGATACTGCTGCGCTAGCTGCCGCTGAACCGTGTTGAGATCAGCCAGCGCCTTCGTCATCGTGACGCCGGGTTTGAGGCGCCCGACGATATGGAGCTCGTCGTCCTCACGAATGGAAGTCAGGGGGAACCGGCCTTCCGCATTGGCGGCGTACGTTGCCCAAAACAGTGCGGGCTGATTGACCGGGTAGTGAAAGCCTTCCGGCATCACTCCGACGACGATAGAGGGCTCGTCACTGACTTTCACGGTTTGTCCGATAACATCGCGCGACGCCGCGAACGCCGATACCCATAATTCGTGACTCAAGATCACGACGCGACGACCAGGCTGTTCCTCTTCGGAAGTAAACGTTCGCCCCAGAGCAGGAGCGACGCCCAGCGTCAAGAACAGGTTCGCGGAAACGCGTCCGCAAGGGATGACTTGCGGGTCCTCGTTGTTCGCCTTTGCAAACCGCCGAGCGGTCTCTTGGTAGGCGGCGATCGACTCAAACGTGTGGTTCTGCCGCTGCCAGTCAAAGTAATTGGGATAGGAAGTTCCTATCGGCTCGCCCGCAGCAGCACTGGTGGTTAGCACGCCAGGAGGAAACTCCAGAGTGTTGATGGCGACGAGACGATCGCGGTCGGGAAACGGCAGCGGCCGGAGCAGGATTCCATCCACCAGGGTGAAGATGGCCGTCGTCGCCCCAATGCCAAGCGCCAAGGTTACGATCGCGGCGATTGCAAAGGCGGGGCTGCGCCGAAGCTGCCGAAGAGCGAAGGTCACATCCTGCGAGAGGGTCGACAACATGACCGGATTATGACAGCAGATCGGCCGAAAGTGTCAATCAGAAAGAATGTTCTTCTTGCCAAGAACTACACCGGCCAGACGACTGAGACCTTAGCTCAGTCAACTGATCCGGTTCCATTCGAGCGGGTCGCGGGTATTCCCTTGAGATCATATGTCAGCTTGAGCTGGACTTACCGCTTCAGGAAGTGATCCCGCCGGAGGCAGTTCTGCAACTTAACATCAGGCTATCCTGCCAAATGAACCCAAGACAAACATGTCCGCCAGAAAAGGGAACTGTTCCGACCTCCCTCTCCCTTACTCATCTGGTTTCCTTTCTCCTCCCGACCATCGTCGCCCGCTGCTTTTCCCGATCCAGTTCTGTCGCCGGTTGCCCGGTCACGTGACTTTCGCCACGCTTTATAGGTATTTTTCAGCCGTCCGACTACTGACAGAGCGTCACTCGCCACTTCCCTTGCGCTTATAGGTCCGCTTACTCCGGTGCCACCCG
>PMHI01000037.1 GCA_003156615.1 Acidobacteriaceae bacterium | reverse complement strand
GTCGCGGGTCATCCGTGTACTTGGGGAATTCGGCATTTCAAGGACTCGAATGCGCCGCATAACTCCGCAGCGGTGGACCGACTGCTGGGGGCCGGAGCCGTCTTGATCGGCGCCACCAACGTTCCGGTCAGTCTTGCAGACTGGCAGTCCTACAATCCGATGTATGGAACCACCAATAACCCTTGGGATTTGAAGCGAACGCCGGGCGGTTCTTCGGGGGGATCGGCGGCCGCTTTGGCAGCAGGGCTTGGGTATCTCAGCGTTGGGAGCGATATCGGGGGCTCGATCCGCGTTCCTTCACACTTCTGCGGAATCTATGGGCACAAGCCAACGCTCGATCTGGTGAGCCAGCGCGGCCAGCAGCCGGGCGNNTGGCTCGCAGCGCGAACGATCTGCACGCGGCGTTAAAGGTGTTGGGAGGTCCGGAAGGATATGAAGCCAAGGCATGGAAATGGGAGCTTCCGCCCCCGCGCGCCAAGAGCTTGAAAGATTTTCGTGTCGGCTATGTGCTCGATGATCTTATCGCTCCCCCGACGTCGGACATGCGCGCGGTGCTCGAGAAAACGATCGAGACCCTGGGGCGCGCAGGCGCGAAAATGAGNNCTGTTCGCTTTCGAAGCCAGCATTTCTCCTCCCAACGTCCAGGAGGCTCAGAAGCAAACACTCGAAAAGATTGCGGGTCGGGCGGCCGCCGACGCTCTCGGGTCACACCCATACTGGCAAGCCGAAAACCTGAAGCGATTGAGATTTCGGGCGCAGTGGCAATCCTACTTCGACGAGGTTGACGTTTTCCTCTCGCCCGTAACGTTCACAGCGGCTTTTCTGCAGGATCAGAGCGAGCCCCAGGACGAGCGCGTGGTTGCGACACCTGGCGGGCCGCGCAAATACATGGACGGGCTCAACTGGATTGGCCCCGCCACACTGACCGGTTGTCCGGCCACAGTGGCGCCCGCGGGTCTGACCGAAGCAGGATTGCCTGTCGGAATTCAGATCATGGGGCCGTATTGCGAAGATGCCACGCCGATCACATTCGCGGAACTGCTCGCGCAAGAAATCGGAGGTTTCAAGCCACCTCCGGGCTACGCCTATTAATTCTTCACGGCTTCTGCAGCGTGTCGGACCAGCCGGAGGTATCGCCGAAAGGCAAGCCGGTCATCACGGCAATGATCGAATCAATTTTGCCGTTCTTGATTTTGAAAATTTCGTCCACTTCCTCGCTGAAGGGGCGGAGCGCGGCTGGGGATTCGTCCACCTTGCCGACGCCCGGCACGTCCACGGATTTTACCTTCCCTGACGTATTGAACATGAACGAGCCCATGACGATTCCGCGCTGCCGGTCCACGACGTTGTACACCCGAGGGCTGATTGGATAGATGTACTCAAAGACATGTGAATCCAATCCCGCGGCACAGCCAACGGGCTGGCCGTTTCTAGAGGCCGCGCCGAAAGTTGACGGGCATGTTTGCGTCCCGTTCTCGACGCGAATCACATCCGGCGCGAATGGAACGATGCTGCCGCTGCTCTTCTCGATGCCGTCGAAATACAGGTCGGTCTGCGCGATCAAGTCCTTTTGCGATTCGCGCTCGGATTCAGGAATGTCCTCGAAAAATCCTGCGATCCGCGGCACGACTTTTGGATCGGTAAATCCGTCAGNNAAACGAGTGACCAGCAAGCCGGACATGCCCGCTTCGTCCGTCACGCCAACGTACGCGACTGCACCATCCTCCGGATCGTCAATGTAGAGTTTGTAGCTTCCCCAGCCGGTCAGCGTACCCCAGAGGCCGTCGCCGATTTTCAAGTCCTGCGCATTTTCCGTGTAGCGCGCGTTCGGCGCGAGCGGAAGGTGCGACGCATCGTGCTCGATGAGCGCCGCGCGGTACGCGTCCACCAGCCCGTTCAGGCATTTGCGATCGCAACTGGCCGCCCCGGATTCGCTTGGCTTCGCGGAAGCAGCGGCGGCATGCGGCGTCGCCGGTCCCCATCCGGACGTGATCCCGTACGGTTCCTGCGTGAGCACGGCCTGGATCGCGTGGATTTTTCCGTTCTCGATTTTGAAGAGTTCGCCAATCTCAAACGTAAGAGGATGGCGCAGCGTTGACGGGAAAGTGCTGCCGTCCGTCAGCGTGACCGCCTTCACTGTGCCCGCGTGATCGAAAAACGCGAACGCAAAGGCCANNGTTTCCACGATCACCCATCGGCGATCGCGAATGTGGGTGACGATCTTGAAGAAGCCGGTCTTGAACTGCGCCTCGCAGCCGAGGCTCATGATGGGATAGCCGGTGCTGGGCGCTTGCGTCTTATAGAGGTCTGGGTTATTGGTGGTCTGCGTGCCGTTCTCGACGCGATTACAATCCTCGGCGAACGGGTAGACGCCCTTTCCGTCGTTGTTCTGAAGGCCTGAGCAATACATATTCGCCGTCTTCACCAGCTCCTCGCGCGTGGCGCGCTCCGCCGCAGGAACGGTCTTCATGAACAGCGGGTTCGGCGACATCGCCTCCAGCTTCTTTGCCGCATCGGCATCGCGCACGACAAAGTCTTCGACTTCCGCGATCTTT
>PMHI01000151.1:4265-5345 GCA_003156615.1 Acidobacteriaceae bacterium | reverse complement strand
TCAAAAAGGTCAAAAGGAATATCTGGAGCATTTCTGCGGTTCCTGCTTATGCGGATAGAGTGAGGCCATTCAGCAAGTTCGTTGTTGGATGAACAGCATGCCTTGAGTGCTTCTATTAATCCTATAAGCTACAGGAGAAATGCCCTCGAAGCGCCTTTTCTTGAGGAAAAGCCGTCAGATCGGCAATATCGACAAGCTTGGGTCGATCACTTGAGGTCCATCGGAATGCGCCTTCCCGGTTCGGAAGGAGTCTTTCTTGGCGCGTCCCGGCGTGATCGCACGCCGTTGAAGTTCACCCCCAAACGGCGTATTCTTATNNGCGAAAGCCCACTTTTCTTTTGGTCAGGAAACCGCGAAGCCTGCGGTCCGGCCCCGTGGCGAAGCAAATTCATCTTGAAGCGGCAACTATGGCATTAAGTATCGAGCAAATCCGCCGAACCGCGGATCGAGTAGCTTCTTCGCAGGGATTGGATGTGGTGGAGGTCGAATACCTGGGCGGCAGCAAACAAAGGGTTTTGCGCGTGTTTATCGAGCAAAACTCGGAACAACGGGCGCGCCGGGCCGAAGCGGCCACTGCCAGGCGCGGAGATGGGGCCGAGGCAGATGAGGAGCAAAGCCTCCTCGAGCACTTGGTAAGCGAAGGGATTGCGCTCGATCAGTTGGCTTGGGTCACGCACGAGGATTGCGAACGCTTTAGCCGCGACTTTGGCACGGTGATCGACGTGGAGGAGCTGGTACCGGCGAACGACTATACCCTGGAGGTTTCCTCCCCCGGATTAGACCGCAAACTGGCAACGCGCGCCGATTACGAGCGCTTCCAGGCCAGCCCGGTAAAAGTTCGAACCTTCACCCCGGTGGCAGGCAATCGCCATTGGCTGGGTAAGCTCACAGAGGTAAGGCCGGAGGGAATCGTCCTCGACATGACGGCAAAAAAACAGAAGGGCGGCAAGAAGGGTCCCGGGCAAACGGTCGAGATTGCGTTTGCCAATATTGAAAAAGCCAATCTGGCCCCGGAAATTTAGCACCAGCACCATGGGCCGGGCGTTTCACGCAAAAGCTTGAGCGAATAGGTAAAAGAGA
>PMHI01000151.1:3344-4241 GCA_003156615.1 Acidobacteriaceae bacterium | reverse complement strand
GCAAGTACTACAAGACGCAGGAGAACATGCGGGCTGAACTGGATCGGGAATCGGGTGAGATCCGGGCCTACGTCTATAAGACGGTAGTTGAGGCTCCCGAGCAATTGGAAGATCCTGTGAACCAGATCACGCTCGATGACGCCCGCGCGCTGGCGCCCGAAGTCGAGACCGGCGGCGAAATCCGCTATTACAAACCGACCGACGTCCTCGGCCGTATCGCCGCGCAGATGGCCAAACAGGTCATCTTCCAAAAGGTCAGGGAAGCCGAGCGCGATACCGTCTACAAGGAATATGCCCATCGTTTAGGTGAGGTTCTCAACGCCACCGTCAAACGGCTTGAATTGCAAGACGTAATCTTCGACCTTGGCAAAGCCGAGGCCAGAATGCCCAAACGCGAGCAGTCGCGGTTGGAGCAATTCGCCATCGGTGAGCGCGTGCGCGTGGTGTTGCAGCGGGTGGACCGCGCAGCCAAAGGCCCCCAGGTGATCGTTTCCCGGGCCGTTCCCGAATTGGTGCAAAGCCTGTTTCAAAGCGAAGTGCCGGAAATCTACGACAACACCGTCGTTATCCGGGCCATTGCGCGCGAAGCCGGGGAGCGTACCAAGATCGCGGTCGTGTCTCGCGACAAGGACGTGGACCCGGTAGGCGCCTGCGTGGGCATGAAGGGCATGCGGGTGCAGTCGATCATCCGCGAGCTGCGCGGAGAGAAGATCGACATCATCGAGTATCACGAAGATGCGGTGACGTTCGCCGAGAAAGCTCTGCAGCCCGCGAAAGTGAGCAAGGTCACCGTGGTCGATTCCGGCGGCAAGCACCTGGAAGTGGTGGTCGATGACAGCCAGCTCTCGCTCGCCATCGGCAAGAAGGGGCAGAACGTGCGGCTGGCGGCGAAGCTGC
>PMHI01000151.1:0-3286 GCA_003156615.1 Acidobacteriaceae bacterium | reverse complement strand
CGAAGACGGTGGAAAAAATCAGCCTCGCGGTGAATAATTACTTTGCCAGCCTGGAAGGCGCGGCGGTTGAGGGCGCGGTCGAAGGTGAAGTGGCGGCGGAAGGCGAGGCGGCTGCAGCGGAGCCTTCTGAACCAGAGCTTTCTGAAGCAGGTGCGGAAGACATTACCGCGGAAGTTCCTGTGGCGACGGAGGAAGCGGCGTCCGCTGACGAAACGGCGGCGAGTGCGGAAGTTGCGTCGACCGAAGAAGGCACTGTCGAAGCCGAGACGCTTGCCGCAGACGAGAACGAAGGTCAAGCGGAGCGCTCCGGGGAGCAGGCTGCTCCGGAAGAAGAAGCCGCTTCCGAAACCAGAGAATAATCATGGCACGCTGGCATAAGTTCGACGGCGTGGGACCGCAGAAAGTGACTCCGCGAGGTCGATGATGACCTAACTAAAACGCGGAGAAACGAAAGGCCGGATGAGTAAGGTTCGAATCAACGATCTAGCCCGAGAGCTGGAAGTGAAGAGCAAAGCCATACTCGACACGCTTCCGCTGGTCGGAGTGACTGAGAAGAAGACGCACTCCAGTTCTCTGGAAGAGCACGAAGCGGAGAAAGTACGGGTGTACCTCCGCTCCTCAGCGGAAGCTTCGTCCCCAGCTGGCAGGTCGAGTTCGCGCGGGCTTCGCGGCGAAGAAGAAATCAAGACCAAAATCGACCTGTCGCACATTTCCCGTCCCGGGGATGTGCTAAAAGCGATCACGCAGAAGAAGGAAGCGGCAGCGCCGCCGGAAAAACCCGCGGTGGTCGTGCCTCCGGTGACGAAGCCGGTGGCGCCGCCTCCGCCGGCTCCAGTGATTGCGCAACCAGCGCCTCCAACCATTCCTGTGCGCCCGGTGGTTGCGCCTCCGGTCGCATCGCCACCCGTCCCAGCGTCACCTGTCAGTGCGCCGCCCGCACGCCCGGCGCCGCCTCCAGCAGCTCAGGTTCCTCCGGCGGCAGCCCCTCCGATCGTTGCAGCGGGGGTTTCGCCCCCAGCTCCGGTTACGGCGCGTCCGGTTGCGACGGCTCCGGTGCCGCGCATGATCGTTCCGCAAACCGGGCCACGGCCGGTATACAAAGCTCCGCTGCGTCCTGCTCCACCGCCGATCGAGCCCGGGGTGCCAATCGGCGGCACGGCGCGTCCCCTACCCGGACGTCCCGTGCCCGGCCAGCCCATCTTTCAACGCCGCCCGCCGGTTGCGGGTGGAGGTCCAGGTGCACCGCGTCCGCCGCTGCGTCCGGGCGAGCGCCGGCCGATGCATCCCACGCGGTCGGCGCCTGCGGGAGCGCGTCCGCTGGGCGTGGGTCCGGCGCTTCCGCCTCCGGGAACCACGCGGCCGGGCAGCCGGCCGGGCGGGCCGGCGCGACGGCCGGGTCAACGCTATGTTCCGCGCGGCGTGAAGGAAGGCCCGATGAAGGGCTATACGCCGCCACCGCGATTGGTGGTGTCGAATGAGCCCATGCCAATCACGCGCAGCATTACGATTACGGAAGGGATCAGCGTGAAGGATCTGGCGGAGAAGCTGGACATTCGCGCCAAGGATCTGATTTCGCGGTTGCTGGCCCGCGGTGTCTTTGCCACCATCAACCAGACGCTGGACGCGGAACTGGCGAGCGAAATGGCCCGCTTCTTCGGTGCGGATACGAACGTGATCACCTTCGAAGAGCAGACGGCGAAAGAAATTGATGCGGCGGCGGCCAGCGAAGAGTTGGCTCCGGAAACCGGGATACGGCCGCCCGTGGTTACGATCATGGGCCACGTCGATCACGGCAAGACTACGCTGCTCGACGCCATTCGCCTGACCAATGTGGCGGAAGGCGAAGCGGGAGGCATCACGCAGCACATCGGCGCCTACAAGGTGCGAATCACGGATAAGGAATCGCCGGCGTTTGGGCGGGAGATTGTGTTCCTCGACACGCCCGGTCATGAAGCTTTCACGCGCATGCGGTCCCGCGGCGCGAAAGCGACCGACATTGTGGTCCTGGTGGTGGCCGCCGACGATGGCGTGATGCCGCAGACCGTCGAAGCCATCGACCACGCGCACGCCGCTGAAGTTCCCATTATTGTGGCAGTGAACAAGATCGACAAGCCGGACGCCTTGCCGGACCGCGTCAAGAAACAGCTTGCCGACCGCGGACTGGTGCCGGAAGAGTGGGGCGGCAAGACGGTATTCGTGGATGTTTCGGCAAAGAAGAAAACGAATCTGAATCTGCTGATGGAAATGATCTGCCTGGTCGCGGACATAGGAGAATTGAAAGCGACGCCAGAACGGGCGGCGACGGGAGTGGTGCTCGAAGCGAAGCTGGATCGCGGGCGCGGTCCGGTGGCCACGGTGCTGGTGCAAAACGGAACGCTGAACGCGAGCGACAATTTTGTGGTGGGCAACGTCTACGGGAAAGTACGCGCCATGTTTGACGACCGCGGCGCGCAGCTGCAGACGGCTCCGCCTTCTACTCCAGTGGAAATCATTGGTATGGAGGCGCTGCCGCAGGCCGGGGACCAGTTCGTCGTCGTCGCCGATCGCGACAAGGCGCGGGGCATTTCGGAATACCGCGAACAGAAGTCGCGCGAGGCAGCGCTGGCCAAGAGTTCGCGTGTGTCCCTTGAAGGACTGGCGGAGCAGATCAAGGCCGCGGGCACCAAGGAATTGAACGTGATTCTCAAGGGCGATGTGCAGGGATCGGTGGAAGTGATCACCGACCTGCTTACGAAGCTCTCGAACGAGAAGGTGCGGTTGAAGCTGCTACGCTCGGGCGTGGGCGCGATTACCGAGACCGACGTTCTGCTGGCCTCGGCGTCGAACGCGATTATTATTGGCTTCAACGTGCGGCCGGAGCGCAAGGCGCAGGAAATCGCCGAGCAGGAAAAAGTGGATATCCGCCTGCACTCGATCATTTACGAACTGCAGGATGAGATCAAGCGCGCCATGAGCGGCTTGCTCGAACCCACCATCAAGGAAACCTACCAGGGCCGCGCCGAGGTGCTGAATACCTTCCGCATCCCCAAGGTGGGAACGGTGGCCGGGTGCAGGGTGAGCGACGGCTTGATCAAGCGCGACTCCGAAGTCCGGCTGCTGCGCGACAACGTGCAGGTGTTCAAGGGCAAGGTGGGATCATTGCGGCGCTTCAAGGACGACGCCAAAGAGGTCACGAACGGCATGGAGTGCGGCATCTCGATTGCCAACTATGGCGACATCAAAGTCGGCGATGTGATCGAAGCGTTTGCGACCGAGCGGATTGCGGCTGAAGTGATTGCTTAGAGCA
>PMHI01000630.1 GCA_003156615.1 Acidobacteriaceae bacterium | reverse complement strand
GGCACGGAGAAGAGTTTTTCTTTGACCCAGTACTCGGCCCAGCGCGTCTCAATCGCGCCCGGCTCGTAGGCTTTGGGCAATTCGTGCGGCATGGGGAAGTCAGGAGCCGGCGGCTGGGGAAAAGCCTAACCACAGAGGACACGGAGGTCACAGGGTAAATCGTTGATTCCTCTGCCTGGCTCCGCGGTTAGGACTTCTTATCCAGATGCCGGTGAAGTTTGATCTTACAGGCGTTAGAAAAGAAGGGTCAAACGGATGAAGGGGTTGTGCATAGAGACGGCAAAAGTGCTACACCCGCACCCCCACCCGCCCGCGCGTGGCGAGGACACATTAGGAAGGCTGCGCAGGGCTGCGACGTAATTCTCAATGAGTTAGCGCCTGATAGCGTCAGTTAGCGATGGTGATTTCCAGCTGCCGCTTCAACTCGAGGATCTTCAGCTTCCTCAACTCACGGAGCATCCCACTTTGCACGGTCGCGTCATGCTCGGTCGTAACAGCCTCCTGCAAAGCGGTTGACGCGGAACTATCTTCAAGACGAACCAGACAATGAGCTGACGATCCTGCTGGGTGCTCAATCGGAGGCGGAACAAGCTAACTTCGAAAGGCCCTCACCGGTTGCAACCAGCATCTTCTGCGACAAGCTAAAGAAGGCCCACGAACATCTTTCCAATCGCGGCGTTCTTGCTGGACCCATCCAGGATGGGAGCGACATGCATTTCTTTGAAATCCGCGACACTGAAAGGCACTTGATCGAAATCTGCAAAGAACCGTAAAAGGCCACTCGTGGGCCAATGAGTGCAATCCCCTTGGTAACAACAGTTACGCGAAACTGCTGACACTTCAACCGGGAGTCGCTCAATCACGCGGAACGGAGTTCGGCAATCCCATGTGCGCACGCAGTTCCTGCCACTGCTGCGTGACTCGGGAGTCGTGTGACAGTTCGGCAGCTTTACGGAGCGACTCCTCTGCTTTGGGGAGATTATTGCCTTGGACAAAGCAATCCCCGAGACCCGCCCATGCATACCAATCTTGCGGGTACTCCTGACTGACTTGCTCAAAGACTGGCATAGCCTCACTGCATCGCCCGTCGTCGGCCAGTTGCAGGGCCACTTGCACGTTAGCATTGGCAAGATTGTGAGCCACTGGAGCATTGCGAGGCGCCAGTTGGTGGGCGACGGTGAAAACCGTCAAATCATCTTTCCACTGCTTTTCCTGCGAGACGGCCAGCGCAGCGAACACAATGGCTAACAGGCCCCCTGCAAACAGCAAAGGAACGCGCAGCTTCCCGGCGAGGTGCCATGCTGTTGCCACCAGAAGCATCAAGCCAGCCGAGGGCAAGTAGGCGTATCGGCCATGCAGAAAGTCTCCCGGGTTGAGAGCGTTCAGGTCCAGCGTGAGAAGAATTGGCAGCACCAGCAGGAGCGTGCCTATCAATAGGGCATACTCGACATTCGCTGCATCTTGATGGGAAAGATCACGTCGCGCTTTTTTCCATGCCCAGAGCAATGCCACCGCGAGGATCGCAATGGCGCAACCGACGCCCAGGACCGGCATCAGGACACCCCGGAAAGAGAATTCCTCTGCCAGAGTAGGATCTGCAAAGGCGCGTGAGCGGTCCGGCCAGAGCAAAACCTTCACGTAGAACCCGAGGGTCGCAGGCCACGACAGAAGGACGGTGCTCCAAGGCAAAAGCTGGGTTCGTGACCCAAGCTTCCCCCCCAACGCATTGACCCGCATCAGAAGGTACAACACCGTCACGCACAAGAACGGTACAGTTTGCCGGAGCGCCAGCATCAGCCGAACTCCAAAATCTGCATCGGCGTTCTCAGCTTGAGGAGTGAGCAGCGCCAACACAAAAATCAATGCAGGCAATACGATGGCTGTTTCCTTCGCCAACAGTGCCGCAAAGCAAACAGCCGCGGAGGCGATTAGCCAGGACGCCTGAGGCCGAGGGGCCTTCCTGGTCCGCACCGTCTTGCGCGATTTTCTTTCGTGAGTTGGGCCACCGGGAAGGACCACGACCCACTTGAGGTATAGGAGCACGGCACCCAATATGCCCACGGACATCAACGGATCGGGCACGGTAACCCAGGCTACGGATTCGGTCTGCGCCGGATGCAGGGCGAACAAAGTCGCAGCGATTAACGCCGCGATGCGATCGCGCAGCAGTCTCAGCACCAGTAAGCCCAGCAATACCGCAACTACCAAGTGTTTCGTGATACTGAGCAGGTGCCATCCCCACGGAGACAAGGCGCTCAGAATGAAATTTATCCTCAACCACAGGATGAACAGAGGCCGATAGAAACTCGGCGGTCCGCCCGTGTATTGCGCCCACACATAGTTCGCAAAGTAGTCCCAAACATGATCGGGGAACTGTATACGCGGATCACCTGTGAAACGGTGATCGTCGAGGACGAATTGAAACTTCAATGCGGGGCTGTAAACGGCAAGGACAACGGCCCCTAAACACAAAGCCACGACGAAGAAGGTCAGAGGCGTGAGCAACTCCGGCACTCCAGCTAATGACTTCCCAATAGCGAGATTCTGCCGGCGAGTCGAGAGGCCGAGATTCATCTTCAATGCTGGAAAACTCGAAGGAATTGTCTCACAACATTAGTTGGGCTTGGAGGCCGGGTCGCTAAAGCTGCAAATCTCAAGATGGCACGAAGTCAATTGGCGATAAATCACCATAGAAGCACTCGTTGAGGGTCGATGATCGTAAACCCACTAGAACCCACTTGCACTCGTTGACCTAGACCTAGACCATTTCCACAATTGCCGAGGCTGGCAGGGCTCGATTTCCACCCGCCAGCCATCGAACCCTCCCCTCACCACACCCGCGCCCCGATAACGATCACCGACAATACTACGGGCAGCCCGCAGTCGGTCGCCTTGACTGGGACTGGGATGGTTTCAGGGCCGAACGCCACTTTGTTGCCTGCGACCCTGTCCATTTCCTGCCATGAAAGATTGGACCCCTTCCCTGTCTGCTTGTGCACGGCAAACCAGGTGCCAACGTTGAACGACTTTGGAAGCACAGCGTTGCGCATCACCAGCATCGCGACCAGTGGGGCTTTTTCCGAGTCCAACACCTGTGGTACGAGTCTGGGCGCCGGCGATTCTTGCACCATTGATGTCGAGTTCAGTTCGAGAAGAGCGGAAACCAACAGCGGCACACTTCTGGTCACCGATAATGCCCCGGGCAGCCCGCAGGAGATGATCTTGACGCAAACCGGCACGTGTCAGTAGCAAGACTGGAGCGATCCGCGCGTCAATACCTGCGGGGGAGACTGCAGTCCCTTGATGGCTGTTGTCAACAGACTACACGCATTGAGAACTGGTCGATCGGGTCCATAAGTTCAATCAAATCAAGTATGGTGGTAACCACATGGCAATTCGGCAAAGCTCCCTTGTGACTCCCGTTGTTGTTTTTTTGGGCGCGATGAGTCTACTGGGTTGTGGCGGCGGCGGCAGTGGCGGGGGCTCCACCGGCCCACCGAATCTGGCTCCTGCGATTGATGCGATATCTCCGAACAGCAGCCAGCAGGGAGGGCCATCTTTTACTCTGAGCGTGGTGGGCTCGAACTTCATTTCTGATTCGAGCGTGCAGTGGAACGGCAATAACCTGCCGACAACGTTTGTGAGCAAAGCCCTGCTCACTGCCGCCGTTCCTGCGGGTGCTATTGCCGCGCCTGGCCCGGACGCGGTTACAGTCGTGAACCCTGCCCCGGGCGGCGGTGCCTCGGCCGTGCTGAATCTCGCGGTCCCGTGCGTGATCCCCTCCTCCGCACCCGCCTCAGGGCAAACCAGCGCTCGCCTCGGTGCCTATTATTTCGACGGCTGGTCCGGTCCACTGACCAACTTTCACTTTCAGGGTCTGCCCTTGGGTCCTTATCAAGATCGCCAGCCCTTCTCCGCATGGCAGGACAATTCGATATGCGCGGTCGAACAGCAATTGGCCGCGGCTCACAACTTCGGCATCGATTTTTTCGTTTTCGACTGGTACTTCAACGTCGCGGTGAACGATCCCGGCGAGAATCTCAACTCCGCTCTGCAGATCACTCAGGCATTGCCCGATCGCTACGGCATGCAGTACGCCATCCTGTATGTGGACGGTCCTCCGTTTGATGTCCAACCAACCGATTGGACTACCGCCGTGAGCGAGTGGGTTGGCTATATGACTGACCCCGACTACGTGCAGATCAGCGGCAAACCCGCATTCTTCATTATCGATGTGGGGGAAATGCGCTCGGTCTTCGGAACTTCTGCCGCGGTGTCTGCCGCACTCCAACAACTGCGCGCGGCCGCCCAGGCACAGGGTCTCTCCGGTGTCTACGTCGTGGGCGGCTTCGGGGTGCCCGACGGCACAATGGGGCAGAATTCACTCTCGGATGGATTCGCCATTGCGCAAGCCGATGGTTACGACGCGATCGCCTTTTACAACTATCCTTTTGCGCCACCGCCCGTGAACGGAATGCTCCCTTTCTCCACTCTTTCCGCCGCCGGGCAGTGGACGTGGAACGAAGCCACCCTGAGTAGTCCGCTCCCATTCATTCCGACCGCGATGGCCGGCTGGGATCCCCGCCCATGGAACGAAACCGAGCCAATTTCGGGAGACTTGATGTGGTATAGCCGGACGCCGCAGGATGTGGCCGCTTTCGCGCAAGCTGCGATTACATGGACCACGGCTAACCCCCAACTTCGGCCCGAACCCTCGCCCATGCCGCCGCTTGTGCTAATCGAGGCCTGGAACGAATTCGGGGAGGGAAGTCACGTGATCCCGACGGCTGGCGACGGGACCAGCTATGGGGACGCGATCGCGGCGATGTTGCTCGGGCCTTAGACAGGGCGAGCTCGTTGAGGCTCTCAGTCGATCATGCCCGCATTGTGCGCGAGTGAGTCGACGGTTGTAAGAACATGTTTAAAGCCTCCGCTTTGAAAGGTTGCCTCGAATCGTCAATTGACGTAACGAGTACTTGACCGGGTTGGCCCGACGCGCCCCCACAAATATGCATTCCACACGAGAGAGAGGGATTGCACCCCAAACTCAGCTCGCCTCGCATCTCGGTCACCCAGATTGGCCCGTTAAACACTTAAAACCCCGAATGCTTTATCGCGTTTTTCGCCGACAGACGCTTCGGGACACAGCCGACTTCCTCAGCTTCATTGACCTGCACCACTCTCAATGGCGACCAGCAAACGTCCTGCAGAAGTGATCAGCGAAGCGAGTGGCGGGAAAAAACCTTTTTCCGGCCTTTTCATCCACATCCGAAAAATCAGCAAACTGTTTTCACCTGAGAAGACCTCATACGTGTCCTTTCCAGCGGAGGGTGGGAAAAACGCTAGGGTTGGTTTGCGAAGTTAATAATTTCGCAAGGAATTGCCTTGTTGCCTGCAACCTCGGTCAAGGCGGACTGCCTTGCTTGTTTCGGTCGAGGCAGCTTTGTGCGACGTCTTTTGCGTCGGGCTGCTTTGGCGCGCCGGTTAGCGGGTTTTCGGCCTCCTTCACAATTTCCTGGTTCGAGTCTTTCAGCGACTTGGTGGGTTCGCCCGGAAAACCCGTCAGAGACTCTCGCCGCTGCAGTTCCGTCATGTAATCTGCATCCAGTGCAATGTCCGCGGGCATTGGCTCATTCAGCCTGAACCCCTGAGGACCAAGATAAAGAAAGGCATCGACTAGGGCTTCCATCGGTTTTTGCAGCCCGGGAGGAAAATTGACGTGCACTTTGCAGTCCCGGTCGATCATGATCGGCGGCGGGAAAATGTCACGCAGCATCAAGGCACCCAGCCAGGTACCCTTGGTTAGGGCCAGCGACGGATTCGGCCACAATGCGAACGGGCTTATGGGTGCGGCGGTCCGGTTCATGTCGTAGATGCCGAGATCACTGATGACAAAGGTGAGATGGGGATAACGTTTCTCGTAGGTTGACACGGCGCTGTCATCCACCCCGTGCAGGAGGTGAAATGTGCCGAAGAGCATGAGAGCCCTCCGATGCTTGGATAGGACCTCTTTTTCCATCACAGAAACGATGCTGGGTTCGCGATCGAAAAATTTCATCCCGTCTTCGGAAGTCTTGACGTGGTCCCAGTCAATGGGAGGATCGCCGGCCAGCACACGGAGGCGATTGGCTGGGGTGAGCTTCTCATTGATGGCGCGAACGAGAGGAAAGAATTGCTCAAAGAAGCCAGAACGCCCGCACATAGACTGCGTGGTATTTCTCCAGACTTTGCGGACTTCGGTGAAAGGCACATCGTCTCCGGCGATGTAACGGTCGAGAACGGGCTGATAGAGCGAATTGCCGCATTCGACTTCGATGTCGTTTACCTTTGCGGGAAACGTCGGATCGCGGATGAGAGAGAGAATGAAGTCGTCTACATCTTTCATCCCATGCCCCTCTGGCATGGCCACGACTTCGTATCTATCGAAGGCCCCAAGAATTGGGGGGATGGCAGGCTCGGGGGTTGATCCTGGGGCGATCGACTTCGTCGGCGGGGCTTGGCTCGCAGCTGGAAGCACGACCATCAGGAACAACACGACGCAGCCTAAACGAGGGACTCGACGCTTGTCGCAGCTCTCAGATTGCGCGTCAGAAACCGTTCTGCCGAGTATCCGTTCCTCCATTGACTCCTCCTGCCCTAATTGCCGAACGAGAAGCGGCTTTCGTGGCAGACGGTATGCTACGACAAAACGCTTTGGTGCCGAACCCTTGATTGACAAACCCATTCGGAAGGCGCAAGCCAGGCCGGGGTTGCGAGAATTGGTTCGGCGCCGGCACTCAATGCTCGCCGGTTAAAGAGAGTTCCCTAACCTGGCGATTTTCCGCCAGCTGACGCTTCGGGACGCAACCAACTTCCTCATTTCATTGACTTGCACCACTCTCAGTCCTAACATTTCAGCCCAATGATCGGCCAGACGATTTCGCACTACCGAGTCCTCGAAANNGTGGTCTACAAGGCCGAGGACATGGAGCTTGGGCGCCTGGTCGCTCTGAAGTTCTTGCCCGAAGACCTAGCCGGTGACCCCCAAGCATTGGAACGCTTCCGGCGTGAAGCTCGTGCCGCGTCGGCTCTCAATCATCCCAACATCTGTACGATTTACGAGATCGGCAAGCAGGGAGAGCAGCCATTCATCGTCATGGAGTTTCTGGACGGGTTGACCCTGAAGCGTCAAATTGGTGGCAAGTCGATGGAGATTGACGAGGTAGTGTCGCTCGGAATTGAGATTGCGGATGCGCTTGATGCTGCTCACAGCGCTGGTATTGTTCACAGGGACATCAAGCCCGCCAACATCTTCGTGACCAAACGCGGGCATGCCAAGATTCTGGATTTTGGATTGGCAAAGATCACGCAGCCGATCCGCGAGTCCGGCGGCGATGTATCCGGAGAACAGCCGACGACAACGCTGGACGAGCATCTCACGAGCCCCGGTCAAACTGTTGGCACAATTGCTTACATGTCGCCAGAGCAAGTTGGTGCCAAGGAACTAGACGCCCGCACGGATCTATTTTCGTTCGGCTCTGTTCTCTACGAGATGGCGACCGGGGTCATGCCGTTCCGCGGAGAAAGCACTGGAATCATTTGCAACGCCATTCTAGAACGCGTGCCTGTTTCAGCCGTCCGAATCAACCCAGACGTCCCTCCCGACCTAGAACGGGTCATCAGCAAGTGTCTGGAGAAAGAGCGCAACTTACGTTACCAGCACGCTTCTGACATTCGCGCCGACCTCGAGCGCCTCAAACGTGACAATGACCCCAGCAGCACCCGAGTCATTACTTCAACCGCACCCGCGCCGGGGCGCCACACCTGGATGCTGTGGACTCTGGTGGTATTGCTTGTGGCAGGAATGCTCGCCTGGATCGTCGCGAATCGCCAACTGCCGACAGCCCAGAATCCGCTTGCCAACGCGCATTTCACAAGGTTGACCAACTTCGGAGGAGCCAAAAGCGACCCTGCGCTCTCGCCAGATGGGAAATTCGCCGCCTTCATTTCCAACCGGAGCGGTGCGTTCGACATCTGGCTGATTGAAACCAACGGGAGCAGCCTTGTGAACCTTACTCAGGGCCGGATCGGAGATGCGCGTGCACCGCTGCGTGCGGTCGGATTCTCAGGGGAGGGATTAGAAGTGTGGAGCGCGGGCACTGAAGCACGAAGGCTCATGCTATGGCCGCTAATGGGCGGGGCACCGCACAATTTCCTGGATGAATCTGCCGCCGAGGTTGCATGGTCGCCTGACGGTACGCGGGTGGTCTATCACACGTTGAAAGCGGGTGACGCCACATTTGTGGCGGATCACAACGGCAACAATCAACGCCTGATCGTTCAAAACGAGGCCGGATTACACAACCACTATCCGGTCTGGTCGAAGGATGGACGCTGGATCTACTTCGTGCGGGGCCGCCCGGCCACGCGAGAGATGGACCTGTGGCGCGTTCTAGCCTACGGCGGAGCAGCAGAACAACTTACACATCTCAACACCGACGTTGCCTACCCGACACCGATCAACGAGCAGACGGTTCTATTCGTTGCCCACAACAAAGACGGGAATGGGCCATGGTTGTGGGCGTTCGATGGAAGAACCCGGACTTCACAACGCGTGAGTTCCGGTTTGGAGCAATACACCGCTCTGGCTGCGACGGCAGATGGCCGTCGTCTTGCGGTGGGTGTCGTGAATCCTCAGGTCAACGTATGGAGCGTTCCGATCACGGGTCGCCCCGCCGAAGAAAAGGACGTCGAAGCCGTCCAACTCCCCACCATGCGCTCGCGGGCGCCCCGTTTCGGCGGCGGATCGTTGTTCTACCTATCGTCGCGCGACGGTGCTGACGGACTGTGGAGCTATCGCGATGAGAAAGCGATGGAGATCTGGAAGGGGTCCGAAGGTGCACTCGAGTCGCCTGCGGCGATATCGGCAGACGGGAAGAACGTTGCATTCGCCCTAACACGAGATGGGAAGCAGTTGATGCAGGTCATGACATCGGATGGAACACAGCTCCACCCGCTATCGAGTGATGTGGATGTTCGGGGCACAGCTTCATGGTCCCCCGACAGCAAATGGATGGTCGTCGCCGGCAGCGACCGCAATGGACAGGGTGTATTCAAACTACCAGTTGACGGTGGACCACCAGTTCGGATTGCAACCGGACGGTTCTTGGACCCTGTGTGGTCGCCCCTTGGGGACCTGATCGTGTATTGCGGAGCGCAGGTGTTCACGCTCGCGCCGCTCCTGGCCGTACACCCGGATGGTACGCCGGCTAGTCTGCCGGAGATCAAGGTGCAGCGCGAAGGGGAGCGTGTTCGTTTCCTGCCCGATGGCACGGGCCTGGTTTACATGCTGGGAGATACGATGGCCGAGCAGGATTTCTGGCTGCTCGACCTTAGAACGATGCACTCACAGCGCTTGACGAGGCTCAGCAGTTCCGCGGTCATGCGGACCTTTGACATCACCCCCGACGGTAAGCGGATTGTGTTCGACCGACTGATAGAAGATTCGGACATATTGCTGGTTGATCTCATGACGAATGAAGTTCGGCCCTAGTCGGCTGGAAATGACGCTGCTCGCCGGCCAGATATTTCGATCGCTACTGCCTTGCTCATCGCTTCGGTTGTCAATTGTTTCTGACAGCTTTTCACGTTTCGACCGCCGGTCACTGTGAGCGCTAACTAGGCAAGGGCTTCGCCCTTGATATCCCATGGACGAGGGCAGTAGCGATTACTCGTAGAGAGCGTTTTAAAGCTATGCTCCTGGTATCTCACCACACAGGAGTTTGCCATGAACGCTTTCTACGAGCATCACCAGAATAGCATTCGATTCGGATATCGCTGCTTCGATCGGATTCTGCTCAACGGGCTGATCCAACCTTTCCAGCAACCCGAGCGAGTCGTGGGGTTCTTCAGTACCTATCGCAATCAGTATCCGGTAAGCCGGGATGTACTGCGGGAGATCGCTGATCAATTTCATAACTCGGTGAAGAACCGTTCCGAGAAATGGGGTGCTCCCATCCTCGATGCTCCCGAAGGTCGTCGGGATGAGTTTGTAGAACCTTATTTTCGCCAGGCCAAGCCCGACCAGTTGGTCGTCATCCTAAAGGCACGAGAACCAGCTCGCATTCTCACCGCCATCGGGAACAAAAAAGACAATCGCTGGCACCTGCAACTGGCCCAGCGCTGGGTCATTCAATACAACTTCTATGTGAACGATCGCCACTGGGGCCGAATGTTCGTTCGCATCTCTCCCTACTTCCCTTTTTCGGCACGCGTCTGTCTCAATCAGCATCACTGGCTCGCCCGGCGCATGCAGCAAGAGAACATCGACTTCCAGCAAACCACCAACGCCTTCCTTCGTTGCCGTGACCCCAAGCGACTTCAAGAACTCGCCGATTCTCTGGCCGCGCACGATCTACTGGTCTGCGGCCGCAAGTGGCTGAACGCCTTCACTCCCTTCTTTACGGAAAAGGAGCGCAGACAAGCTGGCTGTCAGCATCGCCTCTTCTTTTCTCAGGTCGAGTATTGCGATAATCTCATTTTCCATCGCCGAGCTGCCCTCGATGCCCTGGGGCAGCGACTCCTGGACGCCAACCGCACCATCGGTCAGCCCAACAAAATCACCGTGATCTTTGGCCGCAAGATCACTCAACACTATCGCGGTAAGCTGCAGACTGTACTCGAGGACCTCAATCTACCCAATCCCGTCATTCGCAGTCACTATGGCCACGGCTTCATCAAACAGTACGTCCGCGATCATCTCCTGCTGCGTACCGAATCCGCCACCAACAACGTTAACGACTATGCCGTCAACAAAGCCATCGATCAGCTTCCACAACTCAGACCCAAGCTTTCTTCCATCGCCGACAACTACCTCAACGTTCAGCAAGACATTCTGGAAACTTTCGTCGATCGCGGCCAGCTTCGCCAACTCAGCCAACCCACTATCCTCCCCAGCGGCAGACGGATTCCCGGGTTGAAGCTCGATCATCCTCGACAATTAGCTCTTATGCATGCCTTGCTGCGCTTTTCCCATATCGCAGCCGAAAGTACCTTCACCACGGCAGAACTGCATCCCCAAACCGCCGAGGCCCTGGGTTGCTCCACCGATGACTATCGCCTCCCCTCTTTGCGCTACGACCTGTCTAAGTTGAGGGCCAAGGGCTTGGTGGAAAAGATTCCTCACTCCCGGCGCTACCGCCTCCTGCCCAACGGCTACCGCATCTGCTTGGTTTTTCTCAAATTATTTGAAAGGATCTACGCTCCACTCACCGCTGGCCTACTCCGACCCTTTCCCACAGACAAACACCTGCAACAACAGCGTCTCTCTCAACTGGACCGTCTCTACCAGAAGGTCACCAATGCTCTCGATCTCCTTCTCCATGCCGTCGGTCTCAAGGCCGCCTGATTATGAACACAACGAGAACAAAATT
>PMHI01000116.1:2001-2969 GCA_003156615.1 Acidobacteriaceae bacterium | reverse complement strand
CGCCAAGGCCAAAGGCGTGGGCCAGGTGGTGTTTGACCGCGGCGGCTACATTTATCACGGGCGGGTGAAGGCGCTGGCCGATGCGGCCCGCGAAGCGGGATTGCAATTCTAAGGGATTGAGTAATTTTGCAATTGAGCAATTGAGTAATTGGAAAAGCGCTAGAGGCCTTGGGGTTTCCATTTCCCAATTCCAAAATCTCCCAATTCCTCAATTTCATGGAAATGAGAATTTAAGAATGCCAACTGTTATCAAGAAGCTCGATGCAAATTCGTTTCAGTTGAAAGACCAGGTTGTGGCGATCAACCGCGTCACCAAAGTGGTGAAGGGCGGCAAGAACCTTTCGTTTGCCGCGCTGGTGGTGGTGGGCGATCCGTCGGCGGCGGTGGTGGGCCACGGCGCGGGCAAGGCTAAAGAAGTTCCGCAGGCCATTCGCAAGGCGATCGAGGCGGCCAAGAAGAATCTGATCAAGGTCAATCTGACCCAGACCTCGATTCCCCACCTGGTGCTGGGACGTTATGGTTCCGGGAAAGTGCTGCTCAAGCCGGCTCCGGAAGGCACGGGAGTAATTGCCGGGGGCGCGGTGCGTGCGGTGATGACATCGGTGGGAATCCAGAATGTGTTGACCAAATCGATCGGCACCACCAACCCTCACAACGTGATCAAAGCGACTTTCGACGCGCTGCGGCATTTGAAGAGCAGAGAGAGCGTAGCGGCCATGCGCGGCAAATCGGTGCAGGAGCTGTAGCGAATAACGAGAAACGGCACTGGTTGCGATTGAGGGATTCAAGATGACGGCTAAGAAATTAAAGATGACGGCTCAGAAGACGACTGCGGGCAGTGGAAGGATTCACCTGAAGTGGGTGCGTTCGGCCATTTGCGCCCCGGTGAAACACAAGCTGGTGGTGAAGGGACTGGGATTCACCCGGCTGAACCAGGTGATCGAGCGTCCGGACAATGCGGCGATTCG
>PMHI01000116.1:496-1991 GCA_003156615.1 Acidobacteriaceae bacterium | reverse complement strand
CCGGCATGGGCAAGACGTCCACCCGCGGACACAAGGGCCAGCGTTCGCGCACCGGTATGCGCCTGATCCGCGGCTTTGAAGGCGGCCAGATGCCGTTGCACCGCCGCATGCCGAAGCGCGGCTTTACCAACATCTTCCGCAAGGAATTCAACATCGTGAGCCTGGAGCGGCTGGCCGCGCTGGGCGGGGAGCTGCATGCCGCGCCCATCACGCCCGAAGTGCTGCGCCAAGCGGGAGTGATCAAGGCCAAGCTTCCAGTGAAAATTCTCGGCGATGGCGAGTTGACGATCGCCATCACCGTACACGCGCACAAGTTCTCCAAGTCGGCGCAGGAAAAAATCACCAAGGCAGGCGGCAAGGTTGAGGTCTTGCAGTAATGGCTGAGTCAGGAGCATTTCCACTTTTTGACAAGCTAGCGAACATCTTCCGCATCCCCGACTTGCGGAAGCGGGTTCTGTTTACGCTGGCCATGCTCGCGGTCTACCGGCTGGGCGGACATCTTCCCACTCCGGGCGTCAACTTCATGAAGCTCGAAGAAGCCTTCAATCGAAGCGGGGGATCGCTTCTCGGTTTCGTGGATTTGTTTTCCGGCGGCAGCCTGCGCAAAATGACCATCTTTGCCCTGGGCATCATGCCCTACATCACGGCATCGATTATCCTTCAGCTTTTGACCGTGGTGTATGAGCCCCTGGCCAAGCTGCAAAAGGAAGGCGAACTTGGCCGCAAGAAAATTACCCAGTGGACCCGTTACATTACCGTGATTCTCAGCGCGGTGCAGTCCTTCGGCATCGCCATCGGCCTCGAGAAATCCGGAGACTTCGTGCTGCACCCCGGTCCCGGGTTCGTCCTGATGACCATGCTGACGCTGACCACGGGCAGCGCATTCATCATGTGGCTGGGCGAGCAGATCACCGACCGCGGCATCGGCAANNCCGGTGTTGATGGCGGGACTCATCGTATTCATGATCGCGGTGGTGGCCTTCATCGTCTACGTGGAGCGCTGCGAGCGGCGCATTCCGGTGCAATACGCCAAGCGCGTGGTGGGACGCAAAGTGATGGGCGGGCAGTCCACGCACTTGCCCCTGCGCGTGAACGCAGGCGGCGTCATGCCCGTGATCTTCGCCTCGTCGATTCTGGGGCTGCCCCAGATGCTGGGATATGGCCTGAAAAACAGCCGCTACTTCGGCGACATGATTCGAATGCTCGGCTGGGGCGAGCCGCTCTATACGGTCTTGTATGCGCTGGGCATCATTTTCTTTGCGTACTTCTATGTGTCGATCGTGTTCAATCCCAGCGAAGTCGCCGACAATATGCGGAAGTATGGCGGTTTCATTCCGGGCATTCGTCCGGGCAAGCGCACGGCCGACTACATTAATGAGGTTTTGACCCGGATCACGCTGGTGGGCGCTCTGTATCTGATCATCATTTCCTTTATTCCCGAGTGGATGATGGCCGGCATTCATCTGAACCATCTGCCCTTCTGGCTGGGAGGGAG
>PMHI01000116.1:0-481 GCA_003156615.1 Acidobacteriaceae bacterium | reverse complement strand
CGCAGCGGACGCATTCGCGGCCGCCGGAATTGGTCATAAGCGCCGGAATGGGTTGGAAGGAAGGTCCCGTCGGACGGGCCCTATCGGTGAGGGTCTTAGGGGTTAGGCGCCCGGACGGGTTTGCTTAAGACCTAGGCGCTAAGACTAAGACCCGAGGCCGCTGAGAAATCTGGGGTTGCTGCACCTGGCCCGCCTCGTGGGGCGGGCTGATCTGTAACACTAAGATCGGGAGGCTTTGGCCAACTGATGGCGCAGGAAACCTCGCGCGATATAGGTCCCGTGGTTCTGCTTGGACCCCCGGGTGCCGGTAAAGGCACTCAGGCCAAGCGCATCATGGAACGGTACTTGATTCCGCAGGTCTCCACGGGAGACATTCTGCGCTTCAACGTGGCCCAGGGCACGGAACTCGGCATGGCTGCCAAGGCGGTCATGGCGCGAGGCGAACTGGTTTCCGACGACCTGGTTTGTGAGATGGTCCGGC
>PMHI01000508.1 GCA_003156615.1 Acidobacteriaceae bacterium | reverse complement strand
GAAAATTATATGTTAAATCGCGAAAACTAGCGGGCCGTCGTGGCGGTCGATCTCCGAGCCGTTGGGCATCGGGGCACTGTTGGGCATTCATCAGTCTTCGAGTGGTCTCCCGGGCTCCGAGGTCCCCCACCATCTGCAAGAACGTGTTGGATTGCAGCCGAGCCGTCGCTATGTCCGGAACTCCTTGTCCGGCCTCATCCAAAACGCCACGATCGATCCAACCAGCAGGATCGAGATGCTGCCGAGAAACGGAAGAGTCCAGTTCCCTGTCTTGTCGATCACGTATCCGAATACCACTGGCGAAACGATAGCGGCGAGCGGCGAACCGATATTCATGAGGCCGCTGGCGGAGCCTGAGAACTGTGGAGCGATGTCCATGGGAACTGCCCACATCGGCCCGATTGTGAATTCGGCAAAAAAGAAACCGAGGCTCAGGCAAATCACTGCCGCGGAGACGCTCCGCACAAAAAAGATGAGCAGCATGCACTGCAGCGAACAAACAAATCCGGCCACCACGAGATTGCGGCGCGCCATGATGCGATCGCCGGTCTTGCTCAGGATGCGGTCGCTGACAACCCCGCCCAACGTGTCTCCGACAACGCCGGCAAAAGACACACCCGACGAGAACAGCGCGGAGTTCTTTACATCGAGGTGGTAGCTGTGCAGGAAGAAAGACGGAATCCACGCGAGGTAGAGCCAGAGCGTCCATCCGTAGCAGAAATAGACGACGGTGACGGGGGCCATGCGGCGCGCCAGCGAGAGCCACGGCACAGGGTCGGCCTTCCTGTCGCGTAAGACGAAAGGTGGAAGAGATTCGAGTTCCTTTGCAGTGATGNNCCCATGCTAAAGCCCAAGCGAGGCTCACGATTCCCAGAACAACAAACGAGCCGCGCCAGGTAATCAGCGCAATCAGCCAGGCGACCAGCGGTGGAGTGACCGCCGCGCCCAGCCTGGAACTTGAATGGGTGACCCCTTGGGCAAATGCTCGCCGGCGCTCGGGAAGCCACTCGCACATCGCACGGGTGGCGATTGGAAATGTCGCGCCCTCTCCGAATCCGAGTACAGCGCGCGCCGCGAGCATGGCGGCGAGTGTGGTCGTCATCCCGGTGACTAACGTCGCGCTTCCCCAAATCACAGCCGACACGGTCAGCGCCCATCTCGCGCCGATGCGGTCGCTTAGCCACCCACCAATCGTAGTAAAGAAGACGTACGGATACGCGAATGCCGAGAAGACGAGTCCAACTTGCGCATTGGTGAGGTGGAGATCCTGCTTGAAGACCAGTGAGGCAGTGCTCACATTGACTCGGTCAATGTAGGTGATGCCATACATCAGACAGAGCAGTACGAGCACGATTGTGGTGGCAAATGGGAAGCCACTCCGTACCCCCACTGTCCGCGCTCCAGACCCCACAGACCCGCTCCCATCTTCTGAGACTTAGCAAAAGCCGCACAGCCGTTCGTTACCGAAAACTTATTTTGCTGGCACTGGTTCAGCCTTCTCGTGCGCCGCTGTGAGCCTTACGAGCGAGGCAGCTACGCCTCCTGTCTTGTGCGGCACGTCCGCCAGGCGCAATCCCATTTCCACGCCGCTCAGCGTGCCCGCCAGCATGAGATCGTTGAAGCTGCCGAGGTGTCCGATGCGAAAGACCTTTCCCGCCCACTTGGACAATCCCGCGCCCAGCGACATATCAAAGTTCTCCAGAATGACCTTGCGCAGTTCGTCCGCGTTGTGGCCCTGCGGCGTGAACACCGCAGTCATGGAACTCGAATATTCCCTGGGGTTCTCGCAGACAATTTCCAGTTCCCAGGCTCTCACCGCCGCTCGCGTGGCTTCTCCGTGACGGATATGCCGGCGAAATACATTGGGCAACCCTTCCTCTTGCAGCATGGCCAGCGCTTCGCGCAGTCCATAGAGCAAAACTGTGGCCGGAGTGTACGGGAAGAAGCCTGCATGGTTGTGTTGCAGCATGTCTTCCCAATTCCAGTAAGAACGAGGCATCTTGGCTTGCTTGCTGGCGGTGAGGGCCTTTTCCGAAATCGCGTTCATTCCGAGGCCGGGAGGAAGCATAAGGCCTTTCTGCGAGCCCGCAATCGTGACGTCGACCTCCCACTCGTCGTGGCGATAATCGATCGAGGCTAAAGAAGAAATGGAGTCCACTATGAGGAGCGCCGGATGCTTGGCTTGATTGAGAACCCGGCGAACGTCCGCAATTGAACTTGTTGCGCCAGTGGAGGTTTCGTTGTGGACGACCATCACCGCCTTGATCTGGTGCTGGCTATCGGATTCGAGCCTTACCTCGAGGTCGCGCGGGTTCGCGCCGCTCCGCCAATTGCCAGGCAAGTAGTCAACTCGAAGGCCGAATCTCTCCGCAACCTGTCGCCAGAGTTGCGAGAAATGGCCAGTCTCAAACATCACAACCTGGTCGTCGGGAGAGAGCGTGTTAACAATCGATGCCTCCCAGCCTCCCGAGCCCGATGCCGGATAAATCACGACCGGTCCTCTGGTCTGGAAAACGAGCTTCACGTTCTCCAGAACTTCTTTCGCCAACTTCGCGAACTCGGCGCCGCGATGGTCGATAACGGAGCGGTTCATCGCCTGCAGAAGGCGCTCGGGAACGTTGGTAGGACCTGGAATCTGAAGAAAGTGGCGGCCGGTGTGAATCATGATCTTGTTCCTCTCCAGCTGTCGTTTTTCCGCAATTGGTATGGTGGCGCTTTCCAGGCGAAATGTATCTTCAATGGGTATAGTGATTTTGCCTTAATTCGATCTAGTCCGCTGGAAATATGTTGTTTCTTTGGATTTGCAGCCATGCCGCGACTCGGCGTCGGTGGGTCCTTCGGTCAGAAGACCGAAGCCGACTGCAAGCTTCCGGCATAGGGTCCAATTCGCCTTTGTCCAAAACCGTTGTTTCTCCCACTATACAAATCGAGGAAAAACTGG
>PMHI01000697.1:3764-3990 GCA_003156615.1 Acidobacteriaceae bacterium | reverse complement strand
GACCACAACCCGGACGCTCTCATCGGTCTCGAGTTCGCTGCCGAGTTTGTCGAATTCCGGCGACAGAACTTCATCGAGAAGATTTATCGGCGGATGGTCGATGCTGACGAATGCGACTCCAGAATCAAACCTGAACCGGAAACATTTGTAATCCGAATATTGCACGGGAGTGGCTCCATATCGACATGATCTATGTTCTCTTATCTCGTGGCCTTACGCGGGATAT
>PMHI01000697.1:0-3665 GCA_003156615.1 Acidobacteriaceae bacterium | reverse complement strand
GTGTCGCGTGTGGCGGAGTGAACTAACTCGGGATGCAGCAGGCCGCGGTCGCCAGCAGTGCCGCAACAAGTGGTTCCCAATGGAATTTCAGCGCTTTGAGCTAGCGCGCTGGCGATTTCGAGCAGAGTCTCACTGAGACCGAGGTGCGTCGTCGAACAGGTGGGATGGACGAGAATTTTGGGAATCGTTTTGTGAATGTGCAGTGAGGGCAGAAGGTCTTTGCACCACGCGATCGAATCGATAATGGTGATAAGTTTCAGTCGATTCTTACGGTCATCGTCGAGATGCTCTAATATGTCGTCTTTGAGACCGAGCGTGCACGAAGCCGCGTCCACCACTACCGGCAACCTCCCTCCGTCACTCCAGCGCCAAAGCGCATCGCTCATCTGTTCGGACATCCACGTCTGCCCCCGCTTGTAGCCCTTGGAACTCCACGGCGTCGAGCAGCAAAGACCTCTCACGTCATCGGGAATCCAGAGAGGCTTGCCCGCCCGTTCAGAAAGAGCCACGAACGTCTCAGGAAGAGCCGGCGATGCTGGCTTGGTGTTGTCCCTGCCGAAGATGCGATTGATGCACGCCGGGAAATACGCGGCTGCCGCACCCTCGCGTCTCGTGCGCGGAAGGTCGGCGGGAGCGGCGTGCGGCATGGGGCCAGCAACGGCGGGAACTAGATCCGTGCTGACGACCATGCGAGCCACATCCGTCAGAGCCTCAAGCAGATCGGGGCTGGTTATTGTTTGCACCACGTCAGCCGCCTTAACACCGTGACGCGCCAGCTTCTCCGTTTCGGCCCACTTCCTGGCCACATCGAGCGCAAGCTCCTCGGCACCCGGGGAATGCTCCATCTTCCTGAAGTGTTTGATCAGGGCCCCTGTATTGATTCCGATCGGACAGACATCGGCGCAGGTGCCGTCGCCAGCGCACATCTCGATAGCGTCGTATTCGTACTCATGCTGCAGTTGGGTCAGCAGCTTCGACCATTCGGGCTGCCGTGACATCTCACGACGAAGAACAATGCGCTGNNGGAGTGGTCTTGAGATTCTTCAGGTGAATCATCGGATCGTTGCTCAGCAAGACATTTGGAGCCAGGATTCCGTGCGGATCAAGGAGACGTTTTACGCGCCACATCGCGTCAGTAAGCTTCTCGCCCCATTCGCGCCGAACAAAGGGAGCCATGTTGATTCCTGTTCCATGCTCCGCCTTCAACGAGCCGTCATATTTACCCACCACTAACTCAACAAGGTCACGCATGAAACCGTCGTACTGCTGACGGCTCGCCTCTTCGCTCAGTTGTGCAATCATCACGAAATGCAGGTTTCCGTAAGCAGCATGCCCCGCGGCCGAAGATTCATATCCGTGTTTGGCAAGGAGGCCGAGCAAGTCACGAGTAGCATTCGCAAGTTGAGCAGGTGGAAAGCAAACGTCTTCGATGATGAGGTTTGTGCCTGGCGGACGCATTTCACCGACGATGCCTAGGAGACCATCACGAATGTGCCATGCAAGCTCAATGGCTTCGGCTTCGCGAACGAATTCCAACGGCTGCAGCATTTTCACATGGCGTAGAGCGTCCTCAACCCTCTTCTCGATCGCCGCAAGTTCTTGCTCGCTATCAAAGCCGAATTCAACCAGTAGCGCCGCGTTCTTCGGATCGAGATCTTTCCAATACTTTGGCGTGCCTTTCATCAATTTGGAGGCTGCGGTCAGCGAGGAAGCGACCATCAATTCGACTGCCTGCGCTCCCAGTTCGACCAGCTTTCCGACCTGCTCGACCGCCGCGTCAATGGTGTCAAATGGTAGCCACGCCACCGTCGTTTTTGCGGGGAGGTGATAAGTCTTGTAGACAGCCTCGGCCACGAAGCCGAGCGTGCCTTCTGACCCAACCATCAAGCGGCGCAGGATTTCTACTGGCGTTTCACCGTCAAGAAACGCATGCATGGCATATCCACAGGTGTTGCGGATGCCGTACTTCCGAACAATTCGGGCAGACAGTTCCTTGTCTGCAAGAATNNTCGGTATCGATAATCGTGCCGGTCGTAAGAACGATTTTCATGGCGACGATCGAATGGTACGAATCGATCGCCGGCCGGCACCGCATACCACCCGCGTTATTGGCCAGTACGCCACCGATTGTTGCCGCGTTAAAGCTTGCAGGATCCGGTCCCATGCGGCGGCCGTGTGGTTTCAACGCTTCGTTAATCCGTCCAAGTGTAGTGCCGACATTGCAACGAATCCGCGACCCGTTGTCCTCGACTTTCCAGCCGCTCCAGTGCTGTCTCACATCGATCAAGATGTCGTCACCTTGCGATTGGCCATTCAAGCTGGTCCCGCCGGCCCGGAACGTTGCGCGCCGACCTTTGCGAATGCAATATCGAAAAATGTCCGCTACGTGATCGGTGTTCTTTGGTTGTACGATCACCTTCGGGATATACCGATACGGGCTGGCGTCCGATGCATAGCGCACCAAGTCGCTGATACGATGCCGTACAATATCCTCGCCAAGTATCTCGATCAGATCAGTCTTAAGCTCTTCCGGAGTTCCCCCAGCAAGCTCTTCGTCTACAGCATCCGAGGAGGGTGGTACATCCGGACGACCGAGTCGTGTGGGGTCTGCTGATAGTAGTTTATGCATGATCTCTCCGATTCGTGACGCGGTAGGACCCGAGTTCTGCAATTAGACAGGCGGCGGTTAATGGCCCGATCCCATCGATCGCTGGATAGGATTCGCAGCCTCCAGGCCGGCGAATGCTGTCGCCTCGTCGTTGTCGGACGTGTCACCAGTCACGCCCTCGGCACCGATCGTGCGTTTCTGCTCGTCGTGAACCAAAACGCCGCCCGGCACAGGTATCAGCGAACCGCCGACCGCCAGCTAGCGGCCGCGATGAAATACGCGGTGGATGCCTCCTTGCCCGCTGTGTATCCGGAACCCTTCGGATGAGAGGAATGCCACTCGAACGAAACTGGCAGGGACCTTCATGATTGCGATGGTTATCCGCGTGATTTTCTTCGCGATCTTCGCCTTCGTCTCCTTTAACACAAATCCACCTTCAGCGATGGCGGTACAACGGCATTCGCTTTACTCCAAAAGGCAGGTTGCTGGATTGACGCTGCGGTACGGCACAGTCCTCCTTCTTTATTTCAAACCGACTCCTCAAACATTCTTACTGCCACGAATGTGCAAGAATCCTGCCAAGTCAGTGATCCGTCGGATCGACTGGTAAGTGATTGAGTTTGAAGGAATACCAGCTGGCCAACAGCGTTATCCCCGGCAATGAAAGTACTATCAGTGTCAATGACGCGTCAGTTTATGGCACAGGTTTTTGAACCTTCCAAGGCGCAAATTTTGCCAGATCCGACAAACGCATTTCAGACTGGAGGACATGGTGCCGTGCGCGTTGGAACGCGCTGAACGCGGTGGAAGTGATCCAATCGCCGCTTGAAGGCTTGAAGGTATCCTGCCCCAGGACCACATTTTCGGAACGCAATTGCGCTACAGTCCGAGTGGTGAAATTGAGAGCCTGGTGAGCGCGACGGCTGGTTTCGGCAAAGTGGCGCGGCTGGAGCAGTTGACGGAAGAATTCGATGTGCCGTTGGATCGGGTTGTGTATGTGGGCGACAGAAGCTCGGATATTCACGTGATGTTGCATCTCAACCGGCAAGACGGACTC
>PMHI01000112.1 GCA_003156615.1 Acidobacteriaceae bacterium | reverse complement strand
TGCCTATCCCACGACAGAGCTGAACCGTGCGACAGTTGACCACGCCAAGGACACCTTGTTTTCCGTCCAAACGCTTCAGGTGGATGCATCCGAGCACCTATGGCTGTTAGACACGGGCACACTCCAATTCGGTCAACCTCCCGTGAAGGGAGCCCCAAAACTGGTAGAGATAGATCTGGCCTCAAATCAAGTGATCCGCACCGTCCTGCTTCCTGAAGAGGCCCTTGTTCCCAACAGCGCATTGAAGGACTTCCGGTTCGACTTCCATCACGGTCAAGGTGGCGTGGTCTTCATAACGGATAGTGCTCCGGGTGCCGAGGCAATGATTGTTTTGGACCTTCAATCTGGGCATGGAATGCGACGCCTGATAGGGAGTCCGGCCATAAGCGCGCGTGGCGGTGTCACCCAGATAGTCGGGTCTCAGCCCCTTTTGGACTGGCCGATTGGGCCAAAGAAGCAAGGATCACCCAAGCCATGGCTCGTAGGCTTGAATGCTCTTGAACTTAGCGCGGACAAGAAGACCCTTTATTTTTCTGCATTTACTGGCCATCGCCTCTACGCCGTAGATGCTGGCAACCTGGCAGACCCTTGGTTCGACAATGCCAAGCTCATCGGCACAATCAAAGAGTTGGGTCCAATCGGAATGGCAGGCCATTTCTCGTTAGATACAAACGGACGGCTTTACTTCATGGACATGGAGCAGAATGCCATCTACCGGCGTACATCTGACGGTCGCGTGACTGCCCTTGTTGTCGATCCTCGACTCATTTGGCCCGACACAACGGTGATTGGCAACGACGAGTACCTCTACGTGACGACATCGCAGCAAGACCTGAGAGCTGAGTTCCACGATGGCGATGAGCTCCGCCAACAACCGTATGGGTTGTACCGGGTATACGTCGGCTCAATGCCGATACGGGCTATAGAACGTTAGCGCGTTTTAGCTGTCGAGAGAACTGGAGCGATTATGTCTCAAGGAATACCGGGCGCACGCAACGTGGATCATATCGGCGTATCCGTGCCGAACCTCGATCAGGCCACCTCATTCTTTCGAAATGTACTGGGCGCGGAGTTTCTCTTTCGCTTCGACGAAGGTCCTGGCACTGAGAACCCCGCCGACCTGGAAGGAACTCTTGGCGTTGACCCCACAAGCAAGCTGCGCATAGCCATGATGCGTCTTGGTCCCAGTGTGAACCTAGAGCTTATGGAGTATAGAACTCCTGGCCAGAACTGCTCCGTCCCTAAGAACAGCGATGTCGATGTACCGCACATCGCGTTCTGGGTAGAGGACATGGAGATCGCTGCAAGATATTTGACCGAACATGGATGCCCTTTGCTGGCCGGACCATTCCAGAGTGAACAAGGCCCGAAGACAGGGCAACAGATTCGTTACTTCACCGCGCCTTGGGGAATGGCGCTGGAGATTCTGCATCGTCCGGGCCATATGCCGTACGAGAAGGAAACTCGGTCACGGCTATTCGGCCCATTGCCGAGTTGGCAGCAAGGGATGACACTGCCAGTCACGTATGGGCCGGACAACCTTAGCCGCCTAATCCAAAGCTGACACTTACCACAAGGGAGACTCAATCATGTTCAAACGCCTCTTCACCATCAATCCTCCTGCAATGAGACACAGGGGAGCTGCGATTTTAGCGGGCGCCTTGGGGGGCCTTTTTAGCACCTGGTTCAAGTTCGGTTGGGATGTTTTCTGGCCGCCACGTACCGCTGGCCGGATCCCCGAACCGGAGGTGTTGGTTAGCATGTTCACCCACCACCCGACCTCGCTTAACACTTCGCACCTTATCTCCTTCGCCTTCTGCATCGTCTTCGGGATGGCCTACGGCATCCTGGTGGAATACCTCCCCATTGTTTCGCTTGGCACCGGTCTTGCCTTTGGCTTCGCGATCTGGGCAGGCGCTCACGAGGTCATCATGCCGTGGCTCGGCTTGACGCCACCCACATGGGACCTGCCGGCCAATGAACAATTCGCCGAGATGTTCGGCCATGCCTTCTGGGGTCTGATTATCGGTGTCTTTTACGAAAACTTTCGACGGCGCTGGGCTAGGCCGATTATGGCGGCTTCAGACAGTTCGGCCAAGCCGCTACCGTCAGCAGCAGAAAACTGGGCCACCCCGTTAACGGCGACACCGGAGAGTGTCAGAAGTTGAGGTGGTCACGTTGAATAACTTTGTGATCGTCGCCCTGATGCTCTTCATCGGACTTGGATCAACCACGCAGACACAGCCTCTGCCACAGGCACCGGCACCGAGCACACCTGGGCTTGCACTGACTACTGCAGCCTTTCAAGATGGGGGGATCGTCCCCAACAAGTACACAAGAGCCGCTGAGGGCGATGCTGTCTCTCCGAAATTGACGTGGACCAATGTTCCAGGAATGGCGGCGAATGTAGCCGGTCCTTACCATCACTACACCTTTGAACTGTTTGCTCTCGATACAAAGCTGAAGTTAGGACCGGACGCGACGCAAGCGGACTTGCTGAAAGGGATGAATGGTTACGCGAAGAATTGACGTTCACACTCACCTGGTGCCTCCTTTCTGGGAGGCCGAGTTGAAGACACATGGAGGGGATCCATCAGGCTGGGGTTCGCCGGCTTGGTCCCCGGAATCCGCATTGCGTTTCATGGATGAGGAGGAGATCGCTCTCTCTGTTCTCTCGCTCACGGCACCGGGGGTGGACGGTTGGAAGGGCGATGACCGTTTGGATATCACCCGTCGCGTCAACGACTACGGGGCAGCGTTGGTCCAGAGGTATCCTGATCGTTACGGTTATTTTGCGACGTTGGCACTGCCGGATGTCGATGCGGCGTTAGGCGAAATCGCTCGCACCTACGACGAACTCCATGTGGATGGCGTCGTGTTGCACAGCAACTTCGGCGGCATCTATCTTGGCGATCCGCGTTTCGATCGAGTATGGGAAGAACTGGAAAATCGATCGGCGACGGTCTTTATTCATCCCACTACGCCTCCTATGCCCATTGTGCCTGGTGTTCCAGGGCCGCTCTCCGACTATCCCGCGGAAACGACACGTTGCGCCCTCGACCTTGTACTCAAGGGCCACCGGAAGCGTTTTGCTTCCACAAGTGTCATCTTGTCCCACGGCGGCGGATTTCTTCCTTACGTATCAAGCCGATTTGCTGAGTTGAGTGCCTCGCTCGCCAATGATCGCTCTGCGGAACAACTAAAAGCCGAAATGCAGAGCTTTTACTTTGACACTGCCCTTGTCGCACCAAGCGGGCTCCCAAGTTTGCTCGCATTTGCGCCTCTCGATCACATCGTATTCGGAACGGACTTTCCATATGCGTCGGAGAAAGTGTCGAAAACCTTCACGGACAATCTCGACCGGGCGTCAGGGCTTACCGCTGAGCAACTGGAAACAATCAACTCCGGAGCGACTCGGCTTTTTGCTCGCCTGCAACGCATCTAGAGCGACGAAGGACTGAGGCAGATTCTCGTCGCGCACAAAGACACGGTGGATGGAGAATGCTTGATGAATGAATCACAAGCAATACGAATAAAGGTGCTTACGTGATCACGAGACAATCTGCATTCGTGGACAATGGCAAGGCAAGAATTGAGACGTACATCGACGGTTCCGGCCCGGCTTTGGTGGTGCTCCCTTCCTACGGTCGCGACGGCGGCGAAGATTATGATCGGTTCGCAGCCGAAATCGCGCGGAGCGGGTTTTCTGTTCTTCGGCCTCAGCCACGGGGCATTGGGAAATCAACAGGTCCGATGACAGATGTCAGCATGCAGGACCAGGTGGACGATGTTGCCACCGCGATCCATGAATTGGCAGGTGGGAAGGCTACTATCCTGGGACACGCCTACGGGCATTTCGTCGCGAAGGCACTGGCGTGTAGTCATCCTGACGCGGTCAATGGAGTTATCCTAGCCGCCGCTCAAGCAAGCAAATTTCCAGACGCGGTTGGAAACACTCCCGGCATCGCCGGCAACCTGAGCGAACCAGAGAGTGTGCGCCTCAGCGCACTTACTTTCGCGTTCTTCGCTCCCCCAAATGACGCGCGAATCTGGCTTGAGGGATGGTATCCCGAAACGCTCCACATGCAGATGGCAAGCGTCACAAAGATCAACACTCACGACTTCTGGTCTGCGGGCAAAGGGCCAGTGCTGGAGATCATTGCGGAGAGTGACCCCTTTAAGCCTTACTCATACTGGCGGGAGTTCAGAGACCAGTTTGGCTCGCGAATCACAACTCGTGTAATTACCGATGCTAGTCACGCCTTGTTCCCTGAACAGCCGGACTCGATTGCGGGTGCAGTCCTATCATGGTTGCAATGCAAAACCTCTTGAGACCTTTTTCCAGACGTGCACTCTCGGTGATTCCAGCTCCTTTTGCAGGGCTGCTGCTTCTCTGTTGCTTGGCGAGTGAACAAGGCCAAGCCCAAGGCCCGATGCATCCGTCAGAACCGACAGTGAACCTTGGCGATACGAGCTTTCTCGATGCAGTGGGGGGACCGGGCTTGCTGATTGAAGAGATCGGCGATGTTAGTCACGACGGCAAAGTCGTAAACGGTACCGGAGGAAGTGTCGCTGATGCACCCAGCATCAATGCGGTGAGCGGGTTGACGCACATCGCCTGGCTAAGCAAGGATCGCCTGCTCGGCGGATGGTATGGAGTTGAAGTGGTTGCGGTTGCCGCGCACGTGAACGCGGGGCCGAATGGAGACGTCGGCGGCTGGGGCAATCTCACGGTCTCACCGTTGATATTGCAATGGAAACAGCGACAACTCGGCTCGGTTGGAATTGTGCAGCGATTTGTTTTGGACTTCGAGCTACCCGTCGGAGAATACCGTCGCGACGTACCGGTCAGTCTTGGCAGCAATGCGTTTACGGTCCATCCTTATTAT
>PMHI01000736.1:16700-18408 GCA_003156615.1 Acidobacteriaceae bacterium | reverse complement strand
TCGAATCACGATGTGGAGATGCTGCGCGGGGGGTCGTATCCGTGGTCGGTGAAGCAACGGGTGGCGAGCAACGTGGGGCACCTGTCCAACGAAAAACTCGCGGATTTCTTCGCTAACGACTATGATAATTATGCAGCTTTTGTAGTGCTGGCGCATCTCTCTGAACAGAACAACCACCCGGAGATAGCGCGCAGAGAGGCAGAAAACGCGCTAGCCGAGCGGGGCGGCTTGTTTCAGAACCGCGTGCTGGTGGCGCTGCAGTCCGAGGTTTTGCCGCCGATCCAGCTGTCGTAACTCAGTCACTTATGAGTAAGCAGTGCATCGATCCGATTGTGGGCAAGATCCTGGCGGGCTGGCGCTATGACATTTCCGGCCTGGCGGCGGAGATGCGCGGCGACTACGAAAGCCACCTCGCCGGATGCGAGCGTTGCCACGGCCGGCAGCGCATGCACCGCATCATTGACCTAGGCCTGATCGCGCTCGCTTCGGTTTCGGGCGGCGTGTTTCTGCTGGCCTTTGGAGTNNTTTGCCCTGTCCGCACTGATATGGCTGGTAGTGGCGGTGGCTACGCCCGTGCCGGTCACGGTGCTCGATGCGGCCAAGGAAGGTGCGCGTCGCGTGCATGACCGCCTGCCGCAGGAGATTCGCGAACGCCTGCCGGAAGAACTGCGCGTGAAGATCACCGGGACCTAGCAGTGATACAGCCTTCCGCACGCATTGTCGACTAGTCTTTTTACTCCCCTCCCCGCGCCCCGCGCTGCAACCGTTTTTGACGGACGCAATCGATCCCCTTGTGACTGCGTGCGAAAGGCGCGCATTTCCGACCGAGGTTGCGCCTTCCGGTGGACCGCCCCGGGGAAGGGATGGAGACTTAGGCGGCACCGGCACCGGGCTGGGGCTGGGGTCATGCTGCTTTTCTTCTTTCGCGGGCAAGAGCCGGTCATCTGCCTGAAGTACTCGTTTTGGCGGTATCATCTACCTGAGGTGATCTCATGTCCATCAATGGGCCGGAAGAATTGGCCGGGATGCGTGCCGCAGGCGCCGTCGTTTGCCTCATGCTGGGGGCGATGAGAGGCGAGGTGCGACCGGGGATTTCGACAGCCGAATTAGACGAAGTGGGCGCGGGCGTGATGCGCCAGCACGGAGCACGTTCGGCTCCGGCATTGGTCTACGGATTCCCGGGGGTGAACTGCATCAGCCTCAACGATGAAGCGGTCCATGGAATTCCAGGCAAACGCGTGCTCGAACAGGGCGATTTGGTCAAACTCGATGTTACGGTCGAGAAAGATGGATTCATGGCGGATGCCGCGGTAACCGTTCCGGTGGGCGAAGTAACGGAAGAGCGCCAACGCCTGGTGGCATGCGCGGAGCGGGCTTTTGCGAAAGCCATGCTGGTGGCGCGGGCCGGATTTCGGGTTTCCGAGATTGGACGAGTGATTGAGCGCGAGGTGAGGCGCGATGGATTCTCAGTGATTCGTGATCTGGGAGGGCACGGCATCGGACGCACGATCCATGAACCACCGAGAGTGCCCAACTATGCCGATCCGCAAGCCAATCAAGTTCTTACGGAAGGCCTGGTAATCACCGTCGAGCCCATTATCGCGGCTGGATCTGGCAGGTCGTTCGTCGCCGACGACCAGTGGACGATTGTCACGGCCGACCACAGGCCTTCGGCGCACCACGAGCATACGCTGATGATCACGAAGGG
>PMHI01000736.1:16460-16656 GCA_003156615.1 Acidobacteriaceae bacterium | reverse complement strand
CAATTGGCTTGGAGTAGCGGTGCGCCTTCTCCAGCGCCTCTTTGGAGGCTTGCGCCACCGTCTGCTGCTCCGGCGTGTGGAAGAAGATGGCAGAGCGGTATTGCGTGCCCCAGTCGGGTCCCTGGCGGTTGAGCTGCGTGGGGTCGTGGTTCTCCCAGAAAACCTTCAGCAGATCGCTGTAGCGAACCCGGGCAGG
>PMHI01000736.1:0-16451 GCA_003156615.1 Acidobacteriaceae bacterium | reverse complement strand
TTGTCGGTGCTCCCGCCGGTGTAGCCTACGCGCGTAGCGAGCACACCCGGCATCTGACGGAAAGTCGCTTCCACTCCCCAGAAACATCCCGCTGCAAATGTGGCTTTCTCCATCTTCAGAGCTCCTCGTAGTGCCGCCATCCCTTCGACTTCCCCCTCGGCTTCGCTCGGGGCTTCGGCCAAACAGGGCAAGCGGTGTCCGGCGGGCGTTCCGCCCACTGCCTTCGCAGATTTATGACTTGGCAGATCCGTCTATTAGATGACGAAATCGCCAGAAAGTCACGCCCCAAGACGGGAAGTGGCCTTGAGTAGCCTTGTCAAAGCCTTGTCAAGACCTTGTCAAGGCAATTGACGCTGGGGAAGGATTCAGGATAAAGTGTGCGGCAAGGTTGTCGCAATCGTTGTCCCCAGGAGAAGTCTGTGGTTTCAGGATCCAGCCGCGCTCGGAGTGGGCTGAAGTTTGCCCTCTGTCTGCTTATGGCGCTCGGGACCGCGCCGGCGGCGCTGGCCGTTCCGAACTTCACTCCCCAACAACGCGTCGGCTACACGACCGGGGATCAGTGGGAGCCCGCGATGGCGACGGACGGCCGCGGTCACATCTATATTCTTTTTCCCCAGTATGGCCTGGTAACCGACTGCCCTGCATGTACCGCGCCTACGATGGCGATCGTGGTCAGCAATGACAACGGATTGTCGTGGCAAGCACCGCGTGCTCTTTCGACTTCTTCGACTGGCCAGTTTGATGCCCAGATCAAGGTCGACCCGGTTGACCGACAAACTCTATACGCATCGTGGTTGCAGGGCGCGCACGACGTCATCGTGGGGCGGTCGCAGGATTTTGGCCGCTCCTGGTATTTTGCCATCGCCGAACATTCTCCAGAAGTCGTCATCGACAAACCGGTGCTGGCCGTTCGCGGCCCGAATGTCTACGTGAGCTTTAACCACGATGAGACGCTCGCGGTGGCCGGGTCGCATGATTACGCGCAGAATTTTTCTTCCGCTGTACTGAATCCTGGTGCCGGGCCGGGCTGGTCACTGGCTGCAGGGGCTACTGTAGATCCTGTCGGCAACGTCTATTTTTCCTGGACGGCCTATCCGCGAACGAATATTCTCACGCGACCGGTGGGGGTGTTTGTAAGCCGATCCGCCGATGGCGGCCGAAACTGGAGTACGACGCCGATTGACGTTTCCAGAGCGGCGCCGGGTTGCTCGGCCGAGGACTGTTCCGCTGGCTTTCTGGCCTCCCAAATGGCTCTGGCTTCCGATGACGCCGGAATCGTCTATGCCGTCTGGAACTCCGGCAAGGTCACAGGCGGACCCCAGCGCATCTACTTCTCCTCGTCGACGAACGAAGGGGAAAACTGGTCCGCCAAGGTTGACGTCTCAAACGCCCCGTTTGGCGCGGAGCACTGCTTCCCGGCCATCGCCGCCGGCACTGCCGGCGACGTCCGCATCGCATGGATGGACACCAGAGAAATGGATCCGCAAAACCATCCTCTTTGGAATACCTTCTACCGAGCTTCCACCAACGGCGGGGCGACCTGGTCGCCGGAATCGCAACTCTCCGGCCCCGTGCGCGGATACGATTACATCCTGCCCAACGGTTTCCTCTTCCCATTTGGCAACTTGTTTTCCATCGGCATCGATAACCTTGGCACCACGCATGTGGTGTGGGGAGAAGGCAGCAATTACAGGTCTCCAGGTTCGATCTGGTACGCGCGCGGGCACTAGGTTGCCAGTTCCCAGCTAAGCCAGAGCCTCGAAGCAGGAACCGATAATAAAACTACTCAATGATCAGGCCACCGGTCAGGTCGGCCAGGCGGGTTACGCTACGGTCCTGGCACCAGCGCTCGAGTTCGTCGACGATCTTCTCGGTGGCGCAGGGATCCCAATAGCTGGCCGTTCCGATCTGTACGGCGGTTGCGCCCGCGAGCATGAATTCCACGACATCGGCCGCGGTTGAGATGCCCCCTATGCCGATCACGGGAATCTTCACGGCGTGTGCGGCATCGTAGACCATACGCAGGGCAATGGGTTTGATGGCCGGGCCAGAGAGTCCGGCGGTGACATTGGCGATGCGCGGCTTGCGCGTGTCGGCGTCGATGGCCATGGCGACGAAAGTATTGACCAGCGAGATGGCGTCGGCGCCCGATTCCTCGGCGATGTGGGCCATCTGCGCAATGCTGGTCACGTTGGGAGAAAGCTTGACGATCAGTGGCCGGAGCGCGACGCGTTTGGCGCTGGTCACCACTTCCTCGAGGAAGCGCGGATCGCTGCCGAATTGCAGCCCGCCCTCGCTTGTGTTGGGGCAGGAAACGTTCAGTTCATAAGCGGCAATGCCTTCGCCATCGTTGAGAATCTCGATGGTTCTTTCGTAGTCTTCGCGGGTATTGCCGAACACGTTGGCTAGCACCACGATATTCTTCATGCGCTGGAGTTTGGGCAGCTTCTCTGCTAGAAATGCCGAAGCCCCGATGTTCTGCAGGCCGATGGAGTTGAGCATGCCCGCAGCGGTTTCCCACAGCCGCGGCGGCGGATTGCCAATCATTGGCTCCCGGGAGAGGCCTTTCACGACGAATCCACCCAGCTTGGTGAGGTGAACTACATCCTCGAACTCGACGCCATAGCCAAAGGTCCCGCTGGCTGCAATGATGGGGTTCTTGAGTAGAACGCCGGCGACGCTCACGCTGAGATCCAAGGGAGACTTGCCGCCGGCTTCGGAGGAGGAGGTCACTGCGGCGCCCCTTCATCAGGCGGCCCCGCATTAAGTAGCCCCACTGGGTTTTCTGCGCGATGCGAAGGGGCAAGTGCTTCGGTGAGCACACGTCCCACGGCGTGAGTGGGAGCATTGATGCCGAGCAGCGATGCCAAGGTGACCGCCAGATCTACGGGTTCGGCGTGGGTGCGATAGGTTCCGGGACGAAATGGCAGTCCGTAGAAAGCCAGAGCGACGTGGGTGTCGTAGGTATAGGGCGAGGCGTGGTCCGTGCCTTCGGTCAAACCTACCGTGTAGATTTGGGGCACTCCCATCACATACCAGCCGCCTTCCGGCGAATAGCTGTTCAGAAACTCTTTGCCGAGAGCGTTGGCCGGGACTGCGCCTTCTGCGAGTTGCGACTTAGTAAAGTAGTCGCGCAGACCGGCTTGTTTCATCGCCTCGCCCACAGCAATTTCGGCATCGTGCTCTTTTATGTGAACCGTGGCGAAAGCGTCCTGGTCGAGCCAGGCAACCGGGTAGTCAAGCTTGATGTAGGAAGCGGCGTGACCGGGGGAAAACTTTGCTGCCAGGGCCGCATTGATTTGCGCTGCGAGTTTGCCGACGTCCAGGTTGGCGGCGGGGATGCGGAGCTTCTTCGCCGCGTCGGGCAAGGCGGAGATGCCGTGATCGGCGGAGATCGCGATCCATGTGTTTGCCAGACCCACTCGATGGCCGAGGAAATTGAAGAAGTCGGCGAGTTCATGATCGAGCGCGAGCGCCATGGCAGCCATTTCCGGCGAATCGGGCCCGACCTGGTGGCCGAGAATGTCGTTGGCCGAAAGGCCGATGGCAAGGAAGTCAGTAGCCGTTCCAGCACCGAGATTCTCGTAGGTGACTAGCTCCTTGGCGAACTCCAATTCGTACTCGTCGGCGAAGGGCGTGGAACCTACGACCTCGTAGAAACCCGCGTCGGAACCGTTCTTGCTCTTGCGATGCGCGGTCGAGCGCAAAACTTCTCCGTTGCTCTCCCAATCGCGGTCCCAGTATTTTGCCGCCCGATTGCTGGTGTTGAACTCCTGCGCCCATGGGGGCAAGTCGGGGCGATAGTAAGTGGACGTAATCCACGCGCCGGTCTTCGGGTCGACCCAGTAAGCGGCGTCGGCTGCGAAGCCGCCGGGCAGAACGGCGGCACGATCCTTTAAGGAAAGACTGAACACTCGCGCCTGTCCTTTGGTAGCCAGTTTGAGCTCGTCGCCGAGCGTATCAGCGAGCAGGTTGTGCGGCGACGCACCGCTTTTCTCTCCGGGTACGCCTACGAGTTTGGTGTCGTCGTCTTCGACCGCCGTGACCATGTGCTTTTTCTTAGGGTCCCACCACTCGTTCGCCACGATGCCGTGACGGTTGCTGTAGGCGCCGGTGAACAGCGTGGCGTGTCCGGAGGCGGTGCGGGTGTTGGCATAGTCGTAGTTACAGTCGGTGAAATTCGCGCCATGGTCGAGGAAGAGGCGGAATCCGCCTTCGCCGAACTGATCGTGGTAGCGCTCCAGATAGTCGCCGCGAAATTGGTCGATGATAATCACCACGACCAGCTTGGGATGGGCGTTGTAGGCGGAGGCGAAGCCGGTTGGGATCGAGGTCAGGATGCAGACAGCGATGACCATAACCAGAAGACACCGGCGCGCTGCCATGGAGCGGGGGAGGAATCTCATCGCGAAAGTAGTGTACACAGTCGGCCGGCCTCGGCGAAAGCTCGCGCAGGCCGTCTGACGTGCATTCCCCGCCCGGTTTCCGATAAAGTAGTTAGTTCCCATGCTTGAATTGAGCTTTGTTCGCGACAATCTGCCCCGGGTGGAGGAAATGCTGCGCCAGCGCGGAGCGGATCCGGCTGCTGTGCTCAGAGACTTCCGCGACGTGGACACCCAGCGCCGCCAGGCCATTACCGAAGCTGAAACCATGAAGGCGCGGCGGAATAAGGCCTCCGAAGACATTAACCAACTGAAAAAGAGCGGCCAGGATGCCACGGCTGCCATCGCCGAAACCAAAGACCTGCGGGAGCAGATTCAAACGCGGGAAAAGATGGCCGCCGATCTCGATGCCCGCCTGCGGGACATTCTTGCCGGAATTCCCAACCTGCCGCATGCGAGCGTCCCGGTAGGGCAGAGTGCGGAGGAGAATCTTGAAGTCCGCCGCTGGGGCTCGCCGCCGCAGTTTGATTTCACTCCCAAGCCGCATTGGGATCTGGGCGCAGAATTGGGCGTGCTGGACCTGGAACGTGCGGTTAAGCTCACGGGCGCGCGCTTCGCTGTTTACTGGGATCTCGGCGCTAAGCTCGAGCGCGCACTCGCGAACTTCATGCTCGATCTGCACACGCGTGAGCATGGATATACCGAAGTACTGCCTCCGTACCTGGTGAATTCCGAGTCGATGTATGGTACGGGACAACTGCCGAAGTTCGCCGCCGATTCTTTTCGAGTGCCTCACGGCGAAAAGGATCTCTGGCTGATTCCCACGGCCGAGGTTCCGGTCACGAATCTTTACCGCGACGAAATTCTCGACGCGGCACGGTTGCCGATTTCCCTCACCGCCTACACTCCGTGCTTTCGCAGCGAAGCCGGTTCTTACGGCAAAGACGTGCGCGGTATCATCCGCCAACATCAGTTTCAGAAGGTGGAGTTGGTGAAGTTTACCCGGCCGGAGAATTCCTATGAAGAACACGAGAAGCTGACGCGGAACGCCGAGACCATCCTCGAAAAGCTCGGGTTGCATTATCGCACGATGACGTTATGTACGGGCGACATGGGTCCATCTTCGGCAAAGACGTACGACATCGAAGTCTGGCTGCCGGGGCAGCAATTGTTTCGCGAGATTTCGTCGTGCTCGAATTTTGAATCGTACCAGGCGCGGCGGGCGAATATCCGTTATCGTCCGGAGGGCAAGAACAAGACGGAGTTCGTGCACACGCTGAACGGAAGCGGGTTGGCCGTGGGTCGGACCTGGGTGGCGATTGTGGAGAACTACCAGCAGGGCGACGGGAGCGTAGTCATTCCCGAGGCGCTGCGGCCCTACGTTGGGGCCGAGCGGATTACGAAGAAGAGTTTCTAGTTTCTAGTTTCTAGTTTCTGGCTCTGGCCCCTTGGCTTCTCGCCTGAACCTGTAAGGTCAGGAGATAGAAGCCACAGCACCATTGCCAAGAAAGGGAGCGGTCACTAGACTTGCAAGAGGGCAAACTTGCAAAGTATGGACATCAGCACGACGGCCGCGGGCGCGCCTTCCCTACCGATGAACGGCGTCTGGCGCACAATTCGGAGCTACATCCTGTGGCAGCATGAGCGGGGCACGCTGCACTACGACATTATGGTCACGCTGATCCTCATCTTTGTCTTCCTGTCGCCCAGGGTGATCAACTTCAACGATAAACCTGTGCTCCGCGATCCGCATCTGACGGATGTGGTGGTGACGCCCGATGCGCAGGGCGGTCTGCTTTACCAGATTTCGGCGGGCGCGATCACTCCGGGAGACGATCATTCGTTGCGGGATCAGTTGCTGCGCATCATTAGGCCGATTTCCGGCGAAGTCTCGATTGTGTCTTACGCGCCGGTTACCGATGGCAAGGGGCATGTGCGGAGCTATAAAGTTGTTGCGAAAAGAGAGTAGTGAGCGTGCGGCCCGGCAATGACAATTTCAACGTGGATTGAGCGTTCCCGATGAAGCCTTTCTGCCGCATTCTTGCGACGCTGTTTCTGGCAAGCCTGATGTGCGGCTTCGGGGCGGCGCCGCATCAGAGTTCCTCCGGTTCGTGCGCTCTGGAGGACGCATTCCAAAGCAGATGGATACTGCCGCACTGGCAAGCTTGGGTGTGCGGCTTCGCGGTGGCGCCGCAGCAGAGTTCCTCGGGTTCGTGCGCTCTGGAGTGCGTCCTCAAGAAAATGGACGCTGTCGCGGCCGACTTCCACACCGCGCAGGCCGATTTCGTCTGGGATCAGTATCAGAAGGTGGTCGACGAACACGACACGCAGAAAGGAACGGTTTACTACCGGCGGGCGGGAAACGAAATAGANNCAAGTCATGTCGTTCTCGGCGGGCAGCAACCGTAACGAGATGGAAAGCTATCTGGTGCTGGGCTTCGGCGGCAGCGGAGAGGACCTGAAGAAGACGTATGACGTCGCCTACGTAGGCGAGGACCGCATCGACAACATCGCAACCGCGAAATTGCAACTGATTCCGAAGAGCGACAAAGTGCGCAACTACTTCTCAAAGGCGTTCCTGTGGATTGACTCGAGCCGCGGCATCTCGGTGCAGCAGCAGTTCATGGAACCCCAGGGCGATCAGCGCCTGGCGAAGTATTCTGCAATACAGGTAGGGGCAAAGATAGACAAGGACGTGTTTCAGTTGAAAACCACAAAGAAGACCCAATTCGTCTCGCCCCGAGGCTAAGTAATTGAATCTAAAGGCCAAGAATGTGTGCTGAAAAGTGAATGTCGGGCGCTATACTGCCCTAGGATTTCATTCGAGTTCATCCATGGCCAAAGTCATTACCATTCCTGTCCCGCCCAAGTTGGGTCGTCCGAGAAAAAGAGAACGAACGTCCGATCCTCGATATGTCGATGGCCAGCGCTTGCTGGTGGACGCCATGAGGTATCTGGCTCAGAGCGACCCGGTGTCGAACCGCCCCGCGATTGAACTCATTTCCGAGCACGTGCGCACGCGCTTCCGCATGAGCGATTCGCCCCTGGCCTAGACTAGGCATTCAGTTCAGTCAGAAAAACTCCAATGAAAAAGGCGCGACCGATGGCCGTCCCCTTTTAGGCCGTTCTTAGAATCTAGAACGAAAACCGGAGTGAGTATTGCAAGACCCGCGGCTTGGTTAACTCCGTGTTGAATATACCAAAGCCGGAGAGTTCCACGAGATCTTGGCCTATGAGAGAACCTGCGGCGTCGAAGCGAACGGAGTTGGTAACGTTGAAGGCTTCCCAGGCGAACCTGATTGTCTTCTGTTCGCCCACCTTCCAAATTTTGGAAAGGCCGGCATCGATACCGAAGTAGCCCGGGCCACGGAAGGCATTACGCTGCCCGGCTTCGCCGGCATAGGTTGGCCGGAAGGTGCTCGGTCCTGTGGCGGTAGAATCCGGTGAGCAGGAGCAGGAGATGGTCTGCTCAGGATTTTGGAAGACCGTAGGAGTGCCGTTGGGCTCGATAAATACACCGGTTTTCGGCTTCGGACCTGTCAGGAACGAGGACCCTTGCAGCTCGAAATCGGTAGACCATCCGTTGCCGGCTTCGACGGAGAAGGGAAATCCGCTGGTCCAGCGATATAAGCCGTTGAGGCCCCATCCCCCAAGGATTCCATTCACCCAACTCTTGGCACCATTGCCCCAATGGCGTCCGCGTCCGTAGGGTAGGTCCCACACCCAATTCGCATTGAGTTGATTGGTGGCGTCGAAGTCGGAAACCGCGCGCCACAGATTCGGCGAAAACGCATTGATTACCTGGCTGTTAAAGGCGAGGCCGGCGGACTCGAATCCGTTCACGCGTTCTGCGTTGGAACCGACGTCGATCGACTTGGAGTACACATAGTTGAAGTCGAATTGGAGGCCCGCGGCCATGGAGTGCCGCAGGGAGATCTGAAGTCCGTTGTAATTGCTGTTGCCCCGAGTTTGCCAGCCATAAAGCGAGGAGAACTGGTCCTGGTAGTAGGAAAATGGGGTGCCGTTGGGTCCTACGAAGCCGCCGATCGTGTTGGAACCGGTGCCGGCGCACGCTGGGAAACAAAATGCATCCAGGTCTTCCAGCGAGAGGGTTTCATTGCCCAAGTTGGAATAATAGAGGTCATAGATGTTCTGGGTGGCTGTGGGATTGGCTGGAGTGCCAGGTGCGGCACCGATGATATTCGCTGCCCCCGCCGCTTGGGGGAACATATCTTCCCAGTACGGAATCTTTCCGTTGGTTCCAATGGCGCTTTCCGATGTTCCAGCATAAGCATTCTTCGATAACAACTGCGCCGCGGTGAAATAGTCCATATGGCTTGCCGGATCGACGAGATCGAGCGGTTGCGATAAGTCGATTTCCTGCAGCAGATGATGGGCGAAGCGTCCGGTATATGTCGCCTCGATGACGAAGTTGTGGGGCAGTTCGCGAGTAAGAGAAAAGTCCACCACGTGGGAGTATGGAGTTTTCAGATTGTCATCGATTCCCCACGCGATAGCCAGACCGAAGGTATTTTGGTCTCCCGAAGGCACATAGGGAAATCCGTGGGGACTTGGCACACCCGGACTTGGAGGAAGATTGGCCTTACCCAACAAGCCGGTAAAGCGTGGCGTTGTATCTACGCCGAGAACACCAGCTGGATTGCTGATCGTCGTCGTCAACCCCCACGAACCTTGCCGGTCGAACGTATTGACGACTCCCTCGCCGAAGTGGTCGTAGTAGAGTCCGTAACCGAGGCGAATCGAACTCTTGCCCCTGTCGCCCAAAATGGTGCGCCAGAAGCCGCCATCCGCGTGGGGCGCGTAGGCGATGGCGAAACGCGGCGCGAAATTCTTGTAGTTCCAAGCCCAGTAAGGCTTCTTTCCATTTGCCTGGCCGGAAAGATCGAATGTAAGGTCCGGCTGGTCCACTATGCCCTGATACATATTGGTGATGCGATTCTCAAACCACTGGTGCATACCTACGGTGGGAGATACCTGGTTACCGTCGGCCTCGAATGGAGGTTGCAGTAGCGAATAGCGGACGCCGTACGTGATCGTCAAGTTTGGAGTCGCACTCCACTTGTCCTGGAGGTACATCTCACCTTCAAAATTGTGAAAGTGGCGAGGGACGAGTGCTCCGTTGGAGATTGGGTTGGCGTTCTTGTCTTGATTCGTAACCGTGTACACCTGGCTCATCAGGCCTGCGACTTGGACGGCCGCGAAATCATAAGACGATCCGAAGGCTGGATCAACGGAGGGATAGGACCCCCCAGCGTTGGCGCCCATGAGGCCGGGATCGAGACTCACTCCCTGATTTGAGATAAACGATGGGCTCATCCAATAGAGATTGGCGTAGCCATAGGAAAGGTTCTCTGCGTTTGACTCGCGGTTATTGTGAATCAGGCGCCAGTTCGTGCCGAACTGAATGGTGTGTTTGCCTTTGGTCCATGAGACATCGTCAATGAAGTTGTGCACCGGTACGTTGGTGAAGATGGAAGGGGTATCAGTGGAGTTAAGCGCCTGGGTATCGTCAAGGCCGCGTAGAGTGTTGTAATCCTGGCTATTGAGTCCGCCCTGCCCCAGCCCCTGGCGGATAAATGCATAGCGGAAGTTGTTAATCAGATTGTTGCGAATCATGTAGATGTAGCCGCCGGCGATTCCTTTGCTGTTGTTGGTCACGATGTCGTCCGGGGGCAGGCTGGGGAACTGCGGCGGCAAAGCTTGATGATCGTTTTGTAGATTGCCGCGCACGAACAATGACTGGTTCCCGTTAGCGGTAATTTTGTAGTCAAGTTTGAATATGAAGGTATTGAGGCTGGTTGGGTTATTCCCAGGGAATGTGTAACCTGCCGAGTTCAGGCCGTCTCCGTCGCCGTTGACGGCGTTGCCGCAAGCCGTGCAATTGGGTAGGGGATAGTGTGCAAATAACGGGTTCGGATATGCGGGATTGATATTTGCCAGTAGTGGATTTGCGCCCGGTCCCAAGGGACAGGTACCGTTGGCCGAGCAGTTTTGGTCAAGGGGAGCAATGCCTGCCGGGTATAGCGTGGCGACCAGATCCGGTGCATAAGTGGGGTTGCTGGCGACAGAGAACAACTCGGTGGCACCGTTATATCCCGTATTGCCGTTCGTACAGTTGGGGTCGCCGTTCGGGTAGACGGAATTGCTGACCCCGGGCGGGCTGCAAAGAAACGTCAGCTCTCCTTGCCGGAGGCTCGCGGTGGGCACGATCCTCGTGGTCTGCTCCTGCTCGGCGGTGCGCTGGCCTTCATAGGCTGCGAAGAAGAACAAACGATCCTTCTTGATGGGTCCACCGATGGTACCGCCAAATGTATTGCGAAGAATGTGCTGCGGAATGTTGGCATTTCCCTGCTCCAATTCCGACTGTTTGTTGAACCAGTCATTGGCCACGTCGAAGGTTGGCCGGTTGTATTCGTAGAGAGAGCCATGGAGGGAATTGGTTCCGCTCTTGGTCACCAGATTCATCTGCGCGCCCGAGGAGCGCCCGGAGGCAGCGTCGTAGTTGCTGGTGGTGACGCGGAATTCCTGCAGTGAATCCAGCGTGGCCCGCATGGCACCCTGAAAGGCATAGCCTTCCAACTGGTCGTTGTCATCTAAGCCGTCAAGCGTAATATTGCTTTGGTCGCTGCGCGCTCCATTGACCGCGCCGCCCCGGCTGTCGTTATTTTGCTGGGAAGTTGTCGTGCTACCGATGTAGACGACGCCCGGCTGAAGACTGAGAATCGACGCGGGATCGCGTCCTTCGGAGGGCAAGTCGATTAACTGGCGGGCGTTGAAGTTATTGCCCAGCGTAGCGTCCGTGGTGTTGACCATGGGAGCTTCCTCGCTGACTTCGACCACCACCGTTCCTCCCTTCACCTGCAAAGCAAGGTTCAGAGTGGCCGGGCTGCTGACCTGCAGCAGCACGTTTTCACGTTTCATCTCCGCAAAGCCTGCGGCCTCGACGGTGAGCATATAGGTGGCAGGAGGAAGCTCGAGAAACTGATAGACGCCTTGACCATCGGTTTTGGTGCTGCGCGAGAATCCCGTGGCCGCGTTACTCAACGTGACGCTGGCTCCGGCGACTACCAGGCCCTTTGCGTCCGAGATGGTGCCGTGCAGCGATGTGGTCGCCGATTGGGCAAAGGTCAGGGACTGCAAAGCGAGGAGAGACGCGGCCAACAAAGTAACTGCACGTGAGCCAGAACGCATGAAGCCTCCTTCACCACGATGGCGTTACCTTCGGATTGTGTTTACCCAGGAACGTAGAGTGACGACGAAAGACCCTGGGGACCTGATGGGGCGCTATTGTGCAACTACCGGGCCACAAAGTTCAAGCTGAATCTTCACGGGTTCGGCGGTCATAAAACGTTTGAATACGCCTTTTCACATACGGCCTTCGAGCTTTCGGAGCCTGTTCATGCGGGTTTTTGATGATTGCGATGGGATTTACCGATGAATAGCGCAGCCGCCGCGACTAGGACCACGGGATAGCATTCCAGTGTGTAGCGCGGCTCCGGATTCTCCAAGGTTCCGAGGAAGAGGGACCGCACCAGCAGAAACAAAACGAATAGTCCGCTGCCGAAAAATTCGCGCCAGCGCAGCAGTCCGGCGGCGGCGGCACCGACGTAGGCCAGGTTGACCAGGCCGAAGACGACGCTCACCACGAGCCACGGGACTTCGTCATCGAACTCCCACCAGCGCGGATCCGAGGGCAGCAGCTCGGCTCGCGGACGCAGCCACATGTCGGCAATACGCACGGCCGGAAGCCAGACGTAGTAGCGCAAAGGCGCAGACCGGATGCGCGCCGCGGCCAGTGCGGCAAAGCGCGCGTCGAATTCCGGACTCATGTCATGATCCCGGTTGTAGTCGGCGAACAGTTGCTCGGTTTCCTGCCGCTGCTCGGCCGAATCAAAGGCACGCTGTGGCAGGCGTGTGACATCGATTGGGTCGTCCGGGAGTTTCCAATAGATTTCCTGCACCGAGGTGTAGTCCGCCATCCAGGTCTTGGTCCAACGGTTGAATCCCGGAATGACTCGCTCATCGGAGTCGTTGGCATAACGGGGAGCGAGGGGCTGGAAACGGTGCATGGTGTGCAGGTTACGCAGCGTCCATGGGACCAGGGGCGCGAAGGTTGCGATGCCGAGAATCACTCCCGTGCGGAGCGTGGGGAACAGCCGGAGCCGAGCGCCGTATCCTCGGGCGGGCTTCACCAGAATGCGCCGCAGAAAAAGAAACAACCAATATGCGCCGATTGCGCCGAACAGAATGCCGCCATCCGGCCGCAACAGGATGCATGCCGCGATGGAAAGGCCGCACCCAAGCCATAGGGTTGACGCTGGACTTGAGGCGGTGCTGGGACCGATGTCGTGGCCGATATCAGGATCAGGATCAGGATCAGGATAAAGATCAGGATAAAGACGGGCAAATCCGCGCACCGCGAAATCCAGCGCCAAGGCCGTGAAGAACATTTCGAGCGTCTCGGTGAGAGCGGCGGCTGCATAATTGGCCAGGAAGGGACACAGTGCGGCCAGCAGGAACGCCGCCTTCGACGCACGCTCGGAGAGCATTCGGCGCGCCAGATCCGCGACGATGAAACACGTCCCCAAATCGAACAGGGTCTGAATCAGCAGAACCGCGCGGAAATTGTTCGATCCGAAGATGGCGAAAATTACCGCCAGAAACCCCGGGTATCCCGGCAGGCGCGAGAATGTCGGCACAACGTGGCCGGAGCTGGTAATGCCGTAGACGCCATGCAGCCAGTTTGTGGCAATATCGGCATAGAGCCGCGAATCGTCGACCACGGCGGGAAAACAAAACACAAAGAGCAGCCGCAGCCCGAGCCCCGCCAGGCCCGCTCCAAGAAAGAACCGAGCATTCTTCCGCACCAGTTCGAGCACGCTGAGAATATAGCGCGTTTCGAGTCATCTTCGGTCATCTTCAGTCATCTCTTGACGAAGAAAACCGCATCTTAAACGACCATCTTGAGCGAAAAGGACGGCTGCCCTGCCCCCTCGTCCCACTGTCCTTCCGAGAATTGACCGTCCGGCGGCCGCGGCATACGATGAAGGATTAGCTCTTCATGGCCGAACCTGTCTTTTACGATCCGCAACGTGCCCGCTGGAAGCGCCTTAGACGTTTCGTCGACGCGCTGGTGCTGGCAATCTCGGCGCTGGCTATTTTTTTTGTGTATACCACGCTGCGCGATGAGCACCTGCCGGAATTGCTGTTTTCGCCGCAGAAGCGCGCTTTTAAGGCATTGAAGGAAAATGAGAAGGACAAGGCCCGCGAGCGCCAGAAGAAGCTGGCCAGTCGAAGCCACCGAAAGTCGAAGCTGCCTGCCTCCGAGGTCAAGCTAAACCAGGAAGAGGGCATCCGCGCGGCTTTCTACGTACCCTGGGACGCCGCTAGTTTCTCTTCTCTCCGCGATTACTCCCGCCAGATCGATCTGCTGTATCCCGACTGGCTGCACGTGCTCACCCCCGACGGCCGGCTGCAGGGGGTGGACGACCAGACCAACAAGTTCTTCGACGTGGTCGAAAACAATCGCGTGCGCTCCGTCGACGACCGCGTGATGCCTCTTCTCAAGACGGAAGACCCCGCCATGGAAGTTTTCCCCATGGTGAACAACTTTGACGGCGCGGAGTGGGTGGGCGGAATCACGGATTTTCTGAATAATCCTGCTGCCCGCGCGGTCTTTCGCCAGCAGGTGGCGATGGTGCTTTCCTCGGACCGTTTCCGCGGATTGATGGTGGATTTTGAGNNCACAATCTGGAATTCGACTATGCCGCGATCGCTAGGTCGGCCGACGGCGTGGTGATCATGAACTACGATGAACATTATCCCGGTGCGCCGTCTGGGCCGGTCGCCTCCGAGGATTGGTTCGTCGACAATCTCAAGTTCGCCGTAAATGTCATCCCCCGGGGAAAGCTCATCTGCGCCATCGCCAACTACGGCTACGACTGGGTGCTCAAGCCGAAGCAGGGCAAGCTGCCGCTCGATGCCAAAGACCACAGCGTCTCGGTACAGGAAGCGTGGCTTGAGGCGCGCGATTCCGATGAAGATGTAAGCTTCGACGATGATGCGCTGAATCCGCATTTCAGCTATCTGGATGAGAGAAGCCTGCGCCACGACGTCTGGTTTCTCGATGCGGTGACGGCCTTGAACCACATGCGCGCCGCGCAGATGCTGGGCATCCAGACCTTCGCNNCCGGGCCCCGACGTGGACATGGAAGGCCAGGGCGAAATCCTGCGCATCGAAGAGCATCCCACTCATGGCCTTCGCGACCTCACGATCGATTCGACGACGAAGATGATCACCGACGAGGTCTTTCAGTCGCTGCCAGAGCCATACCGTGTGGCCCGTTACGGCTACAGTCCCGGCAAAGTCGTGCTCACCTTCGACGATGGCCCCGATCCCGAGTGGACCCCGAAGATCCTCGACGTGCTCAAGCGAGAGCACGCCCCGGCCACGTTTTTCCTGATTGGCATTCAGACGGACAAGTTCCCGGGCCTGGCCAAACGCATCTACCGCGAAGGCCATACCATCGGGAACCACACCTTCACGCATCCTGACGTGAGCAATATCTCTGCCACGTACATGAAGGTGGAGTTGAATCTCACCGACCGGCTTTTCGCCAGCCTGGTGGGAGTTCGCGCTACGCTCTTGCGCCCACCCTATGCGATTGACGAGGAGCCTGACACCGCGGACCAGGTTCGGCCCCTCGAAATCGCGCAAGATTTGGGCTATACCACGGTGGGCAACCGGATTGACCCTGACGATTGGAGCGACGTGGCACGGGCGGGGTACGGAGAGAAGCCGCGGCGGAACACTGCCGAGGAAATCTCGGCCTATGTGCTGGCGCACCTTCCGCCTTGCGGCCCGAACGACCTGCGTTGCGGCAACATCGTCCTTCTGCATGACGGAGGCGGTAATCGCGCGGAGACCGTGCGGGCGTTACCCATGATCATCGATGGCATCCGGGCACGCGGGCTTGAGATCACACCGGTTTACGACTTGCTCGGCAAGACCAGGGCCGACGTGATGGCTCCCTTGCCCACCGGCCAACGCTGGGCAGCGCGCTTCGACCGGCTGGGCTTTTGGCTGTTCGACGTGGCCGCGATGAGCATCACCTTGATCTTCTTCCTCGGCGATCTGCTCATGACGGGACGCTTGCTGTTTATCGGCGCGGCTGCCGTCTACGACCGCCTGCAAGAGAAGATCTTTGGAAAGCCTGCTGAGGTCGCTTCGTACAAACCCAAAGTCGCGGTGCTCATACCCGCCTACAACGAAGAGAAAGTGATTGTGCGCACCGTGCGCGCGGCGTTGAACTCGAACTATCCCAACCTGCGGGTGATCGTGATCGACGACGGAAGCCGCGACCGCACCCTCGAAGTCGCTCGCGCCGCTTTCCTCCGAGAAGAAGCTGCGGACAAGGTCCTGATCCTTACCAAGCCGAACTCCGGCAAGGCTGAGGCTCTCAACTACGGAATCGAACATATTCGAGATGCCGAACTCTTCGTTGGCATCGATGCCGACACCATCATCGCCAGCGACGCGATCTCGCGCCTGGTGCCGCACTTCATCAATCCTAGAGTCGGCGCAATCGCGGGCAACGCCAAGGTTGGAAACCGCGTGAATCTATGGACGCGCTGGCAGGCCCTCGAATACATCACCAGCCAGAACTTCGAGCGCCGCGCTCTGGATGTTCTGGGCGCGGTCAGCGTGGTGCCGGGCGCGATTGGGGCCTGGCGCGTTTCCGCCGTGCGCGAGGCCGGCGGCTACCAGATCGACACCGTCGCCGAAGACGCCGATCTCACCATGGCTCTGTTGCGCCGCGGCTATCGAGTGGAATACGAAGATATGGCCCTGGCCTACACCGAGGCCCCCACTAACGCGAATGGGCTGATGCGCCAGCGTTTTCGCTGGTCTTTCGGCATTCTGCAAGCTGTCTACAAGCACAGTGGAGTTTTCGCGCGCAAGGGAGCGCTGGGCTTCGTGGCGCTGCCGAACATCGTGATCTTCCAGATTCTGCTGCCGCTGGTGTCGCCGCTCATCGACATCATGTT
>PMHI01000026.1:7508-7668 GCA_003156615.1 Acidobacteriaceae bacterium | reverse complement strand
GCCTGCAATGCAGGGGTCCGACGAAGATGTGCTGAGGTCCGGCTTGGAACCAGCAACTCCACCGGCCGAACTATCTTCTTTATTAGGGTCTCGCTGCAGCACCCAGCCCAGCGTTCGCTTCGCGCGGCGCCCCGAACTCCGACCGAGATCTGGCCAGCGG
>PMHI01000026.1:2756-7440 GCA_003156615.1 Acidobacteriaceae bacterium | reverse complement strand
ACCGAGGGAACAACTGGTCTACGGATTTCTGCATTCACGGCATGTTGGGGAGCATACCAACTGTCGCTTTCCTTCTCAGTCTCCACGTCAGAAGAAACCCTGCGGCCACTATTGCGACACATGGTACAAGGACATGCTCCATATGGAATCTGGTGTAGCTGGCTCCGAAGAACGCGCCTACAAGAAATGAGCAACAGACCAAACCCAGACTTANNGGGCCCGATCTTGTCAAAGCTGGTATTTTGCAGGGCTGCGACGAAGGAGATGATAGGAACGACGCTTGCATTTGGCATACGAGCTCCAACGAGAACAAGGACGCAGAGGATCGCAAGCTCGAAGGCTTGGCAATGCAGTGCGGCGCGAAATGGGTGCTGGCTTGAGTGCACATCAAGCAACTTGGCGATTGCCACTCCCAGCGCGAAGGCCACGATGGGCGGCAAGTGCCGCCCTGCCTGAGCCCACTGTCCTCCCGAGGCAAACACTGCGAAGAACACAAAATTTCCGGTCTGCGAGTTCGCGAAGACGTGACCATGAGCAAGGTAGGAGAAGGCATCCATATATCCACCTGCNNCGCTTTCGGCGGACTTTGCTCATCGTCTCGCACTGCTTCCATGGTTTTCTTCCTCTACAGTTTCGGCCGAGGTGCAAGATCGGCTCGGATATGCGGCATGTCGAGATTCAGAATCCCTCAAAGCACGGCCCCGCCGCGAGTCTGGCCGCTTTCGATTTGTACTTGAATGCGCGGGACATTGGCTGCGTCGATCTCACAAAAGCAATCCCTTTTGTACAAATCCTCCCACTCACTTCAACCAATATGGTTCACAATCACAATCCATGCGGCGAGTGAGCCGACGCCGACCAGGTACGAAGCGATCAAGCCGGAGCTGGCGAGCTTCGGATTTGAGTCAAAGTCCCGGCCAAACACAACTCCGAAGAAACCACAGGGCATGGCGCTGATTAGCGTCACGTAACGCGTCTGTTCAATGTTGAGATGAATCAGCATGCAGATCCCAAGAGCGATCGCCGGCTGGAGAATGTTCTTCAGAAGAACAGCAATTAATGTGTTTCCCCGAATTTCAAATTTCTGAGCAGAGACGACCAGACCGGTAAGCACAAGCGCCGAACCGTCAGCCGCTGATCCCATGACAGCCAGAGATCGATGTATGAAAGAAGGAAGAGTCAAGTCTGCACAAGAAAACGCCAGCCCCAGCAGTGGCGCCCAAACAATNNTTCCGGAGACCCCAGCGGAGCCCCTGCGACTTCGTTCAAGAATTGCCAGGGTAATCGGAGAAACAGTGATGGAGCCGATTGCGAGAGATGTGGCCACCGTGACCGTGGCTCGCGAACCGAAAACCGAAGCGAGCAATGGTAAGCCGACCGCTGCCGAGTTTGGAAATCCAAGAGTCAGTGCGACCACCGAGCTGTCTGAGGCGTTAAGGTTTTCTCGGGAGCGAGTCCAAACGAAACTGACCGCATACAAAACGGCATAGACAATGGCCAGGACAAGACCCGCCGCGGCCTGCTCACGCAATGCCGTCCGCGGTGTACTCGCGATCGCGAGGAAGAGCGAACAAGGGATGGCAAAGCTCATCACGAAGGTGATGAGAGTTCGCACGTTTTGATTGTCCATTCGGCGCCACAGCCCGGCGAAATAGCCAAGCAGCAGGCCGGCAAAGATCGGGACCAACGCGTCGCCAAGAACCTTTGTCATTCGAGTGTCCTCACGCCTTCATCCACTGCTCTTCGATGTGTGCACGTGCGGCCACGCTTGCCTTACGCGTCTCACGCGCAGCCTTAGAAGTCAGCCGATTGCCGAGATCTGTAGATCCTGCTCGGGCATCTGCAACCGCATCGATCAACTCTTTTTGCACCTGAGTCACGGTGGCCTGCGCCGGCTTGTCGGGATCTTCCACATGCAGCAATTTATGAAGCAGGCCGAGTTTTGCGTAGTCGCGAACGTCGTACGACAAGGGAGCGATCTCATGTCCCAGGCGATCCAGTTCCGCAACGGTGCGAAGAGTGATTCGCGCCGCCGCTTCTTTATGCATGGCATGGATCACGACATCGCTGTCGTCGAAAGCGAGAATTCGGTTGGCCTGATAGCCGTGGGTCAGAAAGCCTCCAGAGATTGCTTGTCCTACGACCAGCGTGATCACCGGATGTCCTTTCATGCGGGCGGAAGCATAAGCCTCCGCTGCTGTCGCACAGGCCAAAAAGATAGCGGCAGTCTCCTCGCGGCGTCCGTAGGCCTGGCTCTTTACGTCAACGATGGCAATGATGGGCCGAGCACTGATCGGTTGTTTGTCGGCACTCGTATTTTGCTCGATCACCTCGTTCACGCGCGCCGCCAGCGTATAAGCTTCTTCGAGACCAACTTCTCCACGCCTTGCACAGGGAAAACGCGCCTGTGGGTTCGGCACCACACAGAGAAATCGCGCTGTGTCTTCACCGATCTTGACGTCTGCCGTGAGCACGGAGTCCGGATCCCCGGCCATGGGTGAATTCTTCCCCGTTAACGCTTCAAACCATGCTTTACCGCGAAGTCCGACTTGGATACTCATCGCGTGACTCCTTTTCTTGTCTTGCTGACCGTTGTCTTGCCGCCCCAGGTCTCTCTTAAAGTCAATGGATCGATCTGCCGCGATGTGTCGAGCGCTCGAATACGCTCGCGATAGAGGTCGACCTGCTGACTGCGATGTACCGCCGGCAGTCCAGCCTCGACGTGGCTACGGACAATCGCCGCGATTTTTTGTGCATCGTCCAAAACGAGCTCATCGGCGACTCCCATGGCAACACGCTGTTCACCACCGTTGATTGCCCAGATCAGAGCACGGTCAGAAGAATCAAACTCCTCTATTCCGGACTCTTGTTCGATCACTTCAGGACCGTTCAAACCGAGTCGCGCTTCCGGCGTCATCACGATGTAGCTCGAAAGCCCCGCCGCCAAGGCCATGCCGCCGAAACATCCGACGGTGCCCGCGATTACGGTGATGACTGGAGCATGCTGCCGCAGCGCCAGGATGGACGCCATCACTTCGGCGATAGCATTGAGTCCTAGGTTGGCTTCCTGCAGGCGCACGCCGCCTGTTTCGAGCAACAAGACCGCGACCGTTTTCTTACCGTTTTGCGAATCTCTAGTTGCGAGATCGAGGGCGGCCGCCATCTTGGCGCCCGAGACCTCGCCCATGCTGCCCGCCTGGAACCCTCCTTCAAGTGCAATGACGACGGTCGCCTTACCAGCGATCGCGCCTTTGAGAACAACGCAGCCATCATCGAATTGTGGTGCGATGCCTTGCTCGGGCAACCAGGGAGATTCGATCCGGTCGAATGGGCCAACCAGTTCGCGCCAGGAACCAGGATCCATCAGGCTTTGCGCCCGCGCTCTGGCATCCAGTTCGATAAAGCTCTGCCGCAGGACAAATTCTGGAATCACCGTTGCATAGCTCATGATTCGATCACCTCCACTGCCTGTTCGAGCCGCAGCATTACGCTGCCGGGCGTGGCACCGGCATCGTTAATATCAATGCGTACGGCGCCGTCGTACTTCGAGAAAAAGCGGTCCATCACCGCCTTCCAGCTGCTGCTGAAGCCGTTGACGCTGGTTTGAATCGAAACGTAGGCACTGCCTGTTTCGGTCGGTTGCATCAGAACCTCCATATCCCCAGAACCGACGACGCCTACGTGTGCCTTCTTTGTGACGTGCCGTTTTGCCGAGGGGTACTCGAACTTAAGCTGCTCCATCTCGCTCCTCCCAACCGCTTTGGTCCTTGGCTATTTCGTTTTGCTCGCGTTCGACCGTATCCAGAAAAATGGTTGCGGCCAATAGGTCGGCGCTTCCGCCGGGCGAAATATGTCTCGCGATCAGCTGGCCATCGAGTTCGCGCATGAGTGTTTGTCCGTGGGCGCTGCCGTATCCACCTGCCATCAGAATGGCTTCCGCCCCCGACTTCACAAGAGACAAGGCTTCACTCCCGCCCCGATATAGAACGCACGTGTCGTCGACTTGGGACATCACGCTGAGCAACGCATCGAGGCGGCAGATCTCTTCGGAGCATTTTGCTGCTCGTCGCTCGCGCAGCATCGGAAGGCCGAACTCGACAACATGCGGGAAGCCATTCGAGGCTTCTCCACGTGCGCCGGTGGCCCCGTAACGGTTTCGCACCATTTCGCCGTGCGTAATGAGCTCAGGCTGTGGGCGATCGGGAAGTCTGGCGATGGCGCCCGCCGCCGCTGCTATTTCTCGCACAGTTTGACTCTCCCTGCGGGCAGCTGCGGCGATTAGAAGGCCTAGATTCCAGATGGCACCCTTGTGCGTGTTGATTCCGCACGTGACTTTGTACATCAAGCATTCCGCTTCGCGTCCGATTGCGGCAAGCTCCTGTCGTAAGACAGAATCCGCGTCCCGGCCCACTGACGTTGAACTCATAGCGACAAAGTACGGCTGCAGAACGGTCGCAGAGAGCCTCATCAGGTCGAGCGATAGATCGCTATGCGCTCCCGATCCACGCCGGTCAACGAGTCCAGGCTTCGGCGTCAGCTCTGCCTCAGCGATCAACGACTGGGAAGCGAGACTGGCAAGCAGGCGCGATCGTTCTGCGGCGCGCGGCGAACAATGACGACTCTTCGAGACGGAATCGACCTCAAGAGGATCCATCCTCGCAAGATCTGTTCTGGACAGATCATC
>PMHI01000026.1:267-2683 GCA_003156615.1 Acidobacteriaceae bacterium | reverse complement strand
GCTACCGCTGCAAGAGCACGGCGGCGCTCCTCGATGCCTTCGGCTTTGTAGAGGTATGCGATACCCTCCTCGGTTACGACATGACTCACATCGTCGCCGTAGATCATGACCGGTGCGATCGGCATNNGGACTCGGGTCTGTCTTGAGATCGAGCCATGCAGGGCTCGCGTGGCGGCGACCATGGGGATCATGTCCCATATTCGGTGCGCCACCGAAGCCGGCAATTCGACCTGTAGTAACTGTCGATGAATTAGCATCACCGTCGATCTGCAACGTCGATCCAATGAAGGCATCAACTGCGTACTGGCCTGCGAGCTGGCAGAGGACTCGGTTCGAACGCAGACTGCCGTCGCGCCCGGTGAAGAAAACGTCAGGACGCGCGCGCGTGTAGTCATCCATTCCCACCTCGCTTCCGAAGCAGTGAACAGTCTTGACCCATCCACTCTCGATCGCAGGAATCAAAGTCGGGTGGGGGTTTAACGCCCAATGTTCACAGATCTTGCCCCGCAGTCCGAGCGACTCACCGTAGGTCGGAAGTAAAAGCTCAATCGCGGCAGTATCGAAACCAATGCCGTGATTGAGCGAGTGGACCTGGTGACGCTCGTAGATGCCGCGAATGATCATCATCCCCATGAGAATCTGAAGATCGGTGATTTGCCGCGGGTCCCGGGTGAAAAGCGGCTCGATGGCAAACGGACGATCCCCCTCGACGACTACGTCCACCCAGGACGACGGAATATCTACACGAGGAAGGTTTTCGACGATTTCGTTTACCTGCACGATGACGATCGCGTCGTGGAATGCCGCAGCCTCAACGATCACCGGCGTGTCTTCCGTACTGGGTCCTGTGTACAGGTTGCCGTCACGATCGGCTTGTTCCGCGCAAACCAACACAACGTTCGGCGCCAGGTCGACGAGCAGACGCGCGTAGAGCTCGACGTAGGTGTGAATGGCGCCGATTTCGAGGACACCGTCTTCAAGCAACTGAGATACCCGCAAGCTTTGCGGGCCTGCGAAGGCGAAATCGATCTTCTTCGCGATCCCCAACTCGAACAGCGTGAGTTGCTCCGGCCGGCTGATGCTGGAAATGATCAAATGCAGGTCATGCAATTTCTTTGGATCGACCCTGACCAAAGAACGTGACAGGAAGTCAGCTTGCTTCTGGTTGTCGCCTTCGAGCACGATCCGATCTCCCGGCGCAATCAGCACTTCCAGGGACTCGACCAACTTTTCTTTTGGAAGCAGCAGACCATTCATCCAGGATGAGATAAGTTGCAAACGTCTTCTTTTTTCGTCACGACGTGTCGTCCAGCAGCGAGGCGATCTTTGTTGCGTTTCGTTATTCATCAGGCTATTCCTCATTCACTCGTAACAACTCTTCGATCTTGCAAGACTTGTTTCACGCGGTTTCACCGTGCGTGCGTCGCCGCGTCTTCGATTAGAGCTGCAACCTCTTTTGGTCTGGAGGCGTATACGCAATGACTGGCTCCCTCGATTTCCACCGTGTGGCTATTCGCACGCTTCGCGTACCACCGTTCGAGATCGGGATTGATGGTTCTGTCCTTCGTCGCCACCGCCATCCAACTCGGTTTGCTTCTCCAGGCAGCCGTGGTGATCGTCGCTGAGAAATTGTCCGCATAGTTGAGCACCTGCGAGCGCGCCATGAACGCGGCCCGGTCGGCGGGGAGGTCGGCTGCGAACAATTCATGAAATCGTGTCGGGTCGATGTATGTGAAACCGTCCGGTGTTTTCTTTATGGCGCCTGACTTGGCCAGGTCGCTCGGAAAGCGATTTCCGTCCTCGGACTCTTTCTCACCGGAATCCGGCATGTGGGCCGCGATATACACCAAGCCAACGACCGATGGATCGTTGCCCGCTTCGGTAATGACAGATCCTCCATAGCTGTGAGCGACGAGAATGCAGGGTCCATCCTGCAGGGCTAAGACGCGCTTCGTCGCAGCCACATCGTCCTTGAAGGACGTTTCCGGCTCTTGCACGATGCTGACGTTGTAGCCATCCTTGACAAGGATGTCGTAAACGTCCCGCCAGCCAGAACCATCTGCCCACGCTCCGTGTACCAGCACGATGTTCTTGATCGGCGTACCCGATGTTTGGGCAACTGAGTTGTTGTACATTCCAAGGGCGCACACGCATATGAGCCCTGCCTTTAAGTAGTTCGCGATCATAAGCCTCCTTAACAGTCGTCTCTTCCTGAAGCACTTCGCTTGCCAATCAATCGGGCGAAAGCCAATGCATCCGAAACCTGAGACGGAGAATTGAATACAAAGAGAATAGGCTGGGCGTACTTAGGGCTTGCTTAGAGATGACGTGTGAGGCGACCGTCCGAATGTCGACGGATCGTCCGGGATTGGTCGTTTCAATCAGCTAGCCGCGTAGCGCATGCGACCACTGGCAC
>PMHI01000026.1:0-188 GCA_003156615.1 Acidobacteriaceae bacterium | reverse complement strand
CGTGCCGGCTCCGAGTTCACTCAAGACCGTCAATTCCGCTCCGATCTGTTTGGCGCGCTCGTGCCAACTGCACCGGCATCAAGGCTTCAGCGAACGCTCCGAAGGAAACGACAAGGAGTAACCTTCGAGAACTCGCAGCACATATACAAACCTCGGAAACAGCGGGAGGAGCAGAAGTGCCCGTCTCA
>PMHI01000628.1 GCA_003156615.1 Acidobacteriaceae bacterium | reverse complement strand
ATGGGTGGGCGTTTCTTCGGAGGGGTAATTGGCGGCGCTTTGCCAGCCAGCGTTGCGGCTCACTGGCTGGCAGATGCCTGGGACCAAAATGCCTGTCTGTATGATATTTCTCCCGTCGCTGCACATATGGAAGACGTCGTTCTTTCCTGGATACTCGATTTACTCGGCCTGCCGCCAGACTGTGGCGGAGCCTTTGTGACCGGCACACAGATGGCTGATGTGACCGCGCTCGCCGCGGCGCGGAGCAGCGTCTTGGGGAACACGGGATGGGATGTTGAACGAGACGGGTTATTCTCAGCTCCTCCGGTCACAGTAATCGTCGGCGAGGAGGTTCATGCGACGATGCTCAAAGCCTTGGCACTGCTCGGGTTCGGAAGGGGCCATGTGCATATTGTTCCCGCTGACTCTCAGGGGCGCATGAAGCCATCCCTTCTGCCTCGCGTAGCCGGGCCGGCGATCGTCTGTGTCCAGGCCGGTAACGTGAATACTGGCGCCTGCGATCCGATCGGTGAGATCTGCGATATTGCGCACGAAATGGGTGCATGGGTGCATGTCGATGGCGCCTTCGGTCTCTGGGCTGCCGTCAGCCATCATCGAAAGCATTTGGTGGAGGGTGTTGCGCAGGCCGATTCTTGGGCGACGGATGCGCATAAATGGCTCAATGTGCCGCAAGATAGCGGAATCGCAATCGTAAAGGATGCAGAAGCCCTGGGCCGCTCGATGTCGATTGCAGCGTCTTATTATCCTCCGGACGCTGACTCGAAACGGCAGCCAATGCAACTGGGGCCTGAATCGTCGCGTCGCGCTCGAGCGGTTGAAATCTGGGCGGCACTGCGTTCCCTCGGAAAACAAGGTGTGGTCGAGCTCATCGACCGTTGCTGTCAACACGCTACAACATTCGCTGAGGCTCTTGGCGCCGGAGGGTATGAGGTTCTTAACGACGTTGTGCTGAATCAAGTGCTAGTCTCCTTCGGAGACGACGGAATCAACACTCGGGTCATCGACGCTGTGCAAGCAGATGGAACCTGTTGGTGTGGCGGCACCGTTTGGAAGGGGCGCAAAGCAATGCGAATCAGCGTGTCCTCCTGGGCAACGACCGAACACGACGTTAGCCGCAGTGTGGCTGCAATCCTGAAGGTTGCAGCAGATCAATCCTCGTCGAGCGTCACCTTTGCGCGAGCTTTTACAGAGGGTCAGATAGATAGCCGTTAAACTAGGCCGACATCTCAACTGGCGCATTATCGCCAATGCACTCGCCGAACCGAGATAGATCCTCAAAGGTCGGCCAGTGTCCAGGAATTCTGATCGGGCCTCAACGCCGGGATGCCAGGACCCTGGGGCGTTTCAAAGGAGAGAAACCGCACCTATACGGAGAACGCCGCCTTCTCCAACTGCTTCAACCTGTTCGCCAGCAATTCCTGTTCCCGCAGGTTCTTCGTCATTGCGATGGCGTGTTGGATTTCTTCACGTGCCTCAGAGAGCCTGCCCATCTTCATCAGCAGGTCTCCGCGAACGCTGGGAAAGAGATGGTAGCCGGCTAGCGCAGAGTCACCGGCGAGGGTGGCGGCTGCGTCGAGTGCGTCGAGTCCTGCGGCTGGGCCTTGGACCATGCCGACAGCGACTGCGCGATTGAGTGCCACGATTGGAGATGGATTGATTTGCAGCAAGGCGTCGTAGAGAAGAACGATGCGGTCCCAGTCTGTCTCTTCGGCGGTGCAAGCGCGCATGTGACATGCGGCAATGGCTGCCTGCAACGCGTAGGGTTTCGCGCCACCGCCTAGTCTTTGCGCTTGTTCGAGCGCGGTCATTCCTCGCTGGATCTGCGCGTAGTCCCACAAGGAGCGGTCCTGATCCGGCAATAAGACGGCCTCGCCGTTTTTGCCCCGGCGCGCTGCGTTGCGCGATGCCTGCAACTCCATCAATGCCACAAGTGCATGAACTTCCGATTCGCCGGGGAGAAGTTGCCCCAGCATGCGCCCCAGGCGCAGCGCCTCTTCAGACAGAGCCGCCCGCATCCATTCATCGCCCGAGGTCGCGGTGTAGCCCTCATTGAAAATCAGGTAAACCACCATAAGCACGGACTCAACCCTGCGACGCAACTCGTCCCCACTCGGCGTCTCAAAGGGAACGTGTGCCTCCGAGAGGGTCTTCTTGGCGCGAGAGATCCGCTGGCCCAGCGTCTTTTCCGGCACAAGAAACGCACGCGCGATCTCCGTCGTGGTGAGGCCGCCGATCAGGCGCAACGTGAGCGCGATACGTCCTTCCACCGCAAGCACGGGATGGCACGCGGTGAAGATGAGCCGCAGCACGTCATCATCGATCACCTGATCCAGCGAGTGCTCCAAAGCGTCTCCAAGCCGCTGCTGTTGCCACTCCAGCTCGCGGGCAATCTCTTCACGCTTTTGTACGAGCATGCGGCCGCGCCGCAACGAATCGATGGCGCGCCGTTTGGCCGCTGTCATCAGCCATGCCCCGGGATTGTCAGGGATGCCTTCCTCGGGCCAAACTTCGAGGGCAGTCACGAGCGCATCCTGCGCCAGCCCCTCGGCAATGCCGATATCGTGGGTCACGCGAGCAATCGCGGCGATGAGGCGTGTGGACTCAATCTTCCACACGGCCTCAATCGTCTTATGGACATCGCTCATACGTATGAGGTTACCGGGTCAGTTTCTCGAACCCTTCCGCCGCCTTCTGGACGTCTTCGGGAAAGTCAGACATCTCGTGAATCTGGCGGACTTCGATCCTCTCGTTGTTGGACATGGGTGCCCGCTTTGCCCATTCGATGGCCTCTTCGCGTGAGCGCACCTGGATGATCCAGTAGCCGCCGATGACTTCTTTCGACTCCGCAAACGGCCCGTCGGTCACCGTCGGCTTGCCGTCGATGTAAGAGATACGTGCTCCCGTGGAAGGAGGAAACAGTCCATCCAGTGCGAGGAGGACTCCCGCCTTTTGCAACGACTTGTTGTACTCCATCATCTTCGCTACTGCTTCCGCGCTGGGTGCTACATCCGGCGCAGCCGATCCATATCCTTCGGGGATCACCATCATCATGAAACGCATTGACTTGCTCCTATGGTTGGTTCTTCAAAGGCCCAGCGACCTTGTAGGCATTGATAACGATGCCTGAGGACAAAGCTTTCTCATTGCGAGTCTCCGTGGCTAAGTGATTTTGTATTCGGCCGGATTTTGAGGAACGCTCGCACTTCGACAGGAACCCGGCAGGCGACGACGGCTTTGCGTCCCCAGGCCAGCGCTTCGTCCATGTCGGCGCACTGGAGGATCCAGAAGCCGCCGATGTGTTCCTTGGCTTCGAGGTAGGGGCCGTCGGTGATAGAGACGTTGCCGCCGGGCTGCTTGCGCAGCGATTTAGCGTGGCTTGCCGATTCCAGACCGCCTGCGAAGAACCGGGCGCCTGCGGCATCCATCTCTTCGTTGAGTGCGCCGATGTCGCGAATCATCGCTTCACCTTCCAGCGACGGGTCGTAGTTTTCGGGGTGTTGAATAGCAACTAGATATTGCGGCATGTCTTCTCCTGTAATAGTCCTTCAGGCGGGGTTCTCTGCCCGGCCTTCACTACAACGACGAACGGCCAGACCGGAATTCTACCAGCCGTCGGGAAAATTTTATTTCTGGGAATTTTTTAGTTCTGGCCGCGGCTTCAGGCAGTTCGTAGGATGCACCTGGCAGGTTTTTCTCTGTTTCCAAGGAGAAGATGCTCTCCTCGCCTGCCTCCAGCCATTTCGAGAATTCGGCCATCACATCATAGCTGGCCTGATCCTGCCCGCAATGAGCCCCTGAATTTGGCGGTGCCAGAGATAATCAATGTTCGGATCGCACCATAGACCCGTCATCAAGTGCTAGGGTGAACCAGCGACGGAGCGCTTCCTCCAATCCGTCTGTGTTGTTTTCCTCACNNTCACCGGCCCAGGCAATGCAGGCATCGGGACGGATCAGCATCGAAGGCCCTCTATCGACGCCGACGCAACGTATCCTCTGCGTGCTGGCTGCAACGAGCTCGGAAAGCTTCCCCTCGGTTGAGGCGTCGAGGAGAACGCCCATGCCGTCCTGCATGACATCGTAGAGCGAGACGTCGGCGTCGCCGTGGCGAATCCGCTTGTCGCCGATCAGCCGCCCGACATCATCCAGGGCCGACCCGAAATCGTAGCGGGTGGAAAGGCCGCTCGTCATCTCGCCGATGAGGCGGTTTACGTCATCAAGCTGCATGAGGTTCGCCACGAGGTCCCGCATCGCGCCCGATTGTGGATCGGGCCGCATGATGGCGACCTGGGCAAGGGTGTTGGCCAAAACGGCTTCGGCGACCGGGCGCCGCTCGGCCGTGTAGGTGTC
>PMHI01000655.1 GCA_003156615.1 Acidobacteriaceae bacterium | reverse complement strand
AGAGGCCAACACCGCACTGGACCTGGCCGATACAAGGTATCGCCTGGGGCTCAGCTCGATTGTTGAGTTAAGTCAGGCCCAGTTACAACAGACACAGGCGCAGATCGCCGAGGCCAATGCCCGATTTGACTATGAAGCAGACCTTGCCGCATTGCGGTTTCAAAGTGGATCGCAGCCCTAGCTGTTGTTTCTAAAATTTCTTCATACCTGGTCGCCAAAGAGGAGTTNNCCAGCAGCCGGTGGTATCAGCGCCTGCTGAGTTGCCGCGGGGGTCACGGCGGCAGGCAATATGAACAACTGGTGAAGGATGGCTCGCTTATCCTGCAATTGCACGACTTTGCAGTCGAACATCATCACGGCCCCATCGGCAATCGCGCCGACAGACCCTACGGTAATGGTGTGCTGCTCTGGTTCGAGGTGGCAGGTCGGCAGGATCACGATGGCAGGTACCATTCTGGGAGGCTGCTTTTTAGTGTTTTGTATATCGGTCCTCGCGGTCGGCAAGTTCGAAATCGGATTCGGAATCGAAGCGCTGAGAACGCTTTTCGACAATGGAGGCGCGGCACGAAGTTGTGCTCTGCTTTCCGAGCGACGACAGGCGCCGCCTCAAGGCAAGCGGTTAGTTTGGATCGCGAAATGATCGTGCGAAAAATCATCCATGTCGACATGGACGCGTTTTACGCATCGGTGGAGCAGCGCGATGATCCGCAATTGCGCGGCAAGCCTGTGGTCGTGGCTTGGAAAGGCAACCGATCCGTCGTCTGCGCAGCTTCGTACGAGGCCAGGGCTTTCGGAGTGCGATCGGCTATGCCCGCGGTACGCGCGGAACGCCTGTGTCCCGCCGCAATCTTCGTCGCTCCGGACTTTACCCGTTATCGTGCCGTCTCAAAGAGCGTGCGAGAAATCTTCCAGCGTCATACCGACCTGATCGAGCCGCTGTCGCTCGACGAAGCGTACCTTGACGTCACCCAGAACAAGACCGGGCTACCGACCGCAACGCTTGTGGCGCGCACGATTCGCCAGCAAATCCACCAGGAATTGAACTTGACAGCCTCGGCCGGCGTGGCACCGAACAAATTCTTGGCAAAACTCGCTTCGGACTGGCGCAAACCAGATGGGCTCTTTGTCATCCAGCCCGAGCAGATTGATACGTTTCTGGTGTCAATGCCTGTTGGAAGGCTGCCGGGCGTGGGGAAAGTGACAGGAGACAAGCTGGCAAAACTGCGAATTCAGACTGTCGGGGATTTACGAACTCTCGATCGGGCCACACTCGAAGCTAGCTTCGGGCGTTATGGCGTTCGCCTGCATGAACTCGCCAGGGGCGTCGACGAAAGTGAAGTCGTCCCGGACCGGCCGACGCGATCGGTATCCGTCGAGGATACGTTTGAGCACGATGTACTGTTGGCAGGAACCGAGCCCATGATCCGGCGCCTGGCAGAAAAGCTCTGGTCGGCTTCGCGCAAGGAAGCAAGAATCGCCCGTACGGTGGTTCTCAAACTGAAGACCAGCGAGTTCAAAATTCTCACGCGTAGCCATACACCGGGCTCACCTCCCTCGTCCTGCGAGGAACTGACGGACATCGCGCTGAAGTTGCAAGAGCGGGTGGGCCTTCAGCCGCAGCAGCGTTTTCGGCTGGTGGGCGTCGGGTTGAGCAACTTTCAGGACCGCGAAGCCAATTGTTCTCAGGCGGATCTCTTCGGGTCGCGTGAGTAAGAACGCCACCAACCGAACAGCAGGTGTCCGGTCACTCCCCCCGTTCATTTTGGCCAACCGCGCGGTGCAGTTTCCCACGGAGGAGCCGGAATCAGCTGCGGATGTACTTGTTGAACCAGTCGATCGTGCGTTGCCACGCCAGATCGGCCGCGACCTTGTTATACCGTTCCGGCGTCGCGTCGCAATTGAAGCCATGTCCAGCACCCGGGTAAATGTAGCCTTCGTGTGGAACGTGCGCCGCGCTTAAGGCCTGGTCGTAAGCTGGCCACGTCGCTGCCAGTCGTGTGTCGAGTTCCCCGTGATGCACTAGGATCGCCGCCTTAATTTTCGGAATCTCCTCTGGGGCGGGAGGAGCGCCATAGAACGGGGCTGCTGCCGCCAGGTCGGCTCCGAGCCGCACCGCTAGCATGTTGGCGGTCGAGCCTCCATAGCAGAAGCCCGTAGCGCCGATCTTTCCCGTGCAGTCAGGGCGCAACTTCAACCACATGGCCGCGGCCACCATATCTTCAGACATCTTTTCCTTGTCGACCTTGTTGAACAACTGGCCGCCCTTGTAGTCGTCGCCTGGATAGCCGCCCAGAGAGGTGAGCCCATCCGGTGCAAATGCCATAAAGTTGGCCAAGGCGAACCGTCGCGCGATGTCCTCGATATGCGGGTTCAGGCCTCGATTTTCATGGACCACGATTACGCCGGGCAACTTCGTTACCGTCTCGGAGCGGGTGTCGGCGCTGATCGGCCGCACGAGATATCCCTTGATGCTTCCGTTGCCCTTGGGGGAGGGAACAGTCTCGTAAGTGGCTTTGATCCGGTCATCG
>PMHI01000542.1:3697-5203 GCA_003156615.1 Acidobacteriaceae bacterium | reverse complement strand
TTCTGAACATCAACGGAGAGAGAGGATACTTCGTGATGGAACCGGCGTTCCTCTATGACGGCGTCCACCTGCAAGGAGCAGTTGGCAGAGAATCGATCGACCAACTCGGCACTGGTAAGCTTCCGTTCCAGTTCGTGCTTGAAGCGGAGCATTTCGCCAGCTGCATTCGCAACAACCAGGAACCGGAGTCGCCCGGCGAAGAGGGCCTGAAAGACATGCTCGCCATCGAAGCGATTTATAAGGCAGCGGGCGCACCCATCGCATAGCGGATATTGTCGAGTAGCGCATTTGCGGATACCTGGCCATTAATCGTGACAACGAGTGAAACGGAGCCAACAATGAGATCGCGATCGGCAGCACAGTGGGCAGCGGTGGGTCTGGCTTCATATCTGTCTCTATTCCTATCCCTGCCTCTATTTCTGGCATGGCGCGCCTTCGGTCAAGAGCGACAGCAGGAACGTCCCAGGATCACCAGCATCTCCCACCTCAGCGTCTACACTTCCGATGCGGTGAAGACGGAGCACTTTTATGTGCACGATCTGGGCGGGCTAAAGGGACCGGACCCGCAGAATCCAGCAGGTGTTCGTTACTATTTCAACGTAATCCAATTCGTCGAGGTGTTGCCTTTGCCGCAAGGCTCGGCCTCGGTTAATCGCTTCGATCACATCGGGTACAACACAGCAAACGCGGAGGGACTGCGAAAATACCTTGAGGCTCACGGTGTCGCCGTTCCGTCCATTGTGTCGAAGGGCAACGACGGCAGCCAGTATTTCGAGGTCAAAGATCCCGAGGGAAACGGAGTGCAGTTCGTGCAGCCGCCGGCACATCCGGCATCGGTATCGACGAATCCGCTCAGCAAGCACATGATTCATATCGGATACCTCGTTCACGATCCGGCTGCCGAAGACACTTTCTACCGTGCCCTGCTGGGCTTTCGGCCTTACTGGCATGGCGGGATGAAGGACGACACGACCGACTGGATCTCTCAGCAGGTTCCCGACGGCACTGACTGGCTCGAATACATGCTCGTAAAAGGACCGGAGAAGACGGGGATTCCGGCGTCGATGTCGCAGGACACGCTGGGCGTGCTCGATCACTTCTCTTTAGGAGTGACGAAGATGCAACCGGCGGTGACCTCGCTGTATGAAGGCGACAAGCTGACCGGAAAACACTCTGGGGCGCAGATCGGACGCGATGGCAAGTGGCAATTCAACTTATATGATCCGGATGGAATTCGGGTGGAGTTGATGGAATTTCAGCCAGCCGGGAAACCGTGCTGCTCTCCATTCCTGTTGCCTAGCCCCACGGAGTAAGCGGGAGTGCCTACTTGTCCGCGTCCCGATCCACCAGCGTAAAGCGAAATGGCGGCTTGGCCCGCTCCTCCGTGTCCTGCTCGAACTCCTCGTGCGTTTGGGCAGAATCGTAATCCCGCCACAACCAGATCAGTTCCTCGGGCAGTTCGACTGCGCCCTGAGCGCCATTGTGGGTTCCCTCGCCGAAGCTGAA
>PMHI01000542.1:0-3687 GCA_003156615.1 Acidobacteriaceae bacterium | reverse complement strand
TCTTCGATTCGCGGAGAATTTTGTCGGGATAGTCTTGTCCGCCGTCAGGGTCCGCCGGATTCTCCTTCCACTGCAGACTGACAAAGCTGCCAATCCACGAGATGACGCGGCTGAACTGCTCAGGCATTTGCCAGGCTGCATTGAAGCTACAGATAGCTCCAGAAGACAATCCCATGATCCCGCGGCTGTAGGCGTCTTTGCGGANNTCGTACTGTATGCTGCGCATGGCATCTTCGAGTTGCCGGTGCCAGTTGTCTCCATACGCTTTCGCGGCGGCGTAGGTGGGAGTTCCCGGAGCGTTCGCAATTTTTCCCGGCGAAACAAACACACAGATCATGACTGGAAGTTTCTTCAGCGCAGTAAGGTTGTCGAGCACGTTCAGGAAAGGAATATTGCCGTTGCGGTCGATGTAATATTGCCCGTCCTCGATGACCATCAGTGCCGCCGGAACTTTGGGTTCGTATTGCGCGGGAGCGTAGGTCCAATACGTCGTCTGCATCCCATCGTAAAGTTTGCTGGTGTGCACGAGCGGCGGGGAAAGAGTTCCGGAGGGAACATTCGGTTCCAGGTAGGCGAGCGGGCCAAATGCCGCCAAGTCGGTCGATCCTCCAAAACGCTTGCCTTGCAAGAGATAGAAGAAGGAGTGGAGCGCGCCCTGCCTCGGCAGTCCCACGACGGCATACCAAAGCGAAGTGTTGGCGACAGGCTGTAGTTCAGGCCCCTGCGTTCCATCGATGATGAGAGTGGGCTTCGAGGCAGAGTCGATGGCAAAGAAAAACGAGGAAAGATGCCCCTTGGCCACGGTTCCAGCCCGGAGTTCAGTCGCGCTGAAAGTCTGGGTAACGCTCCGCGCCAACTCCGGACTGCCGCTCTTCGCCAGTCGGATAAGATCGAGCGTGCTGGATTTCTCCTGGGCGATTCCGCTGCATGCACTGCTCATAAGCAGAGCACAGACGTATGCAATCGAGCGAAGTGTGCCTTGATGGTTTTGCGAGCGAAAATGTGGGTGAGGATCTGACATCATGCCCTGTCTCTCCGCAGTATTGTTTCCTTCCACGTTCGCGGACGCAAGATTATTTGTCCGGTCGAGGTATTATTTTCTCTCCACAAATACTCCTGGCTCCACAAGCTGGTGCGGGACTTGGTTCAACCCAGAGGCTGAATGAAATACAAGGTGACCACCCTTCTGTTGCTGGCGCTCGCCGGGACGGCTGTCTTCTCCGCTGCACAGGAAGATTCGATTCCCGCCTACAAGAATACGAACCTTTCTTTCGAGGAGCGCGCCCGCGATCTGGAACGGCGGATGACGCTCGAAGAAAAGATCTCTCAGCTCGGGCACACATCCGACGCCGTCGAGCGTCTGGGCATTCCGGAATATAACTGGTGGAACGAAGGTTTGCACGGGGTTGCGCGCGCCGGCGTTGCCACGGTCTTTCCCCAGGCCATCGGCCTGGCCGCGACCTTCGACGACGCGCTGCTGTTCCAGGATGCGGACGCGATCAGCACCGAGTTCCGGGCAAAGTACAACGCGGACAAAGGCAAGGATGGTTCGACCGTTTGGTACAAGGGCCTTACTGTGTGGTCGCCGAACATCAACATCTTTCGCGACCCGCGATGGGGACGAGGGCAGGAAACCTATGGCGAAGATCCTTACCTGACCTCGCGCATGGGATTGGCGTTTGTCAAAGGGCTGCAAGGGGACGATCCCAAGTACCTGAAGACGGTCGCGACGCCGAAGCATTTTGCCGTGCACAGCGGGCCGGAGGGGACCCGGCATGAGGTAGATGTACCCGTTTCGCGGCATGATATGGAAGATACCTATCTGCCCGCCTTTCGAACAACTGTGATCGAAGGCAATGCGGAATCGGTGATGTGCGCCTATAACTCGATCAATGGTGAGCCGGCGTGCGCCAACAAGGTTCTGCTAAGCGAACATCTGCGCGACGCCTGGAAGTTCAAGGGTTACGTTGTCTCCGACTGCGCCGCAATTGAGGACATCAGCGCGCATCACAAATTCAAAGCTACGCAGGAGGACGGTGTAGCGGCTGCACTCGCCGCCGGTACCGATCTCATCTGCGGCTCTCCGCTGGCGCGCGTTCATCTGGAACGTGAGGCTGCTCTGAACGCCGTGCATCAGGGCATTCTGCCGGAGGCCACGGTCGATACTGCTCTCACTAGAACCCTCGCGGCACGCTTCCGGCTCGGCATGTTCGATCCGCCGGCAATGGTTCCGTGGTCGAACCTTGGTTCGTCCGCCAACGACACGGTGGCGCATCGAGAGCTGGCATTGAAGACCGCGCGCGAGTCGCTGGTGCTGCTGAAGAATGAAAATCACTTTCTTCCGCTTCGGAAAAGCTATCCGAAGATTGCCGTGATTGGGCCGGATGCGGACAGTCTGGATGCCTTGGAGGGGAATTACAATGGTACGCCCTCGGCTCCCGTCACCATTCTGGCTGGCATGCGTAAGCGTTTTCCGAAATCGACAATTCGCTATGTAGAGGGGACTGGCTTGATCGGGACAGTCGTCGATCCGGTTCCGGCTACGGTGCTCTACACCAGCGCGGCGCGGACCAGGCACGGATTGACGGCGGAGTACTTTGACAACATAAAGCTCGAAGGCGAACCGGTGATGCGGCGCACGGACTCGGACGTGAACTTTGTATGGGCCTTCAACGGAGTGTCCCCGAAACTGAAGAGTAATTATTCGGTGCGATGGACGGGCGTGCTGTCGCCGTTGACGACGGGCGATTACATTTTGGGCTTGACCGGGCAAGATGGGTATCGCGTCTGGATTGATGGGGATCCTTTGGTGGACGACTGGACGCCGCATCGGCCATCCTCGACGCAGACCAAACCAATTCACCTGGAGAAGGGCAAAACATACGCCGTCAAGATCGAATACTTCGAGACGATTCGTTCGGCTGAGGCAAAGCTGGTTTGGGGCGTGCCCGGACGCGAAGAAGACAATGCAGTGAAGGCGGCCCGCCAGTCCGACTTGGTGGTACTGGTGCTGGGGCTCTCGGCGCGAATCGAAGGCGAGGAGATGAAAGTCAAAGCCGACGGCTTTTCCGGCGGAGACCGCACAAGTCTTAATCTTCCCGCGCCGCAGGAACAATTGCTCGAACGCGTCTATGCGACGGGTAAGCCCGCGGTGCTGGTGTTGACTAACGGAAGCGCGCTGGCGGTGAACTGGGCAAACGACCACGTCCCCGCGATCCTCGAAGCATGGTATCCAGGCGAAGCTGGAGGTACAGCGGTCGCCGAAGCATTAGCGGGCGACTTCAGTCCCGCCGGTCGCCTTCCGCTTACTTTCTACAAGAGTGTCGATCAGTTACCTCCGTTTGAGGATTACTCGATGGCGAATCGCACGTATCGCTATTTCAGCGACGATCCGCTCTATCCCTTCGGCTATGGCTTGAGTTACACCACATTCCAATATACCAATCCACAAGTCAGTAGCGAATCCATCGCGGGGGATGGCGACGTGAGGATCTCTGCGAAGGTGACTAACCGCGGCGCTGTGGATAGCGACGAAGTGGTGCAGTTATACCTGACGCACGAGGGAGTAGCGAGCACCGCACTAAAAGAGCTGCGGGGTTTCCAGCGGATTCATCTGGCACGCGGTAAAAGCAAGGTCGTCACCTTCAGCTTGCGCGACCGGGATCTCAGCATAGTGAATACTGAGGG
>PMHI01000058.1:4296-17311 GCA_003156615.1 Acidobacteriaceae bacterium | reverse complement strand
ATCGATGATGCTCCGCACCATGGTCAATCCCAAGGGTCAGGTGACGATTCCGTTCGAGTTGCGTAAGCGACTTGAGATCACTCGCGTCAACCGAGGCGAAGAGCCAGGCCGATTTGTGATGGCTCCGATGACTTTGCGCCGCAGGAACGAAATCAGGGGGATGCCTCACGCCCAAACCCGGCCAGCCGTCCGCATTTAACGAATTGTTTGCGGAAACAGAGCGCGAGCGACGCCGTGAGAAGTCGTAGGGTTCAATCGCCCTTCTACGCCCCTACCGCCTCCCCACCCAGTGGCAAGAAGTATTGCGTGCCTTTGATCGGCTCGGTCACCTTGCGCAGCAATTCCTGCAAGTCTTCGTTGCGGTCGACAAAATCGATGTCTGAGGTGTTGACGATCAGCAGGTCGGACGACGTGTAGTGAAAAAAGAAGTGCTCGTACGCCTTGACCACTTCCTCCAGATATTCGTCGCTGACGGCGCGCTCGCCCGGCGCATTCTTCTTTCTCAGACGCTTCTTCAGCACCTCGGGCGTGGCCTGCAGGTAGATGACAAGGTCCGGCGTAGGCAACTGGGCACGGAAGTGGTTGTAGTAGCGGTTGTAGGTATCGAGTTCCTGGTCGGTAAGATTGAGGCAGGCAAAGAGCTTGTCTTTCTCGAAGATGTAGTCGGCGACCACCGTCTTCTGCGAGCGTGGGCCGAGATCAAGCGCCTGCAACTGCTCGAACCGATGCACCAGAAAGGCGAACTGCGCCTGAAACGCCGCGCCCCGCTCGCCCTCGTAAAAAGCGCCGAGAAATGGATTGGACTCGGGCTCCATCACGCGTTGGGCATTCAGGCGTTCGGCGAGAATGCGGGCCAGCGTGCTCTTGCCCACCCGGATGGGACCTTCCACCGCGATGTAGCGGGGCAGTTCGAAGAGATTGGCCATGGGCTCGCAGTGACTCGGAATTTGCAGGATAGCTCGGATGACGCCGAGTGGCAATTGAGGGAAGAGTTAACAGCAAGGGAAAGAGCAAAAATCAGAAGTCAGAGTGCAGAAGCAGACACCACGGGCCGCGCGATTGCTCTTAACTTCTGCATTGTTCCTTCTGACTTCATGACTGGCATTTACAATCCCTCTATGCTCGCCCTCGCCCTGACCGCCGTTTCCGCCGCGGCCGCTGTTGCCGCGGGTTACCAGTCGATGGCGCCGACGGCGCAATGGTATGGGCGAACTTTCAGGGGACTGACAAGCGGCTCGCGCCAGATTGCGTTGACCTACGACGACGGTCCGAACGACCCACACACGCTGCGATTACTGGAAGTCCTCGCCAGACAAGGCGTGCAGGCGACTTTTTTTCTGATCGGACGCTACGTCGAGCAACGTCCGGAAATCGCCCGTGAAATTGTCCGGGCTGGCCACGTCATCGGTAACCACACCTTCACCCATCCGCTGCTGACCTTCAAAAGCGAAGCCGAAATCCGCCAGGAGCTCACCCAATGCCGCTCCGCGTTGCAAGACGCCATCGGCCAACCTTCCAATCTGTTCCGCCCGCCCTTCGGAGGACGCCGCCCCGCTGTACTCCGCGTAGCTCGCGAACTTGGCCTTGAGCCGGTCATGTGGAACGTAACCGGTTATGACTGGAACGCGCCGTCTGCCGCCGTGATCGAGCGCAAGGTCACAAGGCAGATTCGCGGCGGCGACGTCATCCTGCTGCATGATGGGGGGCACAAGCAAATGGGCGCGGATCGCCCCAATACCGTAACCGCTACCGATCATCTGATTCCGCGCTACAAATCCGAAGGCTATGACTTTCTCACCATTCCGCAGATGATGGACGGATGATGGAAGCCGAAGTTCCTTGCTGAAATCTGACTGCGAGCAAATGGTTTCTATGCAACCTTGCGGTTCTCGCGATTCGAATTCAAATCCAACCATCAGGAGTTGCCCGATGAAGCACCTCGTGCTTTTTCTTTTGGTAAGTGCGGTCACGTCCGTGGCACAGCCCAAGGCGCTTTTCTACATGACGGACAGCCCCAACTCCGTCAAGTCATTCACCGAACATGCTGACAAAATCGACATTCTCGTGCCCGCCTGGTATGGCGTTGACGGCAACGGACTCATGTGGGGTGGACCGAATCCGCAGGTGCTGGAGGTCGCTCGGCAGCACCATGTGCCGGTGATGCCGATCGTCGCTACTACTGTCCAGGCTGACCTGCACAAACTTTTTGCAACCGCCGAGGCGCGATTCGCCTTCGTCGAGTCGCTTCTCAGAGAGTGCAAAAGGAACGGATACAGCGGCTTTCAAATCGACTTCGAAAATGTGCTGTGGACCGATCGCGATCTGCTCTCAAACCTGGTTGCCGAAACTGCGACCGCGCTCCACAAGGCAGGCTTGCAACTTACCATCGCTACTGTGCCCAACGCTCCCGGCGGTCCGGGGGAAAGCCGCTACTCTCATTGGCTCTATGCCAACTGGCGCGGCGCATACGATCTAAAGGCTCTGGCCCAGACCGTCGACCTGATTTGCCTGATGACCTACGATCAAAATACGCGCTGGACAGCGCCCGGACCGGTTGCAGGTTATCCCTGGACCGCACAGCAGTTGGAATATGCACTGTCATGGGTTCCCAAAGAAAAGTTGTCGCTAGGCATTCCCGTCTATGGATATCACTGGTTCGCCGGAGATCCGGGAAAGGATGAGAAACCCAACCCAACTGCCGAATATGTCGGGCAGCAGGAAGTCGATGAATATCTGGCTGCCTATCATCCGCATCCCGAATGGGACTCGTTCGACCGCACGGCCTGGTTTTATTTCTACAAGGACGACACTCGCGAGTGGGTCTTCTACACCGACAAACGCGGATTCCAGGAGCGCCTGAATTTGGTCCGTGACCGCAATCTGCAGGGCTTTTGTTCGTGGGTGCTGGGAACCGAGGATCCTGAAATCTGGACCGTGTTGCCTTCCCACAAATGAGAACTATGATTTGGCAAACACCTGCTTCGTCGCCGCAATCGTCTGCCGAACATCCTCCTCCGTGTGGGTCGAGCCCAGGAACGCCGCCTCGTACTGCGACGGTGGCAGATACACTCCGTTGTCGAGCAGGCTGCGGAAGAATCCGCCAAATGCTTCGGTGCTTGACTTCGACGCAGAATCCCAGTCCGTCACCGGTCCCGGCGTGAAGAACCAGGTAAACATCGATCCCACGCGGTTGTGGCAGAGTGGCACGCCGGCATCTTTAGCAGCTGCGGCAACGCCTTCGACCAGCATTCCACTCAACCGATCGATTCGCGGATAAATCTCCTGCTTGTGATCGCGCAGATGCTTCAACATCGCGCATCCCGCCGCCATCGTCAGCGGATTGCCGGAGAGCGTACCCGCCTGGTACATCGGTCCCAACGGCGCCACCAGATTCATAATTTCGCTGGGACCGCCATAGGCACCGACCGGCAGGCCTCCGCCGATGATCTTGCCCATCGTCGTGAGGTCAGGACGAATATTGTAAAGTTCCTGCGCTCCCCCGAAAGCGACACGAAATCCGGTCATCACTTCATCAAAAATCAGTACCGACCTTTCGCGCTCGGTAATCAGGCGCAAGGCCACCAGATAATCGTCCGTCGCGGGCACACATCCCATGTTTCCCACTACCGGCTCCACGATCACGCAGGCAATCTGATGCTTGAATTTCTGGAAGGCATATTCCACGGCGGTGATGTTGTTGAAGGGCAGCGCCAGCGTAAATTGCGTGAACTCCTCGGGAACGCCGGCCGATCCCGGAATGCCCAGCGTAGCCATCCCCGAGCCTGCCTTCACCAGCAAAGAATCGGAGTGCCCGTGATAGCAGCCCTCGAACTTCACGATATATTTGCGCTTGGTGTAAGCACGCGCCAAACGGATCGCCGACATCGTAGCTTCGGTTCCAGAACTGACGAAGCGAACTTTCTGCATGGAGGGAACCGCCCCGAGCACCAACTCGGCGAGATCGGCCTCAGCGGGCGTGGAAGCTCCAAAGCTGGTGCCGTCGCAGGCCGCGCCTACGATGGCATCGAGGACGTCCGGCGCGGCATGGCCGAGAATCAGCGGTCCCCAGCTTCCGACGTAATCGATGTATTCGTTTTCGTCGGCATCCCAGATGTGCGAGCCTTTGCCGCGTACGATAAACGGTGGGTCGCCACCCACCGAACCGAACGCGCGCACCGGCGAGTTCACTCCGCCGGGGATCATGCTCTCGGCGCGTTGCTGCAAACGGCGCGACTGCTCAACCTTTCGGGACGTTGTGGACGGCATCGTGGCTCCCACAAAAAGGATGTCAAAAGAAAAGAGAAGACCGCGCGATTACTATAGCAGCGCCGCCGCAGACGAATTCATGAGATATTCACGATTCCGCCATCATTTTGCAACATCGCCGAGGTAATGTAGGGTCATCACGTTGCCCTTCTAACCGGGAGGGTTCAAAGGACAGCTTCGGGGGCTCCGGGCTGTCCTTATTTGCTGTACGTCGGCCCGATTTACTTCAGATAGGCGCGAACCAGGCCGATCAAGTCTTCGCCCAACTCTTCGGGGGACTCCATTTCGTGATCCGGATTCATCATGTGCAGGCGGATGTGGTCTTCCAGAATCTCCGCCATCAACCCGTTCACCCCGCCTCGAATGGCAGCCAGCAGCATCAGGATGTCTGCGCATTCATCCCCCGCCGTGAGCGCGCGCTCGACGGCCGCGAACTGTCCGCGTATCCGCTTGATGCGGAACAGGAGCTTCTGTTTTTCCTTCGAGACCACCGGAATCTTATCTTGCATTTTTTCTCATTTCCGTGCATTTCTCCTTGCACTTACCCTAGGGGGGTATGCTATAAGAGTTTTGGTGGGAAATCCAGAGCACGCGTCAAAACCGAAGACCGAACGAGGACGTAGGCAGACCCAGTTTGGACCCGAGCCTCCGCATCGTAGTGAGGGCACTCCGCGTAGAACCAGCGGTCAGGTGTCCTGATAAGCATCCTGCCTGTCGCCTCACCTCTGCTTCTTCTGACCGAACCACTGAAGAACGGCGAGGGATCGAAGCTCCGCCACGCGACCCGCCCGAGAGGGGTGCTGATCGGCGCGTTGTTTCTCTCGCAAATCTGAATGAACACTTTACCGCCTTATTCGAACCGTGACATCAAAACGAAGTGGTCAGAAATCATAGATAAGGAGGGCAATGACGAGTGACTTGCATGACTGCGCTAGCACAACCCATGGCGATGGCGACGACCGAGCTCGCGCGCGTAATCCGTTACGATGTTTCCGCCCCGCGGTGGGAACAAAACACGGGGCACACTCCGCGCATGAACTGGGTCGTGGTCACCGACAGTGTCGGCAACCGCGTGCTCCGCATGCAATGGGCGGCAGAGGAAGGTTGCTGAGAGCAAATAAAGAAGTGAAGCGGGGAGAACAGGAATGCGGGGTAGTGATGGTCGTAACCGCCAATGCAGGCCTGCTGCGCTGCATCAACACGAGTCCATCGAGGGCTTCGTAAGAAATGCATAGACAGTCCCAACTCCTAAGTCTCGCCACATGCTGGCTGCTGCCCGTGGTCCTGGCCGCCACCGCCACTGTTCCGGCACTGGCTCAGCAGCCGGACGCACCCTCTGCGGTAAAGTCTTATCCCGCGCTGCAGAGGGACGCAACCGCCGTGACCGATGTGGCTAATTCGCCACAGCAGACCGCGCAACCAGGCACCGAGGCCGCTCCGGCGACCGCGGATACGACCGCCGACCTGCTGACGATGTTTCCCCATTCGGAGTCCAGCCGCTATTGGATCTCGGGGCAGGCAAACGTCGTTCTCCAGTGGCATCCGTCGTTCCCGGCGCAGTACAACGGACCAAACAGCCTAACCCCATGGACTCAGAGCGCCACCACACATATTCTGACGCTTTACACCGGCTACGAGGTCACGCATACGACGGAAGTGTTCGCCGACATGGAGGATGCGACCGGCAGCGGAATCGGGAACGCTCTCGGCCTCGCCGGCTACACCAACTTGGATTCCGTGCGACTCGTAGAGGGGGTACCGCTTTCAAAAGAACCCTATCTTGCGCGGCTCATGGTGCGGCAGATCATCCCGCTGACCGACGAGCGAGTCGCAGCGGAACGCGACGAGTTCCATCTCGCCACGTCGCTTCCGGCGCGGCGAATTGAATTCCGTGCCGGAAAATTCGACCTGGTCGATTTCTTCGACCTGAATTCCTTCGGGAGCGACACCCACCTGCAATTTCTCAATTGGACCGTGGACAACGACGGCGCATTTGACTACTCGGCGAATACGCGCGGCTACACCGACGGCGCCATCGTCGAATACGACGATCACTGGTTCTCGGCTCGATTTGCCGAAACCCTCATGCCGAAGATTGCGAACGGCATCCAACTGGACGCAGACATCGCGCGTGCTCGCGCGGAAACCTTCGAACTGGAGGCGCGGGGAAGCTTGATCGCGCACCGGGCGGGCGTGGTACGCCTACTGAGCTATCTGAATCAAGCCGACATGGGAAACTATCAAGAGGCCATCGCGGATTATCTCGAGGACGAGACCGCGACTCCCAACATTGTTTCGACCCGCCGACAGGGACGCCACAAGTACGGCTTCGAGCTTAACTTCGAGCAGGAGATCGTTTCGAATGTCTCTGCTTTTGGCCGGCTGGGTTGGAGCGATGGCCATAACGAGTCATTCGCGTACACCGAAGATGACCGCACGCTGGAACTAGGCGCCTTTTCGAAAGGGAACCGGTGGCATCGCCGAAACGACCGGGCGGGAGTGGCCTTCGTAGCGAATGGTATCGTGGCAGCCCATCAGGACTATCTCGCGCTCGGAGGATTGGGATTCATTCTTGGTGACGGCGGGTTGACCTATGGCCCCGAAAAAATCTTCGAGGGATTTTACACCGCACACGTATGGCGGGGAATCTTCGCCGCTTTCGACTTGCAACACGTCAATAATCCCGGCTACAACATGGTCCGAGGCCCAATCACAGTGGGCACTTTGCGTCTCCATGCCGACTTCTAGCAGGACATAAACAAAACAAACCACCTAGCAACGGCGCTCAACCATCGATCTGAAGAGCATCGGCAGCGTAGCTGGCGAGGCAACTCTGGCGTTCGGTCCGAAGATGTTGGGCTGGATCGGCGGGACTCGCCAGGCACGTAAGCCGAGCGCCTCCCGCGGAATTACGATTTGGTTCTTCGAAGAAAGCGTAGCGCCAGGTCGAGCGAGCTCGGAGGCCGCTACTTCTCCACTTTCACGCCCTTCCAGAACGCCACGTACCCCTTGATCTGCTTAGCTGCCGGCTTCGGCTCAGGATAGTACCAAGCCGCACCGGCGTTCCGTTGGCCTTTGACTTCAACGTCGTAATAACTCGCCGTGCCCTTCCAAGGACACACCGAGTGCGCCTCGCTCACCTTGAAGTATTCTTTACGGATCGCATCCGGCGGAAAATACTCATTGCCCTCCACCTCAACCGTCGCATCGCTTTCGGCCAGGACCGCGCCTTCCCACATTGCTTTTGCCATAATGACCATATAGATTCGTAGGACGGTCGCCCGCTTCAGAAACCTTTGCGGAGCATGGCCCGGTGCGCGGAAGCGGAGCTTGGTCCCTTAAACGTGCGTTGCTAAAGATGACGGCCGCAGCAATTCCTGAAGTCCGATTCAACGGACACTCCATGGTCGGTACGCTGGAGCGCGTCATGGTGTGTTCTCCCCGTACCGCCGGTTGGAACCGGCCGGAGTATGCTGCCCGCTGGCGCGGCCTTGGCTTTGAGCACGCGCCGGACTTTGAACAGGCGCACGGGCAGCACGATGCTCTCTGCCATGAACTCGAAGCTGCCGGCGCCGAGGTCATCGAACTGGCTCCAGCCAGTGATCTTTCCCTTGACGCCGTCTACACCCACGATGCGTCTCTTCCCACCGACTACGGCCTGATCGTGATGCGTCCCGGCAAAGCCAATCGCGCCTCCGAGGGCTCGCATCACGGCGCCTTCTGTTTGCGGCTTACCATTCCCAGGCTGGCCGAGATCATCGCCCCCGGCACCACGGAAGCCGGTGACATGGTCTGGCTCGACGCCAAAACGTTGCTCATCGGCCGCGGATACCGCACCAACGCCGCCGGCATTAGCCAGATGCGTGCCCTGCTCGCACCCAAAGGCGTGGAAGTTCTGTCCGCGCCGCTGCTTTGCGGCCCCGGCCCGTCCGCCTGCCTGCATCTGATGTCTCTGATCAGCCTGCTCGACGAACATAACGCAGTGGTCGACCTCCCTCGCCTCGCGGTCGAAACCGTCGAACTGCTCGAGTCCCGCGGATTCAACTTCATCGAAATAGACCCCTCCGAGCGCGATACTTTAGCCTGCAACGTTCTAGCGCTCGGCGATAAGCGCCTACTGGCGCTCGAAGAAAATCACAAAACCAATGCCCGTCTCCGTCAAGCCGGATTCGACCTCCGCACCTTCCCCGGCAGCGAACTCTGCCTCAACGGCAGTGGTGGCCCCACCTGCTTAACTCGCCCGCTGCTGCGTCACTAGCCNNTTCGTCCGCGAACTCTTCGTGGACGTAGAAAAGCTTCCCGCCTTCGCGCGTGTAGCCTCCCACCTCAAGGAGGGCACGGGGCGTATTCGTGTCTCCGGCCTCACTCCCACGGCGAAAGCCTTGCTGCTGGTGTTGTTTCAGCGCGCCGCCGGACGCCCGTTCCTCTTTGTAGTCAACGACAACCGCGCCGTCGAAGACTTTCTTCCTGTCCTTCGCGGCTTCTGCGAACTCACTGCCGCCTGCGATCCAGAATCAGTCATTTCTCTGCCAGCGCGCGACGTGCTTCCGTTTCAGAATCTCTCGCCGCACCCCGAACTCCAGGAAGAACGCGCCACGGCCTTGTGGAAGATCGCGACTGGCGCAGTATCGATTGTGGTATCGCCGGTTGCGGCCACCGCCATCCGCCTGCATTCCAGCGACTACTACGCCGATCTTGGCCGCACCATTCGCCGCGGCGAATCGTTCGATCTCGAAGCGCTGCTCGCGCACCTCAACACCGTCGGCTACACCTCCACCGACGTGGTCGAAATGCCCGGCCAATACGCCTTGCGTGGCGGCATCCTCGACGTTTACTCGCCCGAGGTCGACCGCCCGCTGCGCATCGAGTTCTTTGGCGATGAAGCCGATTCCATCCGCAAATTCGATCCCGCCTCGCAACGCTCCTCTACTCCGGTAGATGAAGCTCTGCTGCTCCCGCTCACCGAAACTCCGGTCAGCGAACACCTGCTCGGCGCGATTCACACCCGTCTCAGCGGCAAGCGCATCGTGGGCACAGAAGACATTGTCGAAGCCGCCGTCCGCGCCGGTGGAGTCAACGTTTTTCCCGGCTGGGAGTTTTATTCCCCGGTCGCCGGAGCCAACAGCACCATCTTCGATCTCATCCCCCGCGCCGCGGTCCTGCTCGACGAGACCGATCAGCTCAGGCAGGAATTCGACCGCTTCTGGACCCGCGTCGAGCAAGCCCATGAGCGCAGCGGCGTCGGCAATCTCGTCCGTCCCGAAGATCTCTACCTGCCGCCGGAAGGTTGGTGGCAAAAAACCGCAGCACTTCCCGGCGCCGATGTCGAGCATCTCGGCATTACCCGCAGCCTGGACGAAGGCGAAAACTCCGCCATCGCATTTCTCTCTCAGCCCTCGCCCCGCTTCCATGGCGCGGTTCCCGCCATGCTGGAGGAAGTGCAAAAGCTCAACCGCGACGGCAAACGCGTCCTGTTCGCCGTGCCAAACATCGGCGAAGTCGAGCGCCTCGCCGATGTTTTCACCGAGTACAACGTCTCATTTCGTCTTGGAAGCCGCACCCGCGGCGGCGAAAGCTACGCCGACGAGACCAGCTACTTCGCCGGCGAAGTACTCACCACAACGCTGGCCACGGCCTACGTCCCCGATGGCGTTTTGCTGCCCGAGGCCCACCTCGCAGTCTTCGGTGCACGCGATCTGTTCGATGAATCCGAGTCGGTCGCCTCGCGTCCGCAGCGCTCAAAATCGAAAGTCTCGGCCTTCCTTTCCGACTTCCGCGATCTGCAGGTCGGCGATTACGTTGTGCACGTCGAGCACGGTATTGGCCAGTATCAGGGCTTAAAGGAAATCAATCACGGCGATGGCCCCGCCGAGTTCATGCTGCTCGAATTCGCCGAAGCCGCGCGACTCTACGTTCCACTGACGCGCCTCGATCTCGTTCAGAAATATCGCTCATCGGAGGGCGCCAAGCCGGCTTTGAGTCATCTCGGCACTGCTGCCTGGTCCAAAACAAAGGCTCGCGTGCGCAAGGCCATGAAAGACATGGCGGACGAACTGCTCAAGCTCTACGCCGAGCGAAAATTGGCAGAAGGCCACGCCTTTTCGCAGGGCAACGAATGGTTTCGCGAATTTGAGGATGCCTTCGAATTCAACGAAACCGATGATCAAGCGCAGGCCATCAAAGACGTCATTCGCGACATGGAATCCTCCCAGCCCATGGATCGCCTGCTCTGCGGCGATGTCGGCTACGGCAAAACTGAAGTCGCGATGCGCGCCGCCTTCAAGGCCATCAACGACAACAAACAAGTGGCCGTGCTGGCCCCGACCACCGTGCTCGCCTTCCAGCACTTTGAAACTTTCAAGCAGCGCTTTGCACCCTTTCCCGTCACTATCGAAATGATCAGCCGCTTCCGCAGCCCGAAGCAGCAAAAAGAGATCCTGCAAAAGACAGAAGCCGGCAAGATCGATGTCCTCATCGGAACTCATCGCATCCTTTCGAAAGACATCAAGTTTTCCGATCTCGGCCTGCTCGTCGTCGACGAAGAGCAGCGCTTCGGCGTGCGCCACAAAGAGCGCATCAAGCAAATGCGCAAGCAGGTGGACGTGCTAACCATGTCGGCCACGCCCATCCCGCGCACCCTGCACATGTCGTTGATCGGCCTGCGCGACATGAGCGTGATCGAAACTCCGCCCAAAGATCGCATGGCCATCCAAACGGTGGTCGCCGGTTGGGACGAAAAGCTGGTCCAGTCCGCTATAGAGCAGGAACTCGAGCGCGGCGGCCAGGTATATTTCGTCCACAACCGCGTCGATACCATCTGGGAGATCGCGGCCAAGCTCCAAGCGCTGGTTCCCCCGGCGCGCATCATCGTCGGCCACGGACAGATGTCGGAAGGCGAACTCGAGAAAGTGATGCTGAAATTCATGCATCACGAAGCTGACATTCTGGTCTCGACCACGATCATCGAAAACGGGCTGGACATTCCGCTGTGCAACACGATTCTGATCAACCGCGCCGACCGGCTCGGCCTCTCGGAGCTTTATCAGCTACGCGGACGCGTGGGCCGATCCAGCCGCCGCGCCTACGCCTATCTCATGCTTCCGCCGGAAATCGAACTGACACCCATCGCGCGCCGGCGCCTCGCCGCGCTCAAAGAATTTTCCGACCTCGGCGCCGGATTCAAAATCGCTGCGCTTGACCTCGAACTCCGCGGCGCGGGCAACATGCTCGGCGGCGAGCAGAGCGGACACATCGAGGCTATCGGCTTCGAGCTGTACACCCAAATGCTGGAGCGCGCCGTGCGTGAGATGAAAGGCGAAGCCGGGCCCGACGAAGCCGAAACCCAGCTCAATCTCGGCCTTAACATCCGCATTCCCACGGATTATGTCCCCGAAGAGAACCAGCGGCTGCAGATGTATAAACGTGTCGCCAGAGTAGAAACCGAATCGCAACTGTCCGACGTAGCCGCCGAGTTGGAGGACCGCTACGGCCCGCCTCCGCCAGCAGTCCGCAACCTGCTCGACTACGCCTCGCTGAAACTTCTGTGCATGAAAGTAGGCGTGATCGTCATCGAGCGCAAACGCGACTTCGTCACCCTGAAGTTCCGCCAAGATGCGGCAGTCGATCCCGAGCAGTTAGCCCGTTTCGTCTCTGCCCAGCGCGGCGCGCAGTTCACCCCAGATGGCATGTTGAAGTTTGTATTGAAGGCCAGGGCCGCGGAAGAAGTATTGCGCGCGTTGCGTGCAGTGGCAGAACAGCTGGCCAGCTCAGAGGAGTCATCCGAGGTACAGTCAGGCGCGAGCGGGAAGATACCTCAGTGACGGCTGGCTGAGCTAAGCTGGTTCGATCGNNACCAACGACCGCCCTATGCCCATGAAAGTCCGCAAAGCCGTATTCCCTGCAGCCGGCCTCGGCACCCGCTTCCTGCCCGTAACCAAAGCCCAACCCAAAGAGATGCTCCCGCTGGTGGATAAGCCCATCATCCAATACGGCGTGGAAGAAGCCATGGCATCGGGCTGCGACCAGATCCTCATCATTACGGGCCGCGGCAAGCAGGCCATTGAAGACCACTTCGACGTCAGCTACGAACTGGAAACCATGCTCGAGCAGCGCAACAAAACCGACCTGCTTAAGATCGTGCGCTCCATCTCAGACATGATTCACGTCGCTTATGTTCGCCAGAAAGAAGCCCTCGGCCTCGGCCACGCCGTACTCATGGCGCGCGAACTCGTGGGCCAGGAGCCCTTCGCCGTGCTCCTGGCCGATGACGTGATCGACGCCAAGGTCCCATGCCTGAAACAAATGGTCGAGGTCTTCGATCAGACTCAGTGTTCGGTCTTAGCGACTCAGATCGTTGAAGGGAAAATGATTTCTTCCTACGGCGTTCTCGACGTGAAGCCCGCCGACGGCCGCTTCGGGGGCCGCTTGTACGAAATCAAGAATATGGTGGAGAAGCCCAAGCCCGAAGACGCTCCCTCAAACTTAGCCATCATCGGCCGCTATATTCTCACCCCGGCGATCTTCGATTGCCTTGCCAAAACGCCAACGGGCGCCGGCGGCGAACTGCAGCTCACCGACGGCATGCGCCTGCTGCTGCAAGAAGAAAAGATGTACGCTTACGTCTACGAAGGCCGCCGCCACGACACGGGAGACAAGCTGGGATTCCTCAAGGCAACCGTAGAGTTTGCCCTCAAGCGCGAAGACTTAGGACAGCCGTTCCGTGAATACCTGAAGGGACTGAAGCTGTAGG
>PMHI01000058.1:0-4224 GCA_003156615.1 Acidobacteriaceae bacterium | reverse complement strand
ATCACTCAACCCAATCATCTGCGCCGCCAGGATGCCGGCATTTGTCGCACCTGGCTTGCCGATCGCCACGGTCGCCACGGGAATGCCCGCCGGCATCTGCACGGTCGCAAGCAAAGAATCCATCCCTTGCAGGGATGTGGAAGGAATCGGAACACCGATCACCGGCAGCGTAGTGTGAGCTGCAATTACTCCGGCAAGGTGCGCCGCGCCTCCCGCTCCTGCAATAATCACGCAAATGCCGCGCCCCGCGGCCTTGCGCGCAAAGTCGGCCGTACGCTCCGGCGAACGATGCGCTGAGGTCACATCCATCTCATAAGCGATTCCGAACTCCTCCAGCGCTTTCCCGGCCTCGCGCATAATCTCGAGGTCGGAATCACTTCCCATCACAATAGACACCAGTGGTTTGCTCATCAATCTCCTCGGAGCTATTTCTTCATCGCGCGCGCCGCGATGTCCTTCCGATAGTGCGCGTCCTCGAACCGAATCTTCTCGCACGCCTGATATGCCCTCTGTACCGCCGCCTCCAACTCCGGCGCGTGCGCCGACACGCCAAGCACGCGTCCACCAGCGGTATAAAACGCCCCATCGCGCTTCGACGTCCCGGCGTGAAACACCTTCGCTCCATCGACTGCCCCAGCCTCGTCGAGTCCCATTATCTTCTTCCCCACCTCGAATGTCCCCGGATATCCTCCCGAAGCCATCACCACGCACACCGACGCATCGCTCGACCACCGGAAATCGCCTTCGCTGACCCGGCCTGCAATCGACGCTTCCAGCGCATCGAGCAGATCGCTCTCCAGTCGCATCAGAATGGGCTGCGTCTCCGGATCGCCGAAGCGGCAGTTGAACTCCAGCACCATCGGCCCGCGAGCCGTCATCATCAGCCCACAATAAAGCACGCCCTTGAACTCCGTACCCTCAGCCTTCATGCCCTCGACCACGGGACGCGCGATGTGATGCACCAGCCAGTCGCGCATCTTGTCGTCAATGATGCTTTGCGTGGAGTAAGCACCCATTCCACCCGTATTGAGCCCGGTGTCGCCATCGCCCACTCGCTTGTGATCCTGCGCAGCCACCAGGGGCGCGACCCGTTCCCCGTCACTCAGCACGAGAAACGAAAGTTCGTCGCCCGTCAAGCACTCTTCGAGAACCACGCGCGAACCCGCCTCGCCCACCATCTTGCCGCTGAACATTTCGGCCGCCACGCCGGCAGCCTCTTCTTTGCTCGGTGCGATGACCACGCCCTTGCCCGCCGCCAATCCGTCGGCCTTCACCACCACTGGCAAGTGAAAGTGTGTCAGGGCCGAGCGAACTTGCTCGATCGAATCGCAGATCGCGTAGGGAGCCGTGGGAATACGATGCCGNNTAGGACCGAACGCAGGCCATCCGCGCCGGGTGAACTCATCCACCACACCCAACGTCAGCGGTAACTCAGGGCCCACCACGGTAAGGTCCGGCTGCAGCCGCTGGCCCAGTCCCACGATCGAATCCAGGTTCCTCAGGTCAACCGGCAGACATTCCGCCTCATCCGCAATGCCGCCATTACCCGGTGCACAGTAGAGCTTCGAAGTGCGCGGGGACTGCCGCAGCTTCCATACCAGCGCGTGCTCGCGTCCACCGCTGCCCAGAACCAGAACTTTCATAGCCAGAGAGAATCAAGGTTATGGGCAGGACGGGAAAACTGTCAAACGGGAGGAGAAATTGCGGATTGCTGATTTTCAGGGCGGCTGACCCGAAAGTTAAGTTTGGCAATGAACGATCAGCCATCATCGATCCACAATTAACTACAATTAATTCCCCGTCGTATAATCATCCCCAGATGATCACCGTCTCCAAGGAAGACTATCTCAAAGCCATCCTCGAGGCCGAAAGTGAAGGGGAATCTGTCATCTCGGCGCGGCTCGCGGACTGGCTGAAGGTGTCGGCGCCCGCCGTCACCATGGCGGTGCGACGATTGAGGAAGGACGGCTTGGTTCGCGTCCAGGCCGACGGACATGTGCGCCTCACTGCCGTTGGCCGCAGAATTGCACGCAAGCTCACGCTCCGTCACCATCTCATCGAACGCATGTTGGCGGAACTGTTCGGCATGGAGTGGTGGAAGGTGCACGACGAGGCGGAAAGATTAGAGCACGCCGTCTCGCCTGACTTCGAAGCTAAACTTCTCGCGAAATTAGGCAAAGGAGGCGCTTGCCCTCACGGCAATCTCAGCGAGATGGAAAGCCCCGCCAGTCGCCGCCATCGCGGCCTGCTGCTGCTCGCCGACGCTGCGCCCGGAGCAGCCTACGCTGTCAGCGGAATCTATGAGCGCGACCGCCGCCTGCTCGAGTTTCTCGAAGCCCGCGGCATTCGTCCCGGAGCAAAGTTGCGTCTCCTCGAACGCAATTATGACCAGACCCTCACTTTGTCCACCATGACCGGCAACATCTCTCTGGGCCGAGCGGCCGCTGAGCGCGTATGGGTTTCCTCAGCCGACCAACGCACCGCCCGTTAAGGGACNNCAATCTATTTTGGTTAACCATAGTTTATTTCATCGTGTATACTTGCGCTAATCTCCTCCGGAAAACGGCGGGACGCATCGGTGGGGACGAGCTCGATACCGCAAAGCAATCCCATGCTCGAACGATGAAGCCCGTTGTCGCCCAGAACGAAGACGAAGTCGTAATCATTACTCACGAAGACGTCGACCGTGCCCACGATCGCGTCCGCGTCTCGGCTGCNNGGAGAAAATGACGGCCCCAGCATGCTCTCCTACGCTGCCACGGGCGCCAAGTTTGGCATCGGCTTCTTCATCCCCTTTGTTGTCCTAACGTTCTGCATCGCAATCGTAGTCCAGGAGATGACGGTGCGCCTTGGCGCCGCGACTCATCGCGGACACGCCGAGCTGATCTTCGAGCGCTTCGGTCCATTCTGGGGATGGTTCTCCATGATCGACCTGGCCATCGGAAACTTCCTCACTCTCATCACCGAATTCATCGCCATCCGCGCCGGTCTGGGTTTCTTTGGAGTGCCCGCCTGGATCGCGGTCCTAATTGCTCTCGTCATCCTGTACGCGGCGCTTATGAGCCACCGCTATTGGACTTGGGAACGCATTACTCTCGCCGCAGCCTTATTTAACCTGGTGTTCATTCCAGTCGCGCTCATGACCCACCCCAGGTGGCACTCGGTCGGCCACGCATTGATCACCTGGCAACCGCTTCCCGGCTTCAATAAAGACACTTTGCTGATCGTACTGGCCGACATCGGCGCCACTGTAACCCCCTGGATGCTTTTCTTCCAGCAAAGTGCAACCGTCGACAAAGGCATGACCACCAAGGACATCCGCTTCGGCCGCATCGACACTGTGCTTGGGGCGGCATTAGCCACGGCCGCGGCGATCGCCACGATTCTGGCAACCGCCCCTTTGTTTGCTCATCAGATGACCGCCGACAATTTCCAGGCCGCCGAATTTGCCCAAGCCCTCCAACCCATCATCGGGCGCTTTGGGGCATCGCTTTTTGCTCTCGGGATGGTCGAGGCCGGCATCGTTGCTGCCATCACCATTTCAACTTCTTCGGCGTACGCTTTCGGAGAGGTCACGCACAAACCGCATAGCCTCAACCTCCCCATGGGAGAAGGCAAATCGTTTTACGCGGTGCTGAGTCTATGCGCCGTGGCCGCCGCGGGCATCGTTCTAATCCCAGGCTTGCCGCTGGTCTACGTCGTTTTACTCGTAAATGTGGTTGCAGTTCTGGCCATGCCGCCAGCCTTGGTATTCCTGTTCATGCTGGTGAATGACAAAGAAATCATGGGCGACCTAGTCAATCCGTGGTGGGCAAACGTACTGTCCACCGGCGTGGTATTTATCCTGGCCGCCGCTGGCGTGCTCTTCGGAATCAGCATAATCGCCCCCAACATCTTCACCGCCCTGGGCGGGACGTAAGGATGGTCTCGATGACAGGGTTTTGCGGGAAAGACTGACCAAGAGTTGCGCAAAGATGGAATAGGCCTTCGGGCCTGCGTTACAAGCAGATTTCAATTTGGGCCTCAGCCCCTAAGGTACCTCAAAGTCATGACAAAGGACGACACGCACCCCCCAGCTTCTGATCAAAGCTGGGTCTTATCGTCACTCGAACCCGACCAACTTGCTCGGGCAAAGAAGCATTTCATCCCGAGGCGGCGACTCAAAGGTCCGGAACTCCTCGTCCTATGGGCACTTCGGCTCTACCTTCTGTTCATGATGGTAGT
>PMHI01000721.1:8097-16087 GCA_003156615.1 Acidobacteriaceae bacterium | reverse complement strand
TGGGTGAGTTGAAGAGCTAGCCACCTGGTACCGAGCGGATGCCTCCGACACATCCCACTTGTATATTGAGGGTAATCAATCGATTGCTGGCACCTCTGCGGCGCTGCGCTTCGTGCCTCGAGCAGCCCGCTGAGGAGCAATGCCTTCGGGAAGGTTCGCGGAGCGTTGCAAATTGACTCGTCCCAGACGCAGGGGCAAGCCGTAATGATGCGTCACCTGGATGGCGACGCCAGCCAGGACGAGAATGACGGCGAGAAAGATAGCCGCGCGGCGGCTCGCTTGCCCCTCTCGGGGTGCGATGAGGGCGATCAGAGCGCCGACGACGAGTCCGGTGATCAGGCCGCCGATGTGGGCGGTGTTGTCGATGCCGGGAAGCGCGAATCCAAAGATGAGGTTGTAGATCACAAATGCGCCCAGGCTGCGCAGCGTGCCGGAGAGGGCGGAGCGCGGGACGGAGAATTCTCCCAGCTTGAAAGCGGCGATGAGCGCGCCAGCGAGGCCGAAGATGGCTCCGGACGCGCCGACGCTGGGCGTGTAGGGATGCCAAGCTGCACTCGCAAGGCTGGCTCCCAGGCCGCAGGTGAGATAAATGACGGCGTAGGTCCAGCGTCCATAGAGCGATTCGCAGAGTTGGCCGAGATTCCACAGGCACCACATGTTGAAGGCGATGTGGAGGAGGCCGCCGTGAACGAACACGTTGGTCAGAAGACGCCACCATTCTCCCGAGAACGTAAGCGCGCCCACATTCGCGCCCCAGATCACAAGCTCGCGCAAAGGAAAGTCCATCACCGTGGAACTCGATAGCACCATCCCTAGGAATACGGCCAGGTTAATGCCGAAAATGATGTGGGTGAGGCTAATGGTGGACTCACTGCTGTGAGCCCAGGGTGTGCGCATGACGGGTGTGGGCGCGTCGTCGGGAAGTTCGCCGCGCTGCGCGGCTTCGTGCTGCACACACCACTGGCAGATCTTCTTGCCGAAACTTAAGCCGGGGAGCTGGCGGCCACATCGAATGCAATTTGCCATGGGTTCAGCATAAAGAGTATCAGCAGTTTGGCGCCCGGGGCGAGGGATGAGAGGAAAGCAGGTTGGACAGCTCTTCTTTTTTCTGGGCACAGCCGGAGCATTTTTGCTGACAACTTGCTCAGAGGCTTCGCGTCAGCGATTCCAGTTCATCGGGCGGCAACTCCACAAAGGCTGCGGCGGCCGCGATTTTTAGAGCATTGTAGGTTTGCAGGCCGTCAATATCGCCCGCCGTGCGCAGATGCGCCAGAACCGGCTTGGAGGTCAGGAGCTCGGAACGTAGCAGCAGCCAAAGGCGGAGTTTGATGCGGGTCAGCAGGGAATAGATGCGGACCTCGATCGCCTTCTGTTGCAGGGTAGAAGCCAGGCCGACGCGGCGAGGATCGCAGCTATTGTTTTCCGCGTCCGCATACTGCACCAGGACGGTGGCATTGTGAGCCATGCGGCGGGTCAGCTCGAGATACAGGCGCATCCGCTTGCGTTGCGCATCGCGGAACTGCGGCGGACGAAGGTTCCAGCGGAATTCAAAATCCGTGGCCGGGTCGAGCAGCGATTCGGCCAGCGAAATATCCACCGGGTAGAGGAAGGGAATGACATCATCGGCGTCGCGCTTGGGAAAGCGCGTCCAGGCGCAACGCAGCATGTAGATGCAGGACAGAATGCCCCAGGCAACGATCAGCCAGGTGAAAATCAAAGAGACCATAACCTAGCGCATCCTCCGTAACGCGTCCTTGTACTCGCTCAAATCACCGGGGGAAAGGGCCGACAGCTCAGGATTTTGGTTCTCTGCCTTTTGGGGCACGCTGAAAAACCATATCCAAATCAATACGGCAACCGAGTATGCCACAACTGAAGTCCATCCCCACAACAATTTGAATCCTGTTCCGAAATCCGAAAATTTTATTGTGGTCAGCAGCATAACTGTGGCGTAAAGCCCAAAGCCTGTGGCCACGCCAAATGGATATTGCCGCCAGCGAAGGCCAAGCAGCCGGACAAGCGCCACTAAGCCTGCAAAGACGAATACTTGCGCGAAGCGGACAGCAATCTCGCCGAGGACAATATAGAACTCGATGCCGCTGAGGCGCGACGGGACGACGTTGGCGCGAGCCAGACTCATGCCTACGCCCGCGACGACGACAGCCGGAAAGATGAGGCGGGCCCACCAGGCCCGGGTCAATCCTCCGAGGACGGCGCGAAGCACTTCGTACATCACGAGAATTCCAAGGAGATCGTAGCCGGCTTCGGTGATCCAATAGGTCGTGCGGTAAGGGTGGGGGTGGCTAAGGGCGACGAACCGACCTAAATCTGCGGCCACGGCGAAGGCTACGTATGTGAAAAACCATGGGCACACCTTGTAGGCACGCCTCTGGAGCAACAGGCAAAAGAGTAGCGCCAGAAGCCCTAGCGGGATGAACCACGCGAGTAGCTTCATATAGCCGGGAGCAGCTTATCTCATCTGCCCCCGGTTTTCGAGAGTAATCCGCCTAGGCCGCAATTTTTCCCTTAGGCGGTTCGATTCCCGAGGGGCGGAGGGCCCGACCCGTCGGGCAATAGGGCAATGGCTAACTTCGTTGGGGCAGTCGTTGTCACGGAGGGCGGTGGCCCCGACCCGTCGGCCAACGCTGCCGCAGTGAGTGACATAAGCAACAATGTAACTGCCAGGATCCGTTTCATGGTGTTCTCCTTCTAGTGGGGGAATCCCCGGAGATAGTTTAGTCGGGAATGCAAGTAAAGGGGCTTTTCGGGCCGAGGATGCTTGAAATACGGACAAAAGGCGGGTCTGGCCCGGCAATTCCGCCCCTGGGTTCTCAGTGGATGGTCTTGGTCTTTCTCGACATGTAATCCATGAGAAGGTATTGGCCCAGCGTGTAGGGAGTGGTGAAGTAGGCTTTGCCGCGGCACATCTCGGTTACTTTCTGGACGAATTGGACCAATCCATAATCTGAGGCGAGCATGAAGGTGTTGATGAGGACGCCGGCGCGCTTGCATTTCGAGACTTCTTCGAGCGTCTGGCTGACGACGAGGGGATCCAGGCCGAAGGCGTTTTTGTAGATGCGTCCGTCTTCGAGGGTTAGGGCGGAGGGTTTGCCGTCAGTGATCATGACGATCTGCTTCATGTCTTTTCTTTGGCGCTGCAGGATTCGCTGTGCCAGGCGCAGGCCTTCACGCGTATTGGTGTAATACGGTCCGACCTTGACGCGGGCCAGCTGGGAGAGCGGGATTTCTTCGGCGGAATCGTGGAAGAGGACGAGTGAGAGCGAGTCGCCGGGATACTGCGTGCGGATTAGATGCGAGAGCGCCATGGCAACTTTTTTCGCGGGAGTGAAGCGGTCTTCGCCGTAGAGGATCATCGAGTGCGAGCAGTCCAGCATGAGGACGGTGGCGCAGGAGGATTGGTACTCGCACTGGTGGACTTGCAGGTCGGAGTATTCGATGTTGAGCGGCAGAGTGAGGCCCTCGCGCTGGATTGCCCTCGAGAGGGTAGCGGTGATGTCAAGATTGAGCGTGTCACCGAACTCGTAGGTGCGGGACGCGCCGCTGGCTTCGATGCCGGTGGCAAGGTCGCGGGTGTCGTGGCGTCCGAAGCTGGACTTGCCGAGCGAGCCGAGCAGATTGCGCAGAGATCTGAAGCCGAGGAAATCGAGACTCTTGTCGGTGATTTCAAACTTGGCTTGGGGGGCGTTTTCGCCGAGTTGACCGCCCACGCCGGAGGGGCGAGAGGGATCTGGTGGTTGATCGATTGAGATGTAGTCTTCCTGCTGCATGCGCTCGATCAGTTTTTCGATGAGTTCGTCGAGCTGGCCATCCGCCGCCATTTGCTCCAGGTGTTCCCGCAGGTCGTCGTCGAATTGATCGCCTTCCATCAAGGCTTGCTCGATGGCGCGGCGAAGATCGTCGAGGGTTTGCTCGCTCTCGGGCATCTCGTACCACATGTCGCTTTGGAATCCGCTTTGCAGCAGGTAGTCGGAGAGTGCGCCGAGCAGGTCCTCCATGCTCATTTCGCCGGCGGGGTTGGGGACGTATTTGGAGTAGCGGATTCGTTTCATAAAGCGGGCTTCGCCAAAACTCTTGCCTCTCCAGGTTTCGGTGCTTGGCGCAGCCCGAAGCNNGGTGGTTCTTCCTTCTCAAATGCCTTTTCGCGCTCGCGAGGTTCCGGCCTTTTTTCTCCGGCTTGGAAGACTCGCTCCTCGTTGCGGCCTATGCGCTTGTGGGCGTGCAGGCCTTCGAGGATGAATTCGGCGGCGGAGACCTGTTGCTCGGGGCTCTCTTTCTGCGAGACGCCGAGCGGGCCTAGCTTGTCGATCAGGCCCTGAATTTCTTTCAGGTTCTCGAGAGCTTCCAGAGCGGAAATGGAGTCGGACAACTGGATCTCGCCGCCCAGGTCGAACCANNTCGCCTTCGTATTCGAGTTCGAGTTTGCCGGTGATGGCGGGCAGCGCGGCGTAAACGTCGCTGACGCGGGGCACAACTAGTTTTTCGTCGTTGCCAAGGGCGCGGCGTTCGGCGTTGGAGATGACGTTCTCCATAGCCGAGATGGGAAGACGCTGGCTGACGCCGGAACGCTTGTCGATTTTTTTATCTTCGCGCGCGGCGAAGGCGATGCGCTCAATCACTTGCTGAATATAGGTAGGCAGGTGCAGAGCGTTGCCGTTGCGCTTGGTCCACGCTTCCTGCGCGGTGATGGCGATGCCTTCGTCCACGGTGGCGGGATAATGGGTGCGAATCTCAGAGCCGACGCGGTCTTTGAGGGGCGTGATAATTTTGCCACGGGCGGTGTAGTCCTCGGGATTGGCGCTGAAGACGATGGCGACGTCGAGCGGAAGGCGGATGGGATATCCCTTAATTTGCACGTCGCCTTCCTGCATGATGTTGAACAGGCCGACCTGAATTTTTCCCGCCAGGTCGGGGAGTTCGTTGATGGCGAAGATGCCGCGATTGGCGCGGGGCAGCAGGCCGTAGTGAACGGTGAACTCGCTACTGAGTTCGTGGCCGCCGCGGGCGGCTTTGATGGGGTCGATGTCGCCGATGAGGTCGGCGATGGTGACGTCGGGCGTGGCTAGCTTTTCCACGTAGCGGTCGTCGGGAGCGAGATAGGAAATGGGAGTGGCATCGCCGAGGCGCGCGACCTCTTCACGGCAGCGGCGGCAGATGGGAGTGTAGGGGTTGTCGCGAATTTCGCAGCCCGTGAGGTAGGGCAGATGAGCATCGAGCAGCGTCGTCAAGGCACGCAGGATGCGGCTTTTGGCTTGGCCGCGCAGGCCGAGCAGAATGAAATTATGCCGCGAGAGAATGGCGTTTACGATTTGCGGAACCACGGTGTCATCGTAGCCGACGATGCCAGGGAAGATGCTGGTGTCGTCGTGAAGACGCAAGCGGGCGATGAGATTGTCGCGGAGCTCGTCTTTCACACGGCGGGTGCGCAGACGTTCTTCGGAAAAAGCACTGCGGCGCAATTCGCCGAGTGTGCGTGGAAGACTCATGAGGAACCCCCGACTACTTTCCTGGATTATACGCGGGAAAGCAGGCTTCGGGCTTGGGCGATCGGGCTTCGGCAAGAATCACTCATACCAGCTTCAGCACTGAGCACGAGGATAACGGACGCCGCAGGCTCCCGGGTCTTGCAAAGCCGGACGCCCGAACGCCGTAGTCCCGTGCTCAGTGGACGTGGCCGTTTCCGCCGGCCTTTTCGCGGGCATGGGCGGCGCGGCGGAGGTTGGGGATGATGGTCTCGAGATAGCCAATGAGCAAGGAGATACGTTCCGGTTCGGAGCGCAGGGAGAGCAGCTTTTGTTTGAAATCGAGATCGAGGGGCAGGGTGCCGGCCAGATAGAAAGAGAGCAACGAAGGGTCGGCGGCCGAGAGATCTGGTTNNAGATTCCAGGCTCGTCGTCGATCATGAAGACTTCGGCCTGGAGGAAGGAACGTTCCTGGTTGACGCGCACGAGTTCGAAGCGCTTGCGGCCTTCGCTGACGAGGTCGAGGCGGCCGTCGGGATATTCCTTCACCACGGTGAGGATTTCGGCGGTGCATCCCACCTCGGCTAGACCCTGCCCGACCACGCGCACCACGCCGAACGTGCGTTGCTGGGCCAGGCACTCGCCAATCATTTCTTTGTAGCGTGGTTCGAAAATGTGCAAGGGCAGAGCAGTGCCGGGGAACAGGACGACTTCGAGCGGGAACAGGGGTAGAAGGGCGTCCAAGCGGTCTCCGGTGTGGGCGCGGGATCCGCGCCAAACAAGCGCGCCGTCCTGATTGTACCGCAGCGCTTGACTTCATAAGTTGCATAGGACTAAAAGCGCGCTATGGAACCTCACGGGAAGATTGTGGTGGTAACGGGCGCTTCCATGGGAATTGGGGAAGCGATTGCGAAGCTCTTTGCCGAGCATGGAGCGAGCGTGGTGATGCTGTCGCGCGACGCGGGCAGGGTGGAAGCGGCGCGCGGGAGGGTGGGTCATGGCGAGCGAACGCTAGCGATGGCTTGCGATGTCCGGCACCGGGAAGATGTTGACCGTGCGATCGGACTGACACTGCATCATTTCCAGAGGATCGATGTTTGGGTGAACAATGCGGGGCATGGGCTGCTGGATTCGGTGGCGGAGATGGATATGGCAGCGTGCCGGGAAATGTTCGAGACGAATTTGTTTGGGGCGGTTGCGGCGATGCAGGCGGCGATTGCGGTGATGCGTCAGCAGGGGGGAGGGTCGATCATTAACATTTCGAGCGTGGCGGGGCATATTCCAATCCCCTTTCATGCGGCTTACAGCGCTACCAAGTTCGCGCTCAATGCGATGGGCAAGGCGGCGGGGGTGGAATTGAAGAAGGACGGCATTCATGTGCTGACCGTTTGCCCCGGATATGTGCGGACGGCCTTCGGTGAGAATGCGATTCACGGGAATGAATTGAAGCAAGTGCGTCCTGGATCGGTGAGGGGGATTAGTGCAGAGCGCGTGGCTCGAGCTACTTTGCAGGGATACTTAAAGCGGAAAAGGGAAGTGATTGTGCCTTGGACGATGTGTGTGCCGCAGAAGATTTATCAGATTTTTCCCGGGTTCGTGGAGTGGGCGATGGGGAGAATGGCGGGGTGACCATGGCGGTTCGAACCGTGTTGCAACTGGGCAATCCGAAGCTGCGTGAAGTTGCCCTGCCGGTGAGCGAGCCGGTCTCGGCTGAGATCCGGGAATTGATCCGTGAGCTCGCGGATACTCTGGCGTACTGGCGTGCCAGCACCGGCTATGGACGAGCCATTGCCGCGCCACAGATAGGGGCGAACGCGCGAGTGATCTTTCTTCAACTGCCGGATGCTGAGCCTTGGCCGTTTATCAACCCGGTGATTACTTCCTGTAGCGAGGAGAAGATCATCGTATGGGATGCGTGTCTGAGTTTTCTGTCGATTTTTATGCAGGTAAAACGGCACCGGCAAGTCCACATTCGCTACCAGGACGTGCAAGGCAGGTTCTGCGAACTAAGCGCCGACGACGATCGGAACCTGTCGGAGTTGCTTCAGCACGAGATTGATCATCTCGATGGGATTCTCGCCCTAGATAGGATTACCGATATTCGGACGATCTGTGCGCGCGAGGAGTTCGAACGGCGGTACCGGGCACAGAGTCCGTATGCCGTGAAGGAACTGTCTGATGGAAAATGAAGTGGCGAACCATAGAAAAAGCTAACCATCCGTCCACGTAAAAAACACTATCCCAGCTCTGCCAGCATGGCTTCCATCTCGCCCTGGGCGTGGAGATTGCCGGTGCGGCGGGCGGAGGCGATGCCGTCGGTGAGCATCGTTTTGGCGTCGGCGACTCTGTCGGCGCGAGCCAAGGTTTGGGCGGCCATGAAGTAGCCGGGAGTGTAGTCAGGGCTGCTTTTGAGCAGGATGGAGAATTCGGCGAGGGAGCGATCGAAGTCGCCCTGATTGGAGTATTCGAGCGCGAGTCCGTAGCGGGCGAAGGTGTCATTTGGATTCTGG
>PMHI01000721.1:6444-8087 GCA_003156615.1 Acidobacteriaceae bacterium | reverse complement strand
TTGGTGAGTAGAATGGTCGGTCAACAAACTTTGAGGGTGGCGAGCTAGTGGCTTGTCCGTTTTTCATGCCGGTGGAGAGGTTAGAGAACGGGTCTTGGCTGCATGCGAGGCGGCTACCGCTCGGAGGCGGGTGGAGTGGGCTTTGCACGGCGCCGGGGCATCAGGGTGAATCTCCATCGCACGAAGAATTGCGGGAGTTCTGCAACCTTGGCTATGCCGAGGGCTGCGGGCGGTTACCACGGGAGCGGGTGTGGGATTCAGTGCGGTTTGCGGCCAGGGTCGTAGGCAGCGACGGGAACGGAGCCGGCGGGCGCATTCAGGTTCGCTACGTGTGCGAGCGCGGGCATCGTCCCGTGGAGCACGGGATGCTGGTGTTTGATGCGGCGGACGCGCGCTGGGAGCAGAGACATCGCGACAGCCGAGTGCAGCGGATGGCGGAGTGTTTTCTGGAGTCATACGTTGCCAAGGGGAAAAGGCAGGAAGTGACGCCGGCCGCGAGCTAAAGCGGCCGCAGAGTTGCTGTGAGGGCAGGCGGNNATGACCACGGGCAATTCCAAGAGGAGGAAAGATGACGATGAACGAAGACATGTTGATGCCCCGGCCCGTGAGGGACTCACAATCGGAGATGACAGAACTGGTTCTGCCGAATGATGCCAACCCGCTGGGCGCACTGCTGGGCGGGCGGTTGATGCATTGGATTGACTTGGCGGGCGCGATGGCGGTTCACCGGCATACCCGGAGTTACGCGGTGACGGCATCGGTGGACCACATCGATTTCCTGGTGCCGGTTCAGGTGGGTGATCTCGTGATTTTGAGATCGTCGGTGAATCGCGTTTTTCAAACTTCGGTGGAAGTTGGCGTGAAGGTTTTCGTGGAGAACTACATTGCAGACACTTCGCAGCACGTGGCGTCGGCCTACCTCACGTTTGTCGCCATCGACGCCAAGGGCAATCACCTGAAAGTCCCGGCGGTGATACCCGAGACCGAAGAACAGCAGCGGCGCTACGACGATGCGGGGCGGCGTCGGGAGCTCCGGCGGTCTGAAGTGGAGCGGCGACGCAAGGCGAAACGGTAATCGACGTGCGATGCGATGCGCGTCACCTCCCGCTCCGCGAAAACAGATAGCCTGCACAGTGCCGTCGGCCGCCAAACTGGGACAAACCACCGTGAGCGGGGCAGCAACCGCACCTCCGAGTCTCGCAAGGCTGCGACAACTGGGGCACCTGCCGTGACTCCCCTGTATAATCGGTAAATCTGAGCCATCCTGATTGATCCTTGGAGTGTGATCCCTTGAATGCACATATGCCGTCTCATCCCGGGCAAGCCACGCCGGGGCCGCAACCGTTGCCCGGAGTGGATGCCATCATTGCCGTGGGCTCGGGCAAAGGCGGCGTGGGTAAGACAACGCTGTCGGTAAACCTGGCAGTCGCTCTGGCCAAGATGGGACACAAGGTTGGCCTGCTCGATGCGGATGTGTATGGGCCGAACGTCCCGCTGATGCTCGGAGTGAGCGGGCAGCCGAAGATGGTGGGGGAAAACCGCATCGAGCCGCTCGAGGCGTTTGGGCTAAAAGTGATTTCCGTGGGATTCCTCAACCCCGGGGACAAGCCCATTATCTGGCGCGGTCCGATGCTGCATCAGAT
>PMHI01000721.1:0-6383 GCA_003156615.1 Acidobacteriaceae bacterium | reverse complement strand
AACATGAGCTATTTCGTGTGCCCGCACTGCAACCACGAAATCGATATCTTCTCGCGCGGCGGGGCGGAGAAGATGGCCGAGCAGTTCCGCGTGCCATTTCTTGGCAGCATTGAACTCGACCCTGAGGTGCGCAAGTCCGGGGACGGCGGCAAGCCGATCGTGCTGGAGGGCGAGAATTCGCCGCACGCCAAGTCGATCTTCGCGTTTGCGCGGAGAGTGGTGGCGCGGGTGGGAGAGATTAAGGCAACGGAGTCGGCCAGCGTGATTCAGATTCAGTAGGGGGAACATCTTCGCGAAGGAACGCAGGGTAAGGGCTCTGTGCGACCCAGTGTCCTCGATATTTTAGCTTTTTCGCCGCTTCGAGAATCGCGACCGCCGCCAAACGGCATCGGGTTCCCCACCTTTCAGGATTAGGTCTGCCATGATCTCTCCGAGCGCCGGCCCATGCTTGAAGCCGTGGCCGGAGCCGCCGCCTAACAACCAGAGGTTATTCATTCGGGGATGGCGATCCACGAAGAAGTGACTGTCGGGGCTTTGCTCATATTGGCAGACGCGGGTTTCGATCAGTGGAGCGTCTTTCATCGCCGGAAAGCGAAAGGCGAGATATTCGCGAACGCGCTTCAGCGTGGCTCGGCTGACGACTCGCTCGCCGCTCGTGGGATCGAAGATGGGACCGCGCGTGTCATCGGCTACTTTGAAACCGCGACGATCGCTTCCGGGAATGCCGTAGAAGAAGCGGTTGCCGTGGTCGCCCCACACCGGAACATGCGCATCGGTGAAGCGGGAGTCGCCAGCGGGTGTGCCGAAGAAAAAGACGTCCTGCTTGGTGGGACGGATGAGGCCGCCCAGAGTTTCAGGAAACAACCGGCCGAGCCACGGGCCGCAGGCAAAGACATAGTGATCGGCTTTGAGTCGCGAGCCGTCGGAGAGCGTCAAGCTTCCCAAACCTCCGCTTTCGAGGCCCTCCGGTGCGACCGCGAGCTGCCGGTATTTTCCCCCTTCGGCGACAAATGCATCTACCACCGCTTGACAACTGGCGCGGGCATCGAGGTATCCGCACTCCGGTTCGTAAATTCCCCAGTGGACGCCGGCGAAGTTGATCTGTGGCCAGCGTTTTCTCATCTCGGGTGGGGAGAGTTCCTGAAACTTGATCTGGGCCTGGCGAAGCATCGCGAGCGAGCCCCGCTCGAAGGCGTCGTCGCGGCTGCTTACCATCCAGAGAACACCGGAACGATGTAAAAACTGCTTCCTCCAGCGTCGTTCGTATTTCTGCCAGAGCTTGAGGGCGCGAGCGGCCACTCTTGTGTAGGGCTGGTCGGGGCCGTAGGTGCCCCGCATGATGCGGGTTTCGCCGCCCGAGGCGGCGCGCGAGTTGCCCGGCCCCCAAGCGTCGAGCAAGGTGACGCGGGCTCCGCGTTCCAGAAGATGCAGGGCGGTCCAGCTACCGAAGGCGCCCGCTCCGACGACCGCGATGTGAGGTTTGGATTTCATAACGAATTTGTTTGCCGCGAAAACATCGACCTTGCTTCATGATAGCTTCGCGAACGTTAGGATGGACTAGAGCTTTTGACCGCAAAGATCGCAAAGAAAAAAGAAAAGCGGTGAAGGACGCAAAGAAGCGCAGACTCATCGTCCGCTTTGCGATCTTTGCGGCTGAGAGCGCCCTCTCTACCCCGCGCTTGACAGGTCTCGGCAGCGTTTCTAGAATCCCCCCAGGATCACAACTTTCATCCAAAAGCTAAGCTTTTGCATCTAAAATAGTTAAATGGACAAGTGGGCGCCGGTTTCTCCCCAGCGTAGCAACCCCACATGCAAGATAAACTAGGCTCGTGATCCATGCCATCTGATCCCAATATCGGCAAGCGCGAACGCGAAGTTCTGACGGCGATTGTGGAGACTTTTATCTCCACGGGCGAGCCGGTCGGTTCGCGTACTCTGTCGCGCTCGAGNNCGCTATTACGTAGAGCAGATCACGGGAAAGGCGAAGTTGGCGCCGCAGGAAGAGAGCATGATTTCTGAGTCGCTGGCAGGCATCAGCGACGTGCAGGAGTTCATGGAGCGAACCTCGCATGTGTTGTCGCTGATTTCGCACAACGTAGGCGTGACCATGGCCACCAGCGGCGCCAGGAATGCGCTGGAGCATGTTTACTTTTCGCGGTTGGGCGACCAGAAGGTGCTGGCGGTGTTGGTGACGCGTTCGGGGTTGGTGCGCGACCGGGTGTTGCGACTCGATCTGCCGCAGGCGGAACTCGATCGTGCGGCGCGGTATATCAACGGGAATTTTCGCGGCTGGACGATGGAATCCATGCGCGCCGAACTGGAACACCGGATTGAGCAGGAACGCAGCGAATACGACCGCCTGATGAATTCGATCGAGCAACTCTATAAGCAAGGCGCGCTCGCCGCTGAAGCAGGCACGCAGGTGGTCTTCGTGGAAGGCGCGGCCAATCTGGTGACCGGGCAGGAAGACCGCAAGCGTCTGCAGGAGATGCTGAAGACGCTCGAGGAGAAAGAGAAAGTCGCGCAACTTCTCGGGGCATACCTAGACGTGAAGCAGGAGGCGGTGCGGGTGGTGATCGGGCTGAATGATACGCTGCCCTCCATGCAGAACTTCGTGTTGATCGGAGCGCCGGCGCGGTCGGGAACCGATATGTTTGGGTCTCTGGCCGTGATCGGCCCGACGCGGATGGATTATCAGCATACGATGACCGCGGTTTCCTACATCGCGCGCCTTTTTGACAAAATCCTGAATGAATCGGAGTGATTATTGTTGTTTATGCGTAAAGCGAATGGAAAGTCGGAAGCAAACAATACGAGGCTGGATCTGGAGCACGAACTGCCGCCCGGCGATGGGGATGAGAACACCACGACCACGGTGGTGAGCGGGGAATCGTCTGAATCGGAATCGGAGTTGCAGAAGGTGAAGGCGGAGCGCGACTCGCTGCTNNAATGTACGCCGACGGGCGAGCAAGGAACAACAGGAGTTTCGCGATTACGCCCTGACGGATGCGATCAAGTCTTTGCTGCCGGTAGTGGACAGCCTGGAGCGCGCTCTGCAGGTGAAATCGGACGCGGCCGAGTTCCGCAACGGAGTGGAACTGATTTACAAGCAACTGCAGGCTGCGCTGGCCAAGCTTTCGGTGAATCCTATTGTGTCGAAGGGCGAAGCTTTTGATCCCCGATTCCACGAGGCCATCGAAATGGTGGAAACCACTGACGTTCCCGATCATCAGGTGCTCGAGGAGCTGCAGCGCGGCTACAAGTTCAAGGACCGGCTGCTGCGGCCTGCGATGGTGAAGGTGTCCAGGAATCCCGGGAACTAAGTTTCCCACCGCAGTAGCGTTTTCTCACTGTCTGGTTCATTAGGAAAGGCACTTATTCTGGCCACGAACGCGAAACGCGATTATTACGAAGTATTGTCGGTGAGCCGCACGGCGAGCGATGGGGAATTGAAGAGCGCTTACCGAAAGCTCGCCATGCAGTACCATCCCGATCGGAACCCCAACAATCCCGATGCGGAAGAACGGTTCAAGGAAGTTACGGAGGCTTACGCCATCCTGGCCGACTCGGAGAAGCGGGCTCTCTACGACCGCTTCGGCCATGCGGGAGTGGGCGGTGCGTCCGGTCCAGGCGGGGGTTTTGATGCCACCACGTTCCAGGACTTCGGCGAAATCTTCGGCGAGTTCTTCGGCTTTGGCGACGCGTTTGGAGGCGGCGGGCGGCGCCGCAGCCGGGTGCAGCGCGGCGCAGATTTGCGCGAAGATTTAACCATCGAATTCGAAGAGGCTGCATTCGGCACCGAGACGCGCGTCATGGTGCGCCGTCACGAAGCCTGCGAGGACTGCCGGGGCTCGGGAACAGCGCCGGGCAAAGGTCCTACAACCTGCCGTTCGTGCAGTGGCCGAGGGCAGGTACGCTATCAACAGGGCTTTTTCAGCATTGCACGGACCTGTCCTTCCTGCCAGGGAACGGGCAGTGTAATTACCGATCCCTGTCCGAAGTGCAGGGGCGAGGGCCGGCTTCTGCGCCAGCGCGCGGTGGACGCGAAGATTCCGCCTGGCGTAGAAGATGGCACGCGCATCCGGTTTTCGGGCGGAGGCGAGGCTGGGCCTTTCGGCGGGCCGGCGGGCGATCTCTACGTGGTGCTGCATGTGAAAGAGCATCCGTTCTTTGTGCGGGAAGGCAACGACCTCCACTGCGCCGTTCCGCTTTCCGTGACGCAAGCGGCCATGGGCGCGGAGATTCGGGTGCCGACGCTCGAAGGTGAGCATACTCTCAAGATTCCGGATGGAACGCAGCCGGGCACCACGTTCCGCATCCGCAACAAGGGAGTGCCCGTGCTGAATGGACACGGCAAAGGCGATCTCTACGTGGAAGTGCGGGTGCAGATTCCGAGCAAGCTGAGCAAGCGCCAAAAGGAGCTGCTCCAGGAACTGGAGACTACGGCGAAGGTGGACAATCAGCCGATGATGCGGGCGCTGCTGGGCAAAGTGAAGGACATGTTCGGGTGAAACCGTCACGAGCTCCCAGTGGCCAGTCGAAGCTCGCTGCTGTGATCCTCCCTGGCAACTGGGTGTTGGCGACTGAACGATGACCCGCCGCCGCTTCATTGCCGATGAAGTCTCAGGCGATCGGGCCACTCTGGTGGGCGAGCATGCGGATCATCTCGCGCGCGTGCTGCGGGCTCGTATCGGGCAGGATTTCGATATCGCCACCGGTAACGCAGTACGCCGCGGACGAATTACGTTTGTAGGGGACGAACGCATCGAGTTTGAGCTGGGCGAAGAAGTTTCCGCTCAAAGCCCCGGCGACATCATTCTGGTTCTCGCTATCTTCAAGTTCGACCGCATGGAGTGGGCGATTGAGAAGTGTACGGAGTTGGGCGTCTCGCGGATTGTGCCGGCGATCGCGCGGCGGACAGATTCTCGCCTGGCTGCTGCGTCGGCGAAACGCCTCCCCCGTTGGCAGAGGATCGCCCGGCAAGCTTCGGAACAATCGCGTCGTGCCGCTGCGCCGGAGATTGCTGCGCCGATCAAGCTTTCGGAGGCATTCACTCTGCCAGCGGCCTTACGGATCGTGCTCGCCGAATCGGAAGATCAAACTTTGCTGCGCGACGTTGTGAAACCGCAAACTGCAAACGGCGGAATTGTTCTCGCGATTGGTCCCGAGGGCGGCTGGACCGAAGACGAATTGGAATCATTTCGGCAAGCGGCATGGATTTCGGCCTCACTGGGCGATACGATTCTCCGCGCCGAGACGGCCGCGATGGCTGCCACCGCGATCGTGGCGTCCGCGCTGTAGTGGCCGCTTATATGCCTGGGCACATAAGCCGTTTCGGACTAAACCACTTCGCGGTAGGAATCAGGTCGACATTCAGTCGGTAAATCCGGAGATCTGGACGAGTCTCATCCTAGGTTTTGTTCCCTTTGTGGCGAAGGACGACAAACGGCGAGTGGGAATGGGGGGTTCCGTTTCGAAAAGCGCATAGCCTGGGATAGCCGAGACTTGATGTACATACGCCGCTCTGAGAACCCGTCGAGGCTGTCCGACTCGGCTGAACCTCCATTTCTGGTTTGCCCGTAATCCAATCCCTGAGATCGTTCCTGCCAAGTCCTGCGCCACCAAGTCAAGCATTGCCGTTGATATAATATTGCGATCGTAATATAATCCGGGGAATGCGCTACCCACTCGATCATAAGAGGCAGACCCGCGAACGAATTCTTGGGGTTGCGGCAGCCCTGTTTCGCCGTCGCGGATATTCGGCAACCGGTGTCGATGCCGTCATGGCGTCGGCGCACCTGACCGCCGGCGCATTCTATTCCCACTTTCGTTCGAAGCAGGTCCTACTGGCCAAGGCACTGGATACCGCTTTTCGCCAGTCTCGCAGAGATTGGCAAAATCGACTCAAAGGCTTGCGGGGCCGCGCGTGGGTCCGCGAGTTCGCTGCCTTCTATCTGAGCGAGGGTCACCGCGATGCGGCGGACCTCGGATGTCCCATGCCTGCACTCACGCCAGAAATCTGGCGCAGTGGCGGAGCTTCCCGCGCGGTATTCGAGCAGCACCTGCGTGACTTGGTCGACACCGTGGCGCAACAAGTCAATTCCACGACTCCCGATCGCGGTCACGCGATCTCCGCCATCGCGCTCAGCGTTGGCGGGCTCATGCTCGCGCGTGCCGTGAAGGACCGTGCGTTCTCCGAGGAAATTCTCAGCGCTTGTCGTGGGGCAGTGGTTGAAGGCTGCCACCTTGAGCAGAAGCAATGAATCAGATCTTCTTCATTCGTAGATGGTTCTTATGCCCCCATTTGTGAATTTCGGTGTTGAATTCGGGCTGAGCCTTCTTGTGTTCAGCCTGCTCGGCAAATGGTATGTCTGGCCGTTCTT
>PMHI01000720.1 GCA_003156615.1 Acidobacteriaceae bacterium | reverse complement strand
TGCCTGGTTCTTGCGACTTCATCGGCGTCCCCCCAATCCGCGGCCCCACCGGATGAAACGATCAGCCCCAAGGCTCGCGCCATTCACGATTCCGCCCTCGTTGTCGACACCCATGCCGACACGCCCCAACGCTTTCTCGACGAAGGCTTCGACATGGGATCGACCGATCCCAAAGACGTTGGGCATATCAGCCTCGATAAGGCCCGCCGCGGCAATCTCGGCGCGGAGTTCTTCTCCATCTGGGTGGATCCCGAGACCAACCAGGGCCACTTCGCCAGACATACATTCGATCTGATCGACTCTGTCTATCAGCAGGCGGCGCGGCATCCTGACCGCATGATGATGGCCTTTTCCGTGGCCGACATCGAGCGCGCGCACAAAGAACATAAGCTCGCTGCCCTGATGGGCATCGAGGGCGGCCACTCGATTGAGAACGACATGCACCTGCTGCGCGACTACTACCGCCTCGGCGTGCGCTACATGACGCTCTCCTGGTCGAACACGAACGAGTGGGCTGACTCGTCAGGCGACATCAATGATCCCAAGGTTCAGCATCACAACGGCCTCACCGATTTCGGCAAACAGGTCGTGCGGGAGATGAATCGCCTGGGCATGATGGTCGATATTTCTCACGTCGGCGACAAGACTTTTTGGGATGCGATCGCAACCACCAAGGCTCCCCTCATCGCCTCCCATTCTTCTGCGCGGGCGCTCACCAATGCGCCTCGCAATATGACCGACGAGATGCTCGAAGCCGTGGCCAAGAACGGCGGCGTCGTGCAGGTCAACTTTTATTCTGGATTCGTGGACGAGAGCTATCGCAATGCGAGCCAGCTCATCGGCAAACAGTCTGCAGAAGCAATGCGTGTTTTTGAAGAGAAGCAGAAAGCGGATGGCAAACCGGTCAGCTCCCTTGAAATTGACCGCATGGAACGCGAGTGGGCTGCCAAGATTCCTCGCCCGCCCCTAAAGTCGCTGATCGACCACATCGACCACATCGCCAAGGTGGCCGGGATCGACCACGTGGGGCTGGGGTCGGACTTCGACGGTGTTTCCGGAGCAACCCCGGCCGGCATCGACTCCGCCGCCGATCTGCCGAAGATCACGCAGGCTCTACTCGATCGGGGATACAGCGCCGGCGACATCAAGAAGATTCTCGGCGGCAACATTCTGCGGGTTTTCCGCCAGGTTGAGGCCGTCAGCCGCGAAATGCCGTCGGACTCTCAATCCCATTGATCCCGGCACTGTCGTACAATGCAACGTTGCGGATAAACCTCTGGGCATGATCTGCCCGTGCAAGGAGCAATTATGCGTAATCTCTTCTTAATGTCGGTTCTGTTCTGTTTGGCTGGGCTCGCGGCTTGGACGCAAACGAGCACCCAGGGCACACCTGCGGCCAAACCCGGTACCGGCGCCAAGCCCGCCGTTCATAACGCGGGCCCACCCACGGCGATTATCGAGACCACGGTGGGAAACTTGACGTGTACTCTGTTCCCCGACAAAGCCCCCATCGGAGTCGAGAACTTCATCGGCCTGGCCACGGGGACGAAAGACTGGAAGAATCCGGTGAGCGGAACCACCAAGCATGGCGTGCCGCTCTACGACGGGACTATTTTTCATCGCGTGATTCCCGACTTCATGATCCAAGGTGGCGATCCCAAAGGCGATGGGACGGGCGACATAGGGATCAATTTCAAGAACGAGGTTTCCTCCGACCTGCTGTTCGACAAACCCGGCCGGCTCGCCTATGCCAACGCCGGTCCTGGAACCAACGGCTCGCAGTTCTTCATCACTGAGATCCCCGAGCCGCACCTCAACGGGGGCTACACCATCTTCGGCCAGTGTGATGAAGCCAGCGTGGAACTGGTGAAACAAATCGCGCACAAGGCTACCGACCCCAGCAATGACCGTCCTTTTCGTCCGGTGAAGATTGTTCACATCAAGATTGTTCGCGGTGGCGCGGCCGCTGCGGCTAAGCCTGCTACCCCGGCGAAGAAACCAGCCAGCACGACGCCTGCTGCGCCTTCGAGTCCGAACTAGTTCAACCGACTGGTCCGAGGAAGCGATGCGAAGCTGAGCGCTGGAGTCATCTCCATCATGACGAAGTATGCCCTTCTCCTGACTGTTGTGATGCTCGGAACGACTCCGGTGGTTCGTGCGCAGGCGCCCCGGAATGCTCCCACCCAAGGGCCTGCACAGGTGCCGGCGACTTCGCCGGAGAATCCCCCGGTTTCCGTTGAGCAGGACATCCCCTACGGCACGGCCGGTGGACAGCCGCTGCTGTTGGACATTTATGAGCCAAGTGGACGCGGCTCCGCATTGCATCCGGCCGTGGTCCTGATCCATGGTGGTGGTTGGACGAATTTTGACAAAGGAACCATGCGCGGCATCGGGATGTTTCTTGCCCGTTGTGATTTCGTAGCGTTCTCGCTCGATTACCGTTTGCTCCATGGCAGCGAAAATCAGTGGCCGGCGCAGTTGGACGACGTGCAGCGTGGGGTTCGCTGGATTCGCGCCAATGCCGCCAAATATCACCTTGATCCTGATCGCGTCGGCGCATTCGGGCATTCCGCAGGCGCCCAATTGGCGGCTCTTCTGGGTATGGAAGGTACACGGGACAATTCCGATCCAGCCCTGGCCAAGTACTCGAGTACGGTACAGGCGGTGGTCGAGGTCAGCGGGCCTAGCGATTTCACAACCCATCGTGATCCCGATGACGAGGCTTTTCTGGCAAATTTTTTGGGCGGCGACTATGCCCACCACGCGGAGATCTGGCGGGAGGCATCGCCCGTATTTCATGTCTCCAAGGACGCTTCGCCTTTCCTTATTGTCCACGGTACCCAGGACGCCGACGTTCCGATTGCGCAATCTCAGGAACTCGCCGACAAACTGACGCAGGCAGGAGTCCCAGTAAAGTTTGTGCGAGTCGAAGATGTCCATACCTTCCAGACAGCGGAGGCGCGCAAACGACTTGCCCTTGAAACCCAGGCCTTCTTCACGCAATACCTCCGACCGGGCAAGTAGCCCAGAAAAAACGCGCCGGGCTTGTTAGAATCAGAGCTACCACCTTAAAGGAGAAGATATCTATGGGCCGTCCAGCGGGAACCTATGCCATTTTTGATACATCCGAAGGAACCATCGTCTGCCGCCTCTTCGACAAAGATGCACCCAAAACGGTAGCCAACTTTTTGGAACTAGCCGAAGGCCAGCGCGAGTGGACCCATCCCTCGACGCGCAAGAAATCCAAAGACCGCCTTTATGACGGAACTATCTTTCATCGCGTGATTCCCGACTTCATGATTCAGGGCGGCGACCCGCAAGGCACTGGCATGGGCGGCCCCGGTTACCAGTTCGAAGACGAAACCAAAGGCTCGCCCCACAAGCTCGACAAGGCGGGCAAGCTCGCCATGGCCAATGCCGGCCCCAACACCAACGGCTCGCAGTTCTTCATCACCGTCGCGCCCACAACCTGGCTGACCGGCAAGCACACAATTTTCGGCGAGACCATCGAAGGCCAGGATATTGTCAAGAAAATCTCAGAAGTGCCGCGCAACCGCCAGGACCGGCCGAACCAGGATGTGGTCGTGAAGAAGGTGACGATCGAGAGGGCCTAGGTTTAGCGATTTGCCAAAACCTGAATTCCTGGGAGGTGTATAAGGTGCTCGTCCGCAGTGACGAGCGTCAGCTCAAACACTTTTGCAGTTGCTGCAAGGAAGTGGTCGGCGGGATCACCGCGTGGAAAGTTGATCGACCCTACGGCGAGCGCCACGTCCACCGTGAGGGGCGCTTCGGTGAGTTCCAAGTCTTCGATCGTCTTGGCGACCCACGCTGCAACGTCGCTCGGCAGCGTAAGACGTCCTTTGCGGAGCAGCACAATCAATTCACCAACGCTAACCGGAGACAGCCATAACTCGTTTGCGGGATCGACCAGTGCCTTGTCCACGCGGCGGGTGAGGCGTTGTGGTTCGAGTGTGCTCCAGAGCCAGATGTGGGTGTCCAGAAGCAGCTTCACCGGGAGGCTGCCCAATCATCCCAGCTGCCGGTTGGGCCGATGATGTCTCCCATAATTTTGCCAGTTCCGACCATGGATCCGAGCCGCCTTCCCGTTCCCGCTCCGGGAGATGGAGGAATGACTTCGGCCACTGGCTTACCGAAGCGGGTGACTCGGATCGGCTTACGCGTCTTGCGAACCTCTTCGAGGATGCCGAGGCACTTGGCTTTGAACTCGGAAATGGCGACTTCTTTCATCTAGCATTCATACCATGGTCAATGACCATGGTCAACTGTGAATCGGACCTCAGGATTGACTAGAAATTAAGGATGAAGCGAGGTAACGTGGAATGGCACGACGAGCGAGATGCGAAGGCGCGCTGCCCGGCGCGAGATACGAGCATGGCGGCACTATCTCAGAGGGTACAAGAGCGTATCGAAAACCTCGCTTTC
>PMHI01000469.1 GCA_003156615.1 Acidobacteriaceae bacterium | reverse complement strand
AAGGAATTGTTGGCGGCGCCGTAACTGCGACCGTCAAAATCAGCGAACATGGCTTTGGAATCTGCAACTTTTCAGGGCAGCAAAAAGCCGCAGTTCACGGACTGCGCATCTCGGTCAACTCGATGACCGACGTCCCCAAACAATTTCCCATTTACCTCGCGCAATGCCCGCCGAAAAGTACTCCTCTCCGGGCCATCGGCAATGAGGCTGTGATGTGCAGCATTCAGGGCAAGGGCGATGAATACGTCGAGATGGTAGTGGGCCGGGTGCGCGATCGGGCTTTCGTCGTGAGCGTGAGCTCCAGTATCCAGAATGACCCGTCGATGACGCCAGAGACGCGTCGCGAGAGGGCGAGTCTCGTGGCGGAGCAGGTCGCCGGAATTCTCTTCTAAAGCGTAATCGAATCGTGTCTAACACCGAGTCGGGTAGAGGGACGTCGTGTTTTTAGGAGGAGAGGCTGAGGTGTAGACAGCTTGGCTTGCCTCAGAACGAACGCGGGAAGGACGCAGACGATGCTTCCTGGAGAGGGCAGAGTTTGCATTCTTCCGATCGGTTCATACTGGCCGCAAGCTTGAGAGACGGTTGCTGACGCCAGGGTTGCCGGAATCGCAGAGGTCCTAGTTATTTTGTTTTAAGACGCCAAAGGATCGTGAGCGGGTCGCGACCTTTGCCGGGACTGATGAGTCCGCGCTGTTCCATCGCTTTGATGGTATTGCGATTCGCCGACAGAGGGCGTATGTCTTCATGGTCTTTATTGTCTTTCAAACGCCGCAGGACTAGGTTGCCGCCGAGCGAATCAGTTTCAAGCTGGTAACCCTGTTGCATGTGCGACAGGAGGTCTTGTTCAGCCTCCGTGAGTTTCGTGAGGAGATTAGCAGTTTTCTTCTTCACTTTCTTCCCGTCGATTCGGCGATGAGGTTAGCTCTCCATTTCGCCCAGTCGAAGCACTGGAGGCTCGGTTCGGCAACAGACGCCGTACCGTTGCCAAAGACGAAACCACGGGCTATGCGCGAGCATCTCGTCGTGCCGTCGGTTCGCAGCCTTAAGGTCGCTCGAACTCAGCGGTCGAGTATCCGGCGCTTCGAACATTTCCTGCAGCTGCTCAATCTCTTGAATGGTGCGTTCAACGTCCNNACCAGATAGACCGCAAAGCTCCCCAGCCAATGACCGCCCTCGTAATGCTCGCCGGTGACGGCAGCCAAACCAGTTCGCCTGTGCGCCTCGGCGGTCGCCATAATCGACGGCAGCCGCTTGTCGTTCTCAGGCAAACCAGCCGCGATTCCCTGCAGCATCCACGCTCGGCTGAGATTGAGTCCATCTAGATGCGCCAGCTTCGGGTCGCTTCGATCAGGCGACACAACAGGCTGTAACCACTTATCGTCGCCCGACGTGGAGATTTGGGGCATGAACGTCCCAAGCCAGCGAGCGAACTCTTGGCTGGGCAGCACACGACGCATCAGGTCCGCCTCGCCAAGGCACGGCGATAGGAAATCCTCGCCCGAAGGTTCATAGGTCAGCGGACAGTTCTGGTCCCTGAGGTAGAACTGCTGGGCTTTGGACACGACCAATTCGGCGAACTTCTGATCGCCACTGCCGCGCGCATAATCGAGCATCAGACCGAGCGCGAACGCAGTCTGGTCGTGTTCGCCGATCCGCACAGGGTGGGAGAGTTTGGGCAGCCAGTTCTTCAGCCGCTCGAGTGCAGCTAAGTCAAGCGGATGCAGATTAGCCGCCATCTCTCGAGCCTGCGGATCGTCCCACTCGCGTAATTCCGCAACCAGTTGAAGAAGCCATGCCAGCCCATACGGGCGCTCAAAACTGCTGCGTCCTTCTCCCCGGAGATATGCGGCCTCCTGCACGATGTTTTCTGCGGTGAGACTTTGGCCGAGTGCTTCGCGAGCAGCTTGAACAAACGGAGCGTTAGGAAAAGTCCTGACCAAGCGAATGAGAAGCCAATGCCCGTGCACAGAAGAGTGCCAGTCGTAGCAACCATAAAAGGCAGGCGTCAATTTCCTTGGGGGGGCCAAGTCTCGATCGCTATTCAATGTGTGGCTGATGTGATTTGGGTACTCTTTGTGTACGCAGGCAAGGGCAAGACTTGCAAACCGCTGAGCCGCTCTGGCGTCGAACTCCCCTGTCTCTTGGGCGGCAGCACTCATGGTGAAGAGTAAGAACATGGCGCAGAAGGTCAATTTCATCGGCTAACACTTTAGCTGAAGATGGAGAACGTTGGCGAAGTCGAGATTCGTGACTGCGACCGCCGGGCAGAGTTGCAGGGACTAGCTCATATACCACCCACCATTGACTGAAACCGTCTGCCCGGTCATATAGTCATTCGACGCCAGCATCACAGCCACCGGTGCGACATCATCCACCGAGCCAAAATGCCCCATCGGAATAAGATTCGGGTTGGCGTTCGGGTTGCTGGCAACCATGTCGGTCTCAATCAGCGCAGGCGCAATGGCGTTGACGGTGATTCCATCTCGAACGAGCGATGAAGCACAGGAGTGCGTCAGCCCTATAATTCCTGCCTTGGACGCGGCGTAATGGGCTCCGACAGCCCCGCCCGTCTGTGCGGCAACCGAAGACAGGTTGATGACGCGCCCCCACTTTCGTCGTCGCATACCGGCAACCACCGCCTGCGTCACCAAGAACACCGACTTCAGATTGACGGTAAGCACTTCGTCCCATTCCGCCTCTGTAATCTCCTCCAATTTGCGGGGATGAGCGATCGCCGCGTTGTTGACGAGGATGTCGACGCTACCGACTTGCGCCTCAACCTCTGCGAACATGCGTTTCACGTCGACAGCGACTGACACATCGGCTTGAACCTGAAATTGCCTTCCTTCCCATCCCTCTGATTTCGGCACTTGTGAAAACTCGGACTTAGCTCTTAGCGCCCGGTTTGGCTTGTGCGGTTCAGGAACCTGTTTTCGCTGAGTGTCAGCCTCAGTACAGCCACAGTCGCCCGTATCGGGTTAGTGGGCAACCCAGCCACCCCAACTGCCACCTTCTCCATCGAAATCCTCCCCGCGGTTTTTGGAACAGCCTGGCGTGCGTATCCCAGCGCCAACCGACCAACCCATCCAGCCCCACAAGATTGGGCAGCCCGATAGGTTGTTGCATTTATGATTGCGAACACCCGGCAGTCGTATCAGCCGCTCTATGGAGCCGACAATATGGACTGGAAAAGAGCCAAGGATTGGGTAGTGACGATTGCAACCGCTGTGCTGGGGTTGTCGCTGGCCCTGGACCTTTTGTCGTGGCCTGCATTTGCCGTGCTCTTATGGAGAGACATCGTTGCGGCTGCGAACAATCCTTGGATTCACTTTGCAATAACAATCGGATGTGCTTTGTTGGCTTTGCTACTCTACGGCGCTCGTAGGGTTGCACCGCAGGTCTCTGGGATCGCTGAAATTTTTGTCGGGCTTGTGGTCTGTTGGGCGGGATTAGCACCTCGCCCTTCAGACAGTCATGATGCCTTAGCCGGAGTGCTGGCTGTGGCAGGTGGTATTTACCTGATTGTCGAAGGTATAGAGAACTGCAAAAAAAAGCCAGCACCCGTCTGATTGGGCAAAGCTCGGGGAGGTATTGCCAAACTTGTTCGGTTCCTGGTAAATGGGTCAAGGCTCTGTTGCAGCTTCCCGTATTCGGCCTTGGCTTCCTTCAGGATGGGAACGTCGGGTTCGGCGTCTTTCCAGAGGGTGANNTTTGTAGGCGGCGAGCGCCCGGCCGCGGGCTGCGTCGGCATCCGCACCCTGCGAGGTTCTCGCCTGCAAGGCATTGGCACGTGCCACTCCCAGATGCGCTAACGCTCCCGTCCAGCAGTTCCAGACGATCCCGCTGTGGTCGATGATCTTCTGGAACTCGACGGCGGCTTCTTTGCCCTGCCCGTCGGCCAGGTATGCCTCTCCGCGTATGTAAGTGTGATAAAGGCAGGAAATGTTGACAACGAACTGAATCTGCCCCAACTCAATGGGGGAAGCCGCTTNNACTGCATCTGCGTGTCCAGTGGAAAGCGTTTTCCTAAGTCTTGGGCCAAGGACTCGGCGCGTGCCGTATCGCCCGCCATGGCAAAGGCAAGCGCGGCTTCGCTGTCAACACCCTGACTCGTGGGAGCAAGTTTCAAAGCCTCTGCCGCCGACTGCCGGGCTTCTGTTGTGCTGCCATAAGCGGCTTGTTCGAGTGCGGCATTTGCTTGCCATATCGCTCCATTTTCCTGGCTGTCCGCCCGAATGGCCGAGTCCACAGCCCGCTTGGCCAGTTCCCACGCCTTGCCCTGATGACCGCCATACGCCTCGGTNNTCGCCGCTCGGTCCGAACCGAGAAAGGCCAGAGCGTAGAGAGCATTGTGGAATATGACGTTATCCAGTTTTCGCGCCTGTCCCTCGCGGATGATCTGCCGCGTTTCGTCGAAGCGTTGCAAGGCCAGCAGGCTGTTGACAAGGTCTGTGTAGGGGGCGTTATTGTCTGGGGAGAGGCGGTGGCTTTGGCGAAACGACTCCGTAGCCTTCTCATACTGCCCCTGTTCAGCGTACACGATGCCCAAACCGACATATGCTCGGTTGTCTCGCGGGTAGCTTTCAATATCTTCCCGATATGTCTGGGCCGCTTTGTCCAGTTCTCCGGTTATATTCTGATAGTAGTTGGCGGTGATCGCCAGCTCTTCCCGCTCGCTGGCATGTTCCNNCCATGGCAAAATTTGGATCAAGCTCGATGGCACGTTGATGGTAACGCAGGGCAGCGGCTGTGCCCTCCCCGTGTGAAGCCTTCACGCCAAGGCTGTACGCCTTCAGAGCTTCCAGTGAAGACGTGGTGGCTTGTTCGAGCGAAACATCAAACTTCTGCACCGTAGCCAGCGATTCGCCCAGTTGAGTTCGCAGCTTGGATGTCGCCTCACCGAGCGCGTCCAGC
>PMHI01000373.1 GCA_003156615.1 Acidobacteriaceae bacterium | reverse complement strand
TGTGCGCACTTGTTGATCGGTCTCCGTCGGCACTCGCGAGAAGTTTCACACGTCTACTTGTCAGAAGTGACCCACCTTATTAGTTAAGCGGAGGCGAAAGAGGCGGAGAAGCCGGAGAAGCGGTGATGATAAGTCGCCCGTGCCGCCAAACGACGCCCGCGGAGACAACAGCGTATTTGGCCTTGCGGTGCTCGCTCACCACGAGCGATTGCAGCAATCCGTGTGCGGCAATCGAGGCTTCCGAGTTCCTGGAGGCCCGCGGCCGATGCTCCCCGGGGTAATGTGGTCTCTTCATCGGATCATGCGGTTCCACTCCGAAAAGGTGGCTGCGCACCAGTTCGTTAGAGCCAGCGCCAGCGTGCCCCCGGTTCAAAGCCCCACCGCGATCAGCACCACGAAGTCCCGAATTGCGATCCCGCTGGCGACCAGCCGCGTTATCACGGCGATAGAAAGTGCAACCTGTTTTCGAGTTGCGATCAATAATTCAGCGTCTGTCAACAGGTTTAGGTGTCGCGAGGCTGTCGCCGCCGAGAGATTCAACTCTTGCCGTGTAATCGGCCCAAACCCATCCGTGGCAAAGTCGCCATCAAGGATTCATAGAGAGCCTCAATGTCTGATTTGTTCGCTCGGGGGTTGACGATACATGCTCGTAGCCAGAACTTGTTGTCCATGACGGTGCTGGAGATGAACGCTTCACCTCCGAGCTGAATCGTCTTCAGAATTTCTCTATTGATCGAGCCCATAATCTGTTCATCGCCGGAAACTCCTGGCGGTAGGTAACGGAAGCAAACGATGCTCAGGGATTGAGGTTCAAAAACCTCGAAATCATCACGACTCTTGAGGAGCGACGTCAGATATTCGGCGAGTGCAAGATCCTTCTCAATCGAGACACGATACCCAGCCAAGCCATGGTGGCGCAGCGCCATCCACACTTTCAGTGCCCGAAATGCGCGTGTCTGCTGGAATCCATATTCACTGAACCATGGCAGACCACCGACACCCTCGGGTTCGCCCTCCGTTTGGAGATACGGCGGGATAAGGCTGAATGTCTGCCGCAGGACTGATCCTTCTCGCACGAGCACCAATCCGGCTTCCACCGGAATATAAAGCCATTTATGTGGATCGAGGGCAACGCTATCGGCACGCGCGATGGCGGACAGGGCGTCGGCATACTTCGAGTTCAGAATGGCCGGTGCTCCGTATGCACCATCGACATGAAACCAAACATCGTGCCGTTCGCAGACGTCGGCAATCTCGGCCAAGGGATCAATCGCTCCGCCATTGACGGTGCCCGCAGAGGCAATCACAGCGATTGGCATGCGTCCGTCGCGCCGATCTGCCGTAATGGCACGATCAAGCGCTGACGGGATCATCCGCATCGCGGAGTCGCGTTCTACGGTCACCATCGATTCGCTGCCAAAGCCCATCAGTTCAATTGCCTTCTGATAGCAGCCGTGCGTTTCACCACTGCGATAGAAGGTCATGCGCGCTTCGGAGCCGCGCAGCCCCAGCGCGCGAACGTCGAAACCACATTTGCTTTGCCTAGCAGCCGCCAACGCCGTTAAGGCCGCTGCGGAACCGCCGCTTACGAGAAGGCCCATCGCCCTTGCTGGAAATCCAAGAATCTGTCGAAACCAATCGATGACCTGACGTTCGACATAAATGGCCGCGTGATTGCCTCCCGCGCAGCTTGGATTCATCGCGGCTGCGAGAGCTTCGGCGAAGATGCTGATAACTGTCGGCGGAGAATTTACCCAACCATAGAACCGAGGGTGCCCGTTGCCAAATGGAAAGGGAGCAATTTCGGTCGCGAACGTCTCCAGAATCTCATCCCAATCCGCGCCGGATTCCGGCACGGAAGAATTCAGGTAGCGATCTGCTAATTCGGCAGGAAATGGCCGGAAAACGGGGTCATCGGGAAGACGGACAAGATGCTCGGCAATGAGGTCGACCACCTGATATCCCATGCGTTTGATCTCCTCCTGAGACCATTCCCACTTGCCGTCACCTGTCATTTCCGGTGCCTCCATTCCCGGCGTTCGCGGGACGCTTATTCGCTCTCGACTCAGACCGCGATGCCGGCCGACGGCGGGCTCCTCCTTTACGGTCAGTGGATGGCAGGGGTGCTCTCGTGGCATTGTTTTCCTCAGGACTATGTGCGACGCGGTGCTGCGTTCCGATGGGATCTCCGGATACATCCATCGCCAGGTAATACACGCACGGTATTCCACGGGGATTCGCAAAACCATGAAGGCAGTCCCCGTCGTAGTAGATACTGTCACCTTCCTCCAGCTTGTGGTGGACACCATCGAGGGTAAGATCAATCGTTCCCTTTTCGACTACCACGTACTCGCGCGAACCTTGAGCGTGGGGAAGAAAGGTGCCGGCATCAACGCCGGGATTCAAAGTCGTTCGCATGAATTCGAATTCAACGCCAGGCAGCACCGGAGAGAGGATTCGGCGCTCCCACCCCGAAGGGTCCCGAGCCACAGATTGATCTTCGGATCGCAGGACGTGAATACGGGATTTCACTTCCGTGGTGAGGAGACGCGCAAGACTGGTTTCGAGTCCCGTTGCGATCCTGTCCAGAACGAGGACGGTCGCCGCTTTGGTACCGCGTTCGATTGCGGAAATCATGCTCCGGCTGACTCCCGATCGCTGGCTCAGGACTTCCAAAGATATACTGCGGTGTCGCCGTTCGGTGCGAACGCGGTCTCCAAGTACCACGAGGTCCAGTGCTGCCTTCGCTTTGGCTGCGGATCGCATTTCACGGTATTCTACTATAGGAGATGCAAGTGCACTAAAGAGAATCGAGGGTTGGCAAATGAACGACTCCATGACAGAGTCGTACTGATCGAGACTGGCTCTGCGTAAATTTCCATCATCCGAACTACCTATAAGGCTCCCCGAAAAGAATGCACTCGTCGGTACCGGCAACCCGCTCGCGCCAGCGTGAATGGGTTTTTCAACTTACATGCCCGCGGGGACGGCCAAAATACGCGGAAGTCGTGCAAGGCATCATCTTTTGTGGGTTGGAATTTCGACTACTCAGTGTTTTTCTCTGTCAAACGAAAATCTGCTGCCACACGGTTGGATGCGTCAGTGTTAAGGCCGGCCAGCGTGGCGAATGCGGGCCAGTTCTCCAATGCCGCGCGGACCTCGCCCAGCAGATCCTTCGGTCGGCTGACGCTGAACCGCTCGGCTTCCTTCAGCATGTCCTGACCCGTAATGTTTTCAAATTTTCCGTTCACGCTCATCAAGTGTTGGTAGGTCCATTTGCCACTGGGGTTATAAGCATGCGTTATGTCATAGCCTGGCGCAAGTTCCCATGTTCCTCCCTGCTTCAGGCGAAATGCAAAGTTCTTCGTGTGGTCGTCACAGTTCCGCGCCATAACATTGAAAGCCATTCGGCGAAATATCTGATCCATGGCGGTATCTCCAAGGCGCAGCTGCGAGGCCACAATGAAGAGCTGAGCATAGGCGTGCGTGCCGCGTTGCTTGAAGTCCAGGTGATCCATTCCGCAAAGTGTCTGCACATGGTGCTTGATAGTCTTGTCGTTTATTACGTCACGATCGAACCGGCGCGTCATGAAATGAGCGCGGCCATTTTCGGTTAGCAAACGACATTCCGACATCTCTATGCCGGCCTTCCTCGCCATGAGGTAGTACGCGTATTCTATCCGGCCGTAATCAGCGCCGGTGCCGAGCTCTAAATCCTTCCCGACACCATCGAACTTTAAAAGCCACTGCTCAAACCCTTCCGCCGCATCGAATTGTCCACTTCGAATTATGTTCGTCTTGGGATTCCAGGCGATTGCCGCTTTGGCGCGTGCCCCGCCCGCCGATGTACCCACATGAATGAGGTTGGCCAATGCAGCACTGGCATGCGCGTCATTCGAAAGATCGCCTTGGACAAGCTTGCGGGCGGCCTCTACGAGGGATTTCATCTCCAGCGGAGCGGCACTCTCTTTTTGAGAGCCGCGTGACGGCTTGAACTCCAGTGCCCCCATTCCCCGCTTTCCCATATAGGCGAGACGATCCAGCGGTGTCACTTCGTTTTTAGTCACACCATGCTGGGCCATCCAGGCATCAATGAGGGCATTGCCGAAATCATCGGGCAACGCATCTGCCAACATGCCAGGGAGGCGGTGGAAGGTGGGATCAGGGAGGCTTGGGAAAACGAATGCGCTGCGTCGGTTACCCAGCGGCAGGGTTAAGGGGGCCAGTTCCACTCCGGTGCGCTGCCATGCCGGTTCATAAGCGAAGGCGTAATAGCCGAGCGTTGGATCGAGAGCAACGGCTCCCACCCTTTGACCCCAAATTCGAACTTCAATAACCGCGACGTCTTTCATTGTTTGATGCTTTGGAGTTTTCTTGGACGCCGGACGCGCTGAGGCGGCTTCGAGGCACGCAATAATGCCAGCGGATCGACGCTGGGTTCTGGAGCGAGCATTTCAATTCCCTCAAGGGAGTCTAGGGCTTTAAGAGTCCTAAGGAGCGTTTCAACCGTAGATCCATGCCCTGATTCCAGATTGCGCAGTGCCTTTTCCGATATACCNNACACTCTGCAGCTCTTGTGGGGTCTTAAATGAAGTTTCACTCATACCGGAAATATAACGCCGATTAATGCATAAAGCAAGTACAAGCAGCATATATATGCCTATTGTTTTATATGTCGTTAAGCGGTCATTATGTGCCTATTAAAGTTAATATCAGATGTAAACAGCTTAAAAGTGCCTGTTATATTAATATGCCATTATTAAGGTGGCATGACGACATGCCAGAATAGCTGCTCGGTCACATTAGAGAATAAAAGCGAATTTAAGCATAATCCCTCTCATGGGCATCTGGCCCTGCCGCGCCTCCTTCACCGACACGGAAGGCACATCGTACGCGGTCGAGGTGCAGGCGGAATCGTACTACGAAGCCGTCGCGCTCGCGGTCTCGGAATTCAGGAATGACAGCGTCACTTCGATGCCGGGCCGCATGACCGAGTTCATGATTTCCATCCAGCGCCCCGCCACCGAGTACCGCATTCGCCTGGGCCAGGCATCAAAGTCGGCGCTCGTGGGGGGCTCGAAGGAAGGCCCGGCCGGAATCACCCGGAGGCAGAAGGTACTGAGACTGCTTGAGAGAACACATAGCTAACTCCGGAAGGCCGGCGAGGACGTTTCACGCTATGCGCTACGGACAGGAGACCTGTTATTCACCCCGTATAACGGCAACCCTGACCTGGTTCCGAACTGCGGGATGGTTCATGTTCTTGATGAAAAATTGATCTATCGCGATAAGCTCATACCTGTCCCGATCAACCGTCAACTTGCTGATCCAGAATTGTGGAGGCTGTAAGCGCTTCACGCCAAGCGCGCGTTTCATTGGAAGCCTTTCATTAAATCGGCAGTGGGTCAGCATGGTATCTCCGGAGCAGACCTCAAACGCTTGCCGATACGGTTGCCTTCGATGGACCAGCAGCGACGGCTTATCACTCAAATGTCGAGATGTCGGAGACTTTATGTGGAGAAACAAAGTGACGAGCGTAAGCCTCTTCAATATTGCGGTCGCCTGTCTTTGAAAACCGCAAGAGGGGGCGAGAGCCCTTGGTCCATCGTTTGTACACGGTGAGCGCGGGCTTGAGATCCAGATCGTGCGCGTGCATCCGCAGAATACGCAAGATTCGGCTGGCCTTGGCTAAATTGCAGCGTATGGCCCTCTCGAGATACGGAATCCGGCCACGCCTCCAGTCCTCCACCGTTTCCGGCGAAAGCAGATCCATACAAATAAAGAGTTCCAACGGTGCAACGAATCCCTTTTCCCGAAGAAGACCCTCAACCGCTTTCACAATCCGAGCGTAGTAGGGATCCTGCCGGTAATTGGCCAGTGTTATTTTCTTCAACGGTGTGCCACGCATTCTACTCTGGCCCAGGACGGCCCACGCTCAGAAGAACGACTGCAGGACATTCGTTCGAGCCGCTGTGATGTGTCAGTGGCAGGGATTTCGACCGTTGTCGCGAGCAAGCTATGGATCATGAATGTCAAACGTTTTCTACCATAGCGTAGCGCATCGATAGATCGAATGCCCGGTCCCAGAATAGCGAGCGCCGCTCCCAAAGCTCCTAACAGAATATTACTTCGCACTTGAGTTGTTCCGAGAAATACGAAACGAACCGCAACGAGGATGACGAGCGTACCGGCGATAGGTGTCCACAACCCCAATATCAGCAGGGTCCCGGCTCCAATCGCCACCGATTGCAGCATCGTGGTTTGCAGGTCAGGCCCTGTCCGGAGACCCAACTCGCTGCACGTTCAGGCTTCACCTGCGCACCAGATACGTTGAAGTCGGATCCCCTGGCTGGTCCCGTTGCGAAAGCATCGGGAACTTGGCCCACCGCTAAGCGATGCAGATACTCTTGTTGAAAAAGCCAGATCGAGTTTCACGGAAGATGCGGCGAGTTTGAAATGTTTTCGTTAAGTCATCCTTTTCGTCATCGGCCACCAGGTCAATTTAATTCAAGTATTTACCCATCATTGTTAACCTGTAACATTTACTATGAAGGTTCTGATTCCAGACCACTACCGACCAGACAGCCGGCCCGCTGAACTTGGAGATTGTTAGTCGTCACGCGGCACAAAGTCGGCATGGTTTTGGCCCATTGGCATGATTGGCTTCCGTACGCGGGTGTCCCAGCGCTCGGTAGTGCGACCCTGATCGTTGGCGCGAACGGATTGATTGCCGAGAAATCCTTCGCACCCTATGCCATCGCGGCCGTGATGGTACTCTTGCTGTTCGCCAGTATCTATGGTGCTTGGGACCTCGCGTTGTGGACGATTAAGAGCCGGAAAATACGTAGCGACGGGTGGCTTCGGTAGCAGCAGCTTACGAACTTGTGGGGCCGGTTGGGCTGGGGTCTGCGTCGCGATCACTTATCCGCAAGCGCACTTGATGGGCAATAGTCAATCATGATCACCATTGACGACTTGCGGCGCTTTGCCGTCGCTCGCAGCCTCTTCACGCCCACCACGCTAAAGCGCGCCCTCCACAGGCTCGGCTTTGTGCAGGCAGATCCGATCCGAGCGCCCGCGCGCGCTCAGGATCTGATGCTGCGCCATCGCGTCAAGGACTACCGTGCCGGCGACCTCGAACGCCAGTACACGAAACTTGGCATCGAGGAGGACTTCTTCGTGGTTTACGGTTTTTTAACCAGATCCTTACAGGCGCTGATGCATCCGCGCTCGGATACTGGCGTACCTGCCGAAGGCCCGCGGCCCTGGTCCCGCGCACGCAGGAAGCAGGCCCAACTTCTGCTGGAGTTCGTACATAAACATGGTGCAGTACATCCGCGCGAAGTAGACCGGCATTTCTCTCACGGCAAAGTGACGAATTACTGGGGCGGTTCGTCGAACGCTACGACCCATCTGCTGGCCGCCATGCATTACCGCGGGATGCTGCGTGTGGCGCGGCGCGAGGGCGGTATCCGCCTCTACACTGCGCACCAGCACGGGCTTGAACCGACCAATGCCGCCGAGCGTCACGCGCGGATCGACGCGCTNNGCCTTGCAGCGGGCAAAACTGCGGCTCTCATATACCCGCGTCGATGGCGTCGACTGGTATTGGCCAGCCGAAGAAAAGGCGGCGCGCTGTGCGCCGCAGGACAGGGTACGCCTGCTGACGCCCTTCGACCCTGTGGTATGGGACCGCGACCGCTTCGAGCTGTTGTGGGGCTGGGTGTACCGTTTCGAGGCGTACACACCGGCACACAAACGCAAACTCGGCTATTACGCTCTGCCGCTGCTCTGGCGCGACCGCGTGATTGGCTGGGGCAACCTCTCGGTGAAAAACGGTGAGCTCAAATCTGAGTTCGGCTATGTTGAATCGCGGCCTCCATATGATCGTACCTTCAACCGCGAACTTGAGGCTGAGCTGGATCGCATGCGAGCCTTTCTGGGTCTTGATTCCTGACGATAGTGGAACCAGGCGGTTTGGAAAGTGCGCAGTCTGCACTCGCATGGCCATACAGATAGGAAACGGCACTGATGTGGGATCATTCCCTCACGGAGAGCAGAACCAGGAGCTCGAACTGATGGTTCGCCGTTCAGATGTGCCGCGAAGGTGGTCGGCCCTGGCAGAAGCGTTTAGAACTTTGATTGAATAGCGATTTAGCACCTTCGTGTTTCAGACTGGGGAATCGATGCGATTTTTAGTGGCCCTTATAACTCGCGTCCCACTACCAGTTCTGCTTGCCGCGTGTCTGACTGCCCAGACCGCAGCTCCGCCGCCTTCTTATCGCTTTTCGGCAAATGGCGCCGCCCCAGGCATTCCCGTCGAGGTGGTCGCCAATGGCCTGGTTCTTATGCATGCGCAGGTGAACGACCATCCGGGCTGGTTTATCGTCGACAGCGCCGTCCAGGGGTTCGTTGCCGACCGGGATTACACTCACCGGATTTCGCTTCAGGAGAGCGGCAAAGCTTTGACTCGAGGAGAGGCGCCGAACCCCAGCGAAGCGGGAATCGTGCGTGACGTCCGCATCACTTTACCGGGATTGGAACTCACCCACCGCGTCCTGGTGGTGATTGATTTGAAGTCTCTCGAACCAGCCATCGGCCATAAAATCGACGGCATCATCGGTTCGCGCTTGTTCGATGACTTCGTTGTATTGATGGACTATCAGCGCGGTTCGATGTCCGTCTANNACGGTTTTCAATTTATCGAGGTGACCATCGTGCTGCCCGGCGTCGCTCCTATTACCGGCGAATATCTTATAGACAGCGGCGCGAACAGCTATTTGGAGATCTACAAACCATTTTGCGATGAGCACCGGCTTCCGCCACCGGCGATGAAACTGTTGGACGCACCTGGAACCAGTGCGGGGGCCACAACCAAATCAACCGACGGTCGGGCCGACCGGATTGAAGTCGGTTCCTTTTCCATCAGGAACCCACCGATCAGTTTCGGTGAAGACGTGGCAGGACTTATGGCATCCAAAGATCATGCTGGATTAATCGGCGCTGCCTTCTTGCAACGTTTTATCGTAGTGTACGATAGCCCCGGTAAGCGAATTCTGCTTGCGCCCAATCGGGACTACGGCGATCCGCCGCCCTATGATCAAAGTGGGCTGAGGATCCACGCTGACGGCCCGAGCTTTCACAAGTTCGTCGTTGGGCGAGTTCTGCCCGGATCGCCTGCCGTCGAGGCGGGTATCGAGCCGGGCGATATCATCGAATCTCTTGAACGTAAGTCGGCGAACGAAATGACCCTGACGCAGCTCCGAAGCCTACTGACCCAACCGAACGCGCGGTATTCTGTTGGCATTATCCGGGGAAAAAGCCGCCTTCGGATCAATTTACAACT
>PMHI01000553.1:3320-11961 GCA_003156615.1 Acidobacteriaceae bacterium | reverse complement strand
TTGGTCGTTAGTCGTTTGCCGCGGCTCGCTAAACTCCTCGCCATCAACTCCTGCATCCCACACCGAACTGGCGAAGATGCTGATCCAGGGGTTTGTAAATCCCGGTAACCCATGCGAGTGTCGCCGAGCAATGCCCCATCACTGCGCGACATTGCACACGAATCTCCCCGGCCCGAACGTCTGCCAAAGGTCAAAATGATAGCATCGGATCGGCAGTCTCCGGCCAAGCGGGCCGTTTCGCGTCCGATTCCTATGGCTTTCAACAGAGAAATCGAGATCAAGTTTCGCGTCGCAGACATTCGGGCGCTCACGCGTAAGCTGCGCAGGACGGGATTCCGCATCGTCACGCCCCGGACGCACGAGATAAATACGCTGTACGACCTCCCGGGGGAAGTGCTGCGTGGACGCAAGGAACTGCTGCGCATCCGGAACTACGGCTCGGAGTGGACGCTGACTCATAAAGCTGGCAAGAAGGCCGGACGTCACAGCAGTCGCGAGGAGTTAGAGACAGGTGTGACCGACGGCTGGAAGATGGATGCCATCTTGCGCACTCTGGGATACATGCCCTCGTTTCGCTACGAAAAGTTCCGCGCCGAGTGGACGGATGCAAAAGGCCAGGTGGTCGTGGACGAGACGCCCATCGGCAATTTTTGCGAGATCGAAGGCGCGCCGCGATGGATTGATGCCACGGCAAAGAAGCTTAGCGTGAGCCGGGCGGATTACATTACGAACAATTACGCAGGATTGTTCCTGGAGTGGAAGGCTCACAAAAAGAGTAAAGCTGAGGAGATGACGTTCAAAGCGATCAAGCAAGAACAATAACCAGGCCGCTCAACGGGCGGGAAGGCTCATGGGACCCGGCAGGCGAGCAAGACATAGCGAACAGACGAGAAATTGTTTGGGATGTCCTTTTTTGTGTATTGTGCGGTGCAATCAGCGAAAAGGCCACTCGTTGGGGGCGACGAGTTCCAGTTTCTAATCAGCCTGAGTCGCTGCTTCCCCTTTGGAACCTACTGGATATCGCCAGCGTTGGCGCGCTGCATTGGTGTGAACGTTGTCGGCATTCGAAACGCGGTATAAATCAAAGAAAGGAAGGTAAAACAAGTGCGCATCCGCCTGTTCTTGCTGCTGATGTCAATTTCCGTAGCTATGTCAAGTATGTCAGCCCAGGCCGCGCAGGGCGGAGGCGGGACTGCTCTTAGAACTGTAATACTTGACCCATCGCTTCCTAGACCCTTACTTCCCGATGACCCCGTCAAGATTGTCAAGGTACTGTTCGATGGCGTGGAGGTTAAGACTGGTCTCCATGCCTACCCTACCGACAAGCCCGGCGTTCCCTTCCAGGCTGGAGACGACTGGTTCAACCATCTTAAGATCATATTGAAGAACATCTCGGCCAAACCCATCGTGTACACCAGCATCGGGGTATCGTTTACCGAGACTGCCAGTCACTCGCCCTCGCGAATAGCAGCGGGGAACGAAACGGGCGAAAGACCAAAACACGCGCGGTATTCGCACGGTGTGCCGCACAACGACGCCGCGCGGACCCCAATCCTCATCGAACCGGGCCAAGACTTTAGCCTACCGGCCCTCGACCTCGATGAGTTTGACGAGATCAAGCAAGCCATCGAAAGCAGACAGCCGCTGTCCAGCCTTACCACCATCTCGGTCGAACTGGGTGAAATTTATTTCGAGGATGGAACCAAATGGTCCGGACAGCTACACTTCCGGCCTGACTTTAGCACGCCGGGGAAGTACGTTGTTATCTCGCAACAGGAGTTCGACGCTTATCGACAGGAGGCATCGCAGTGAAAACGACGACCTGTTTCGCGTTTCTGATGTTCGTCACCACAGGAGCAGCGGCCCAGGCCAGAGACGAGGATAGCTGTTAGGCCCCATGGCACTTTTTATATTTCTTGCCGGAGCCGCACGGGCAAGGATCGTTGCGGCCCACTTTTTCCTGCGAACGGACGACCTGCTGCACCGCTTGCACGTCTCCCGCGCCAGCCATGCGCGCCTGTTCAAGCTCGCGACGCTTGCGACGCATGAAAGCCTCTTCCAGATCATCGGCGGAAGTCGCGACCAGGCGCGGCGGACGATGTCCGTTCCCCCCACCTCCTTGTTGCGCCGGCACACCGTGCTNNCGCTCGATAATCTGCATCAGGTAGAGATAGCGAGCCGTGTCTTCCTGAAAGCGCTGCAGCATAGCCTCAAACATCTCGAACGATTCTTTCTTGTACTCGACCAAGGGATCGTGCTGGCCGTAGCCGCGCAGGCCGATGCCCTCCTTGAGGTGATCCATACTCAGGAGGTGATCCTTCCACTGCGAATCGAGAACGCTGAGCATGATCATGCGCTCGTGATGGCGCATGGCCTCGGGGCCAATTAGTTTTTCCTTCGCGTCGTAACGCTCTTTCAATTTCTCGAAAATGGCGTCGCCGAGTTCCTGCCGGTTCAGCTCTTCCGGCTTCACGCCTTCCGCGATGAAATCCACGCCGAAGCGGGTGAAAACGGCGTCTTTCAGGCCCTTGATATTCCAGTCGTCGGCGTGGCCCTTGGCAGGACAGTACTCTTCCATCAAGTCGCCGAGAATAGCTGAAACGTAATCTTCGAGGATCAGATTTTTTTGATCCATACCCTCGAGCAAGCGGCGGCGCAGGCCGTATACGGCCTCGCGCTGCTTGTTCATTACGTCGTCGTATTCGAGCAAATGTTTGCGGGATTCGAAGTGCTGGCCTTCGACCGCCTTCTGTGCCGTCTCGATTCGCCGGCTGATGAGCTTGGACTCAATGGGAACGCCTTCTTCCATGCCCAGGCGCTCCAGCAGTTTCGAGACCCACTCCTTGGCAAAGATGCGCATGAGGTCATCTTCAAGCGCAAGATAGAAACGCGAAGAGCCGGGATCGCCCTGGCGGCCGGCGCGTCCGCGGAGCTGGTTGTCGATGCGGCGCGACTCGTGGCGCTCGGTGCCAAGAATGTGCAGGCCGCCGACGGCGGTGACTTCGTCATGCTCTTTGTCGGTGTGGGTCTTGTAGCGGCTCAATGCCTCGGCCCATTTGTCGGTCGGGACGGTGTATTCATTGCCGTTGTAATAGAAGACCGAGATGGTGCCATCTTCCTGCGGACCTTCGATCTTGCCTTGAGCCACGCGCAGTTGCTGCGCGATTCCCTTCTTCACCAGCTCCTGCTTCGCCATGAACTCTGGATTGCCGCCGAGCAGAATGTCGGTACCGCGGCCAGCCATGTTGGTGGCGATGGTGATCGCCCCTTTGCGCCCGGCTTGGGCGACGATTTCGGCTTCGCGCTCGTGAAACTTCGCGTTCAAGACGACGTGGGTTTTGATGCCTTTCTTTTTCAGCAACTGGTCAAGCCGCTCGGATTTTTCCACCGACGTGGTGCCCACCAGCACAGGCTGGCCGGACTCAGTCAACTTCTGAATCTCGTCGGCGACCGCGAAGTATTTTTCTTTCTCCGTGCGGAACACAACGTCGGGATTCTCCAGCCGCAGCATCGGCTTGTTGGTAGGAATCACTACCACTTCCAGTTTGTAGATCTTGTCGAACTCGGCCGCTTCCGTCTCGGCCGTTCCCGTCATGCCCGAGAGCTTCTTGAACATGCGGAAATAATTCTGGAAGGTAATGGTGGCGAGCGTCTGATTCTCGCGTTCGATCTTCACACCTTCCTTGGCTTCGATCGCTTGGTGCAGGCCGTCGGACCAGCGGCGNNACATACTCCACGTCGCGGCGATAGAGAGCGTGGGCCTTGATCGCAGTATCCACATGATGCTTGAGCGGCCAGTTCTCCGGATCGGCGATGTTGCCGATGCCGAGCAGCTGCTCGACCTTCACCCAGCCTTCATCGGTGACGGTGATGTTACGGTGCTTCTCATCGACCACATAGTCGCCGGTGAGTTGCGCGGGCTCGCCGGGAGGGCCTTCGATTTCCTCGCCCTTCTCCAGCTTGGGGATAATGCGGTTTACGCGATAATACTTGTCGGTCGATTCCTCGCTCGCGCCCGAAATGATGAGCGGTGTGCGGGCTTCGTCGATCAGGATGGAATCAACTTCATCGACGATGGCGAAGTTGTGGCCGCGCTGCACGCAATCCTTGAGATCGAACTTCATGTTATCGCGCAGATAGTCGAAGCCAAATTCGTTATTCGTGCCGTAAGTGACGTCGGCGGCGTAGGCGGCGCGGCGCTCCTCGTCATCGAGGTCGTGAACGATCACGCCTACCGTGAGGCCGAGGAAGCGATAGAGTTTGCCCATCCATTCGGAGTCGCGCTTGGCCAGATAGTCGTTGACCGTAACCACGTGCACGCCGCGTCCGCTGAGGGCATTAAGATAGACCGGAAGAGTAGCGACCAAGGTTTTGCCTTCGCCGGTCTTCATTTCCGAGATCATTCCCTTGTGCTGCACCATGCCGCCGATCAACTGCACGTCAAAGTGGCGCATGTTGAGCACGCGGCGTCCGGCCTCGCGCACCACGGCGAAGGCCTCTGCCAGGATTTCATCCAGAACTTCCTGCAGCGTTTCGTATTGCTCTTTCTCGAGCTGCTTCTGGCGGTCGGGATCAGCGTCAGTTTCGGCCTCGGAGTCCGGTGCCGCAACACTGGCGACACCACTGCTCCCCTCGTGACTCAATCGATCCTGGATTCGCTGCCGGAACTCGTCGGTCTTAGCGCGCAGCTCGTCGTCCGTGAGCTTCTGCATCTGCGGTTCGAGGGCATTGATGGCCTCAACTCGCGGCATCAAGCCCTTGATGACGCGCTCGTTCTTGGTCCCAAAGACCTTGCCAATCAGAGTGTTAATCAAACCGTGAAATCCTTCAAAGGGCGGGAACTGCCCCGGCGTATCTCTTTTAGCCTAGCATATTTAGATGCACGGGATCAGCGTCGGGACGGTTTGCAGCATGGTACAAAGAAGGCGGTTGTGGTACGAAATATGGCTCACGCGAAAAAAGACGGGGAAGATGGCCAGGAAGCGGAGATCAGGAAGAGGCGGGGTCGCAGCGCCGTCTAGGGAAAATGGCGCCGGCAAACTGGGGTCGCTGATCGAGCAACCCATGAGCGACCTCGGCCGAGGACGACGGCCTGAAGAACCTCCGGGTAGCCCGATTCGCCAAGCGCGCGGACCTTGCGATCGAGGCCACGCCTAATCTTTAGCATTTCCGCATACTTCGGAGGATCCGGCGTGATCCCGAAGTCGTCTGCCAGCCCCGCTCTGAATGTGTCTTCGTCGACCACCTCCAGCAACTTCTCGAGCTTCTGCTTCCGTTCCCGTTCCCGAAAACGAGCCTAAGCCCGGCCGCTTCTCGGACGGAAAGGTCAGGCGTTTTCGAGGACAACGCATCCACGATATGCGGTTTCTTGATATTTTCGTGTATATTCCACACGACTCATGCCCACTTTCTACGACCGCTTTGTCGAATGCGCGGAGCGCTGGCCGGAACACGTCGCACTGGAACTCCAGCGCCATGATCAGATCGAGAGTTGCACCTACGCCGAACTCCGCCGCATGGCCGAAGCCATCGGACGATGGGTCTCGGAGAAGGGATTCATGCGGGGATCGCGGCTGGCCATCGTGGCGGATAACCATCCGCGGTGGGTGGCGGCGTATCTCGGGACGATTGCGGCGGGATGTACGGTGGTCCCGCTCGATACTGCGCTGCACTCCGATCAACTGAAGAAGCTGTTGCAAGACAGCGGCAGCTCTGCCCTGTTCTGCGACGCGAAGCATGCGCAAGCGTCGCGGCAGGCGGTTGCGGGGCTGAACGTCGGGCTCGTGCTCATGGACCCGGACCGCATGACCCAGCCCTCCGTTCCCGAGCGCTGGCTGGAAAATCTGCCTGCAATTTTCGCCAGAGGGCCGGAGAAATTCCAGGCTGCGCCCTCCACTGCGGACGACATCGCTTCGCTGCTCTACACCTCGGGCACCACCGCCGACCCCAAGGGGGTGATGCTTACCCACGCCAACTTTCTGGGTGAAGTGGAAGCGGTGTTCAATTGGGTCGACATTGGGCCGTCGGATGCCTTGCTGGGCGTGCTGCCCATGTTTCACGTGCTGGCGCAGATGGCCAATCTGCTTCTGCCGCTGGTGACGGGCTCGCGCGTCGTGTATCTGGAAACTTTGAACACGACCGAGCTTTTGCGGGCTTTGCGCGAACGCAATATCACCGCCTTCGCAGTGGTGCCGCAATTTTTTTATCTGATTCACGAGCGAATATTCCAGGAGGTCGAGAAACGAGGGGCGCTTACGCAGAAAGTGTTTCAGGGTCTCGTCGAGGTCAACCGGGGGCTGCGCAAGGTGGGAATCAACGCCGGTCCGATCCTTTTTAGTAAGGTCCACGAGACGCTGGGCAAGAAGATGCGATATCTGGTCACGGGCGGGTCGCGCTTCGACCCGGAGATTGCGAACGACTTTCACGACCTCGGCATTGACGTGCTCCAGGCCTATGGCCTGACGGAAACGACCGCAGCCGTGTTTGCGAATTCGCCGGGCAACAACGTAATCGGATCGGTTGGCAAAGCCATGAAGGGCGTAGAGGCCAAGATCGTTGATCCGCAACCACAGGAAGATAGCGGACTCGCCGCGGGCGAAATCGCACTGCGCGGTGCGGTGGTGATGAAGGGCTACTGGAACCGTCCGGACGCAACCGCGGCAGTGCTGCGCGAAGGATGGTTCTATACCGGCGATCTCGGTTACTTCGACAAGGATGGTAATTTGTTTCTGACCGGCCGCAAGAAAGAATTGATTGTCCTCAGTAACGGAAAAAACATCTACCCCGAAGAAGTTGAGGCCCACTACCTGAAGTCGCCGTACATCAAAGAATTGGCAGTGATGGGACTGGAAGGCAAACCTGGGGAAGGCGGCGACCGCCTGCACGCCGTGATCGTGCCTAACTTCGACGTGCTGCGCCAGAAAAAGATCGTGAACGCCAAGGAAGTTATCCGCTACGACATTGAAAGCCTGTCGCAGCAGATCGCTTCCACCAAGCGCATTGCCAGCTATGAGATCTGGCAGGAAGATTTGCCTCGCACCACGACCCGCAAGATCAAGCGCTTCGAAGTAGAGAAGCGTGTAAAGGCCAAGCAGGCGCGGCGTCTCGACGACGATTCCGAGCTGCCCTTGGAACGGCCATTGACCGACGACGAGATGGCGTGGCTCGCTCAGCCTGACGCGCAGCGGGCGCTGAAAATTGTGCGCGAGGCGGCGCGCTCGGCGCCGCCAACCTTGCGGCCTACTCACAATCTGGAGCTCGACCTGGGGCTCGACTCCATGCAGCGGATCGAATTGCTCAGCCAGATCGAAGAACAGATCGGTGGCAACGTCGAAGAGTCGCAGCTTGCCGAGATCTATACCGTGCGCGATCTGGTCGACGCTGTTCTCGAAAGTGCCGCCAGTGGCGCGGGCGGTCCCGGGACACGCACCGCCTTTGCCGGTTGGAAAGCGATTCTGGCTGAGGAGCCGGATGCAACTGACGTAGTTTCTCTGGCCCGGCAGCCAATTAGCGGAGCCTTCTGGTACATGGTTTCGCGGCTGATACAAGTAATCGCGCTCGACCGGTTTGATCTACACGTCAGCGGAATTGAGAAGCTGCCAAGCAATGGTGCTTTCATCATTTCCTCCAATCACCAGAGCTATCTCGATCCGCCCATCCTGGCCAGCGTTCTCCCACCGAAATTGTTTGACAAAGTCTTCGCGGTGGGAACAAGCGAGATCTTCGGGAAAGGATTCATGCTGCGGCTGGCGCGTTCCTTGCGCATTGTGGTAGTAGATCCCGACGCGAATCTGATTCCTGCCATGCGCGCCGGCGCATTTGGGTTGCGGCAGGGTCGCCCGCTCATTCTTTATCCCGAAGGCGAGCGATCGATTGACGGCACGCCGAAAATCTTTAAGAAGGGTGCGGCGATCTTGTCCATTCACATGCAAGTGCCGATCATGCCCGTGGCGATCGAGGGCTTTTACGAGGCGTGGCCGAGGAATAAACCGTTCCAGAGGTTCACGCCACTGAAGATAGTATTTGGTGATCCGATTTTTCCGCCGCCGGAGAGTGAGGCGTCGGAAGCGGCTTATGAGAAGCTGACTAGCGACCTGAAAGCGCGGGTGGTCGAGATGTGGGAGAGACTGCGGAAAGAGTCTCCCCGAGCGCATTAGCACGTCCTATTTAGCTCTCGGATGCGTCCGGTCGTACACCTCCAGCACGTGTTTCATCGACAACTGAGTGTAGCGCTGCGTAGTTGCGAGGCGCTCGTGGCCCAGCAGTTCCTGAATGGCCCGCAAGTCCGCGCCCTCTTCCAGCATGTGCGCGCCGAAGGCATGGCGCAGGGTGTGGGGGTGGACGTCAGGGGAAAGGCCTTTTGCGACGGCAATTTTCTTGACGATGCGGCCGACGCTGCGCGTGGTAAGCCGGCCACCACGCCGGTTGATGAGCAACGCGGTTGAACGCTTGTGGATTTCGTCGAGAATTCTCTGGCGTTCGAGGAAATACGCCGCCAGTGCCGTTCTCGCCGAATCCCCAAACGGAACGTGGCGTTCTTTTTTCCCCTTGCCACGAATGAGAATGGCCTCGGCGCTCAGCCGAATGTCGTCGAGGTTGATGCCAGTAAGTTCCGAATTGCGGATGCCGCATCCGTAGAGCA
>PMHI01000553.1:0-3269 GCA_003156615.1 Acidobacteriaceae bacterium | reverse complement strand
CCTTCGCGCGCCAGCCAGCGGTAAAGCGACCGGACTGCGGCCAAAGCGCGCGCCACGGACGTTTTACTCAGTCCCTTCTCGTAGAGTTGCGAGAGAAATCCCCGCACGACAATGTGGTCAATCTGTTTCCATCCCCGCGAACCGGAGTAGGCGGCGAAGAGCGACAGATCACGGCTGTAAGCCTTAATGGTGTGCGGCGAGGCGTTACGCTCGCCCAGATGACGCAAGAAGTCGGCGGCAGCCTTGCCGACTATCGTCTTGGCCAGCATGCTCATGGCAACGAAATGCAGAACCTGCCGCCGGAGACACGGAATTCATGAAAGGGTTTGCTCCGTGTTTCTGGGGCTCCGTGGTGGATTCTCCGAGTACACCTCATCTGGCTTTGGCCCTCGGATGATGCTGCTGATACACCGTCCTGAGGCGGTCGAGCGCCAAGTGCGTGTAGACCTGCGTGGTGGAAATATCGGCATGGCCCAGAATGGTCTGCACGGTGCGCAGGTCGGCGCCGTTCTCCACCATGTGCGTGGCGCAGGAATGGCGCAGCATGTGCGGAGAAGCAGCGCGCCCAGAAACCGCCGAGGCAGCCCGCACGATCTGCCAAACGCGCTGGCGCGTCAGCTTGCGCCCTCCACGCGCGATGAACAGCAGAGGCGAATTCCGGGCGGACGCGGCGACCGTCCCCGGTGCTCCGCTTGCCTTCCCTGCCGCCAGCGCCGGGCGTGACTGTGACAGATACGCGGTGAGCGCATCCTGAGCCGATTTCCCGAGCGGCACCACACGTTCCTTGTCGCCTTTGCCGCGCACCAGCATGTATCCCGCCTCGAGCTTCAAGTCCTCCAACTTCGCGCCGATTACTTCCGAAACCCGCAGGGCGCCCGCGTAGAAGACTTCGAGCATCGTGTGATCGCGCGCGGCCAGCGCGGCTGACTCTTTCGTGTTGCGCGCTGCGCTCGTATGCAGGGTGAGCGGAGCGGCCAGCGTCGCTTCCATTTCGTCGCGCGCCAGCGCCTTGGGAAGGACCTTCCATTGCCGTGGCGACTCGATGTTCAGGGTGGGATCGTGCTCGATTTTCTTGTCCAGCAGCAGGTAACGATAAAGATGACGCAGCGCCGACAGTTTTCGTCCCACGCTGCGGCCATCGACTTGATGGGAGAAAAGCTGCTGCAGGAAGTCGCGCACGTCAGTGCGGCGAGCCGTTAGCAGCAGGCGCTTGCGTTTCTCCAGGAATTCTGAGAACTGGCCGATGTCCGTCGTATAGGCAGCGATGGAAAGCGGCGCCAATCCCTTCTCGATTCTCAAATAGTCGAGAAAGCTGGAGAGCACACGCGAGTTGGCTTCCGCAGCCATGATGAAGGGATAAACGGAGTATGCCCGTTATCGGACGCAGACGGAAGTGATCAAGCCGGTGCACGAGCCTGGCCGCATCGAAAGGAGGTCGCTACGTCTGGCCAGCACCACGCAGCAGATCCACCGCGAACAACGCTCCCTCCGGCGTTTCCTCATGTTTGAAGTAGGCGAAGACGTCGCGGCCTGCGGCCAGATGTTCTCCGATGCGTGCAACCATGTCACGGCGCTCATCGCTCGTGTAATTCGGCTTGCGGAACCTATAGTAGACAAAGGACCCGGTGACCACATCCGGAGTGGTCCGTTCTTCGGTCTCCGCCACGCACAGCGCTGCGCCGTGCGATTTCAGCAATTCCCAGGTCGAGTCGGCAAACCAGGAGTCGTGACGGAATTCAAATGCCGCCGGCAACGTACGCGGCAGAAGCACGAGAAAATCCTTGAGCAGTGCGGCATCCACTTTTAAATTCGGCGGCAACTGGAATAGAACCGGTCCAAGCTTGCCAGCGGAAGCCAACGGTTCGATCGTCGCCAGGAAGCGCGGGACAAAATCCTCGGTCCCTTTCAACCGCTTGATGTGCGTAATCACCTGGTGCGCCTTGATGCCCAAGCGGAAGTGTGCCGGGGTCTCCTGAATCCAGTTCTGAATCGTGGTCTCCTTTACGAGTTGCCGGAAAGTGAAGTTCACCTCGACCGTGTTGAGTTGCATAGCGTAGTGACTGAGAAACTTCTTCTGCGCGAGTTTGGCGGGATAGAAGTCGGGCTTCCAGCTTGGATAGGCCCATCCCGAGGTCCCGGCAAATAGTTGAGGCATGGCAAANNTGCGGCCGGCCTTGCGCGGCCGCGTTCCCGTTTTTCTCACAGCGCGGCGCCGGGCCTTTTCTGGCTCGGCTTCTGCCTGAGCTGCGATCGAGATTGGCGGCTGCAACTCTCGAGCCGCGGAGGCCGCCGCTCCCTTCAGATCTGGCAAACGCTGTCTCAATTCCAGCACCGGCGCGAACAAGTCACCCATCTTTTCCACCCGTGAAACCACTTGTTTAGCTTCAAATACCAGCAAACTCGCATCTTTTTTCTTGAGCGCGCGCTCAACCTCCTCCCACGTCACTGGCGTCGACGCCGTGGGATGCTCGCGCGCACGCAGCGAATACACGGCCACGGTAGTCTTGTGTTCATCGTTCTGGCTCCAATCAACGAATACTTTGCCGGTTCGAACCTGTTTCTTCATGTCCGACACAACCAGTTCGGGGTGCTCGTGTTCGAGCAATTGCGCCAGCGCGTGGGAAAAGGTCTTGGTCGCTTCGTAGTTGGTTGGAGTGTTCAGTGGAACATAAATCTGCAATCCCTTCGATCCCGAAGTCTTCGGGAAACTTTGTAGCCCGAAGTGCTCGAAGACTTGACGCAGCCACAGACCGACCTGGCAGCATTGCAAGATATTTGCCGGCGGGCCGGGATCGAGATCGAAGACCATCATCGTGGGGCAGGTAATGTCTTCCGCCAGCGAGAGTGACGGGTGCAGCTCAATCGCAGCCAGACCAGCGTGGCCAGATCATCGGCAAGAATGTAATGGATGGTGCGGCGGTTTCTTCCGCTCCAGATAGGCGCAGTCTTTACCCAGTCGGGGCGGTGCTGCGGCGCGTTCTTCTCGTAGAAGAATTCTTCGTCTACGCCGTTGGGATAGCGCTTGCGGGTGAGCGGACGTCCCGCCAAATGTGGCACCATCGCTGGTGCCGTGCGCACGTAATAATCGATGACCTGCTGCTTGGTAAATCCCGTGGCGGGGTACAGAACTTTGTCGAGATTCGACAGCTTGAGTTGCTTGCCCTGAACTTCAATGGTCGAATCCATGGTGCGTAGGCTCCAGTGTGCGTAGGCTCAGCAGGCATTGTGCCTTAAACCAAGCTCAACGCAAAATCCGGATCTCCCACACC
>PMHI01000071.1 GCA_003156615.1 Acidobacteriaceae bacterium | reverse complement strand
TTGTTTCCGGTGCTGTCGACGCGGTTCACCCACCAGGCAAAGTTCATCAGCAGCTTGTGCAGGCACTTTTCCAGGAAGGCCCTGTCCCCTTTCCCGGTGCGTAGTTTTTCGTTTTGATAGACGCGCCAAACCGCCCATGCATGAACTGGCGGATTGAGGTCGGAAAATTCCCACTCATAGGCGGGGNNATCTAACAACATTGCCAAAAGATTCTCTTTGGCAAATTCCGGATCCACTAAGGAGAGAGTGGTGCACTGAAAGGCCAAGTCCCAGGCGGCGAACCAGGGGAACTCCCATTTGTCGGGAATGGTCAGCACGCGCATCGAGTTCAAATGGCGCCAATGGACATTACGAGTTCTCTTGTGGCCCTCGGGCGGAGGAACGCTATCGCCTTCCAGCCAGCGATGGACATCGAAGAGATAGATCTGTTTCCCCCACAACATGCCGGCGAAGGCTCGCCGCTGAATCAGTTTCTCTTCTGCGGTAGCCTTGGCCGGATGAATCGTTTCGTAGAACTCGTCCGCGTCTTTCTTTCTCTCTTGCACCACGTTGTCCACGTCGCGGAGCGGGTCAGACATCTCCTTGTCCGTCAGGCGCAGCCGAAAAACAATCGAACTCCCTGCCGCCGCTTGCGAGCTGTAGTGCAGGCAGGCCTTAGTCCCCAATTGCCGCGGATTCACGCATTGCTCGCCGTTCACGACATAACGATGAAACGCATCTTTCACGTAGGGGGAACGGTTGACCACGGCTGGACCATAGAGACGGGAAGCGTTCGTCTCATTGTTGGTGAAGAGCGGCCTGCCGCCTGAGGGCGCATACAAATGGCGGCGGCCGAGAGCGTATTGCAATTGAGTGTTTCCCAGGGGCTTCGCCGTGACATCGTCCGCCACCAGCATTACATGCTGCTTCCCCGCCGGTCCTGCCTGAATTGCGGGCTCACCACTGGGCGGCTCGGTCCAAGTCCAGGTATTGCGGAACCACAAATGCGGCAAAACGTGGAGTTCCGCAGCGTCGGGACCGCGGTTGAACGCTTCCACGCGGATGCAGATATCTTCCGGCGATGCTTTGGCATACTCGATGAAGATATCGAAATATCGATCGTCATCGAAGATGCCGGTATCGAGCAGTTCGAACTCAGGATCGCCATTGCCGCGCTTGCGATTCTCCTCGATCAACTGCCGGTATGGATATTCCTGTTGCGGATACTTGTAGAGCATGCGCATGTAGCTGTGAGTGGGGGTGTTATCAAGGTGGAACCAATACTCTTTGACATCCTCGCCGTGATTGCCTTCGTTGCTGGCAAGCCCAAACATGCGCTCCTTCAGAAAAGGATCGCGGCCGTTCCAAAAAGCAAGGGCGAACACCAGCAACTGATAGCGATCGCAGATCCCGGCAATGCCGTCCTCACCCCAGCGGTAAGCCTTGCTGCGTGCCTGATCATGGGTAAGAAAATCCCACGCATTCCCATCGGCGCTGTAGTCTTCGCGCACACCCCCCCAGGAGCGGTCGCTGACGTAAGGTCCCCATCTGCGCCAGAGTGGCACGGGGTCAACGTCAGGTTCGGCTAACCTGGAATGCTCCTTAGTCGGAGCCGCAGTCTTTTTTTGAGGGGAAGGTGCCGGGGGCCGCTTGCGATTAACCAATGGTCCTCCTGTGCTCGAGCGAACCAAGAAAANNAGTGGCAGATCCTGAGCCATTGTTGTCGCCCGCAAATCTTTGTGCACATTCCAGACAATGCTGCTAACATCTGGGGCGTCAGCCTGGAAACGGAGACGTCGCCACCGACGAGGGCTGGTTGTTGGTGTCGTTATCGTGTCCGGGAAGAAATCAATGTGCGCCAAAATTGCGCCGCAGCTGCGACCCGACTGGCGCCAAAGGAGGGTTGACTTCCATGAAGACCGATCCCGTTCGAAATCCGCTCGCAACCACCAGAATTGCAGAACCTGAAGTTGAGACCGTGGTTGATACTTACGAGGAAATCTCTTCGCGCGCCTACGAACTCTACCTCGAACGCGGCCAGGAAGATGGGCATGCTTTGGAAGACTGGCTGCAAGCTGAAATGGAAGTANNTAGCAATAGCTCTCTTGTACAATGCTCTGACTTGGATCCACCGCCATGCGGCCATCCACCGGGCGCCATCGGCGCCCTTCAGGACGTCCTTGTCTCGCCGATGACTGATACCAACAAACCCGGTACACGAATTACGAAACTGCTGGAACTGGCACAATCCGATCCCGCCCTTTTGCAGCAACTGGAGCGGTTTCGCCGGACACTGGTGGTCATGTTCAGCGACATTCAAGGCTCCACTGCATACTTCGAGAAACATGGGGATGCGGCTGGTCTGTTCATGGTCCATCGCTGCAATGACATCATCCGCCGCCAGGTGGAGAAACACGGCGGAACGGTGGTCAAGNNACTCGATGCTGCCCGTGCGGAATCGGAACGCATCGCGCTGCGCATCGGTATGCATTACGGAACCGGCCTAGTGAGGACCAACGATGTTTTCGGCGACGTGGTCAATATGGCCTCGCGCGTGGAAAGCGTGGCGGCACCCGGCCAGATCGTCGTCTCTGCGGAGATCTACGAGCAAGTGCGTGAATGCAGCTTCACCATCCGCGAG
>PMHI01000306.1:1919-10784 GCA_003156615.1 Acidobacteriaceae bacterium | reverse complement strand
CCGCCGTTACAGGCGTGCTGAAAGCATGTTCAGCCTCCGGCTACGGTTGGCGTGCTTCCATATTTTGTGAAGACGGAGTCGCGGGAGACAACACCCTCAAGTTGACGCGAGTCGGCGCGATTGACTACGGGAACGAGTGGGTAAACATTGACGTAGCGGAGTGCGGCGTCGAGGGGAAGATCGGGGTAGAGACTGGGCAGAGACTGCGGGGGGAGAACGGAGGCGAGGGTAAGTTCGCCCTTGCCTTCCTGGAAAAAGCGTTGAAGTTGGTCGCGGCTGACGGTGCTCCAGCCGCTGGGATGCATGCGCACTAAGAACGTGGAGTCGGTCGAGTCCTGGATGCGGCGGGCGTTGGCATCGACGTAATCCTCGGCGTTGAGGATGGTAGTGGGAACGGAAAGCATGGCGTCCTCGACGCGGAGAATGGCTTCTTCGCGGTTCTCTTCGAGTGAGGGCAAGATGAGCCCGTCTTGGCGAGTGAGCAGGTCAAAGATGGGAATGCTCTGCAGGCCACGCGAGACAAGGTAGGAAAAAGTGTTGGCTACGATAACGGGGACGATGATCTCGTAGTTGCCGCTGACTTCGAGGACCATGAAGACAGAGGTCATGGGAGCACGGAGAAAGCCGGCGAACAGGACGCCCATGCCGACGAGGACGTAGGTTCCGGTGGATCCGGTGAGTTGAGGAAAGAAGATGCGCTCGAGGTCGCCGACGGCGCCTCCGAGCATGGCTCCGATGAAGAGCGTGGGCGCGAACATGCCGCCGGGAGTGCCGCTGACGAAGGAAAAAGTGGAGGCGACGATNNTCCATGGAATCGTAACCGGCGCCCATGATTTGCGGAGCGCCGAGGAAGGCGATGAGTCCGACGAGGAGTCCGGCGAGCGCGGGTTGGAAGTATTGCGTCCAGCGCGGCAGAGCTTTGAGGTGGGGGCGGAGATAGCCGATCGATTTTGCGAAGACCACGGAGGCGAGGCCGCCAACAATACCGAGGACGGCGTAGGCGAGGAGCTCGGTGGGATTCTTGAACGTAGTAACGGGAATGCGGAACAGGGGTTCGCTGCCCAGGAACCAGCGTACGATCACTACGCTCGAAACGGCGGAGAGGACTACGGAACCGAGGATGCCGGCGCTCCAGCGGCCGATGACTTCTTCGATGACAAACAGGACGGCAGAGATGGGGGCGTTGAAGGCGGCGGCGAGGCCTGCAGCGGCGCCGACCGGCGCCATGAGGCGGACTTTTTCGCGGGAGATTTCGAGCTGGCGCCCAAGCGCGGAGGCGATGGCGGCTCCGATCTGGAGAGAAGGATCTTCAGGACCTAGGGATTGGCCCGAGCCGATGGCGAGCGCGGCNNGCCTTGGTCTGGTTGACGCCGCTGCCGCGGATCGCGGGGAACACATGCAGCACGAGCGCGGCCACGACCAGGCCGGCGAGTGAGGGAACGGCGAACAAACGCCAACTGTGGGTTTGCGGGAGTGGACCGAGCAGGGCGAGATGCGTCCAGTCGATGGCGAGACGGAAGCAGACCACGGCGAGGCCGGAGAAGATTCCGATAAAGACCGAGAGGATGAGAAAGAATAGCTCCTCGTTGAAGACACCTTCAAGACCAGAGAACAAACGGCGGGGAATGTGGATCCGAGCGATTGGCGGCTCCGGCAAAGGCGGAGAATTCTTCGCAGCAGGACTGGTTCCGGGAGGAGAACTCATTGGCTGGCGGCCTCGCGTTTTTGAGAGATCAGGTATAAGGCGAGGTCGAGGCCTTGCGGCGGACCGCAAATGTCTAGCGTCTTCTTTTCGATTTGGAAAACGACGTCCATGGTGGAGTCCGGCAGATCGGTTTCGCCGGGAGAGTGAAGGCGGGCTAGATCTGGTTTGGCGGCCATCCAGCGGGCCTGCAAGCTAGAAAGCGGAGACGCCGTGATGGTATCAGGGATCTTAAGGTCGACACCTTTCTGCTGGGCGCATTCGGCAAGGCGTTTTTCGGCCTGGTCGAAGGCGGTGGTGATGCGGCGGTTGCGTTCGGCGTCGGAGATGTGGCTCTGGAAAGGATTAGCGCCGAGGATGAGGTCGGTCGTCGCGAGAAGTTGGCGAGAGTCGGCATCCTGCGGATTCGCACTGACGGCAGCCTCGAGACAGCGTTGGGCGGTGGCATAGTTGCCGGAACGGTACGCAGCCTGGCCGGCGCCGGCGAGGGCAGATGAGTTNNGTCCTGAGCCTGATCGAAAAGTTGCGCCGCCTGGAGGTGCGCGGCGGGTTCAGGCGGCAAGGAGGTAGCGAGGGCCATGAGTTCCGATTCGGCTTTGTGAGGAGCGCCTCTTTTGAGCAGGAACTGTACCAGTTCGATGCGAGCTTTGTTGCGGTTGGCGTCGGCGTCAGAGTTCCAGACTCCGTACATGGCGTTGTGGTAATAGAGAGTGGCATCCTCGATGGACCCGCGGTGGGCNNGATTCGGCTTCGTCGAGGCGGCGGGGGTCGTTGCTGTCGCGCAGGGCGCGGGACAGACTAAGCTGGTATTGGGAGTTGGTGGGATCGCAGGTGAGGGCGGCGCGGAAAGCGGCGATGGCGTCGTCGTAGCGGGCGGCGCTAACATCGGCGAGACCCAGGGCGTAAAGCTTGCGGCCTAGGGCCTGTTGATTGGCGGTGAAGCGAGAGACGAGGTGGCTGACCCCGGCAAAGGCTAGGGCGGCTGCGAGCGTTAGGATGACGAGTATGAGAGGCGCAGAGCGCGGGACGAGTTTGGGGAACGTCCACGACATGTCTCGTATGACGATATCATTTCGGAGAGGCTGGAGCGGCTTAGGGTGACACAAAAATGGGCTGGAGCCCCCCCGGTTCAGGTAAGATACTTCGTCTCTGCTGGGACTGCCAAACAATGAATCGCGAATATCACAAGGGATACAGCCAGGAACTGAACCGGGACATGGAGGCTCTGGTTTTCGGGCATGGGGGGACACCGCTGCTGGTATTTCCGAGCTCGAGGGGAAAGTTCTTCGAGTATGAAGACCGCGGGATGATTGGCGTGTTGACGCCGAAGATCGAGCGCGGCGATCTGCAAGTGTTTTGCCCGGACAGCATCGATAGCGAAAGTTGGTATAACAAGAGCGTGCATCCCAGGGTGCGGGTGCTGCGGCATTTGCAGTATGAGCGCTACATTCTGCATGAGCTGGTGCCGTTCATACGGTGGAAGAACCAAACGCCGCGGCTGGCCGTGACGGGATGCAGCTTCGGGGCCTACCACGCGGTGAATTTTTCCCTGAAGCATCCGGATGTGGTCACAAACTGCGTGAGCATGAGCGGGGCGTTTGATATCCACCAGTTTCTGGATGGGTATTATGACGATGATTGCTACTTCAATTGTCCGCCGGACTATCTGCCGAACCAGAACGACGACTGGTTTTTGAGTCGCTACCGGCAGATGAAAATTGTGCTGGGATCGGCGGATTGGGATATTTGCTTAGACCAGAACGTGAAGTTTTCGGCGATCCTGAATGGCAAAGCAGTGCCGCACTGGCTGGACGTTTACGGCGACAATTCGAAGCATGATTGGCCGCTTTGGCAGCGGATGGCGGAGAAGCATTTTTAGGGCGGTGGCAGGTCGTAGTGGTTAGATTTGAGAATGGAGAACGCTGTGAAAAAGATTGGGATTTTGTTTGGCATGGAGAATACGTTTCCGCCCGCGGTGGTGGAGAAGATTAACGCGATGGGCGTTGAGGGAGTTGCGGCGGAGTTTGTGCAGGTGGGCGGGGTGCGGATGGATGAGCCCAAGAAATATGACGTCATCATCGACCGCATCTCGCAGGATATTCCCTTCTATCGGGCATATTTGAAGAACGCTGCGCTGCACGGCACGATCGTGGTGAACAATCCGTTCTGGTGGACGGCAGATGACAAGTTCTTCAATTATGCGCTGGCGCACAAGATGGGGGTGGCGATTCCGCCGACGGTGATTTTGCCGCACAACAAGCATCCGGAGGGGACCACGGACCAGTCGATGCGGAACCTGATCTATCCCTTGAACTGGCAGCAGATATTTGATTACGTTGGCTTCCCTGCTTTCCTGAAACCTTATTCCGGGGGCGGGTGGAAGCACGTGTACCACGTGCATTCGCCGGAGGAATTCTTTCACCACTACAACCAGACGGGCGACTTGTGTATGACGCTGCAGCATGGGGTGGTGTTTGAGGAGTATTACCGGTGCTATGTAGTGGGGCAGGAGAAAGTGCACATTATGAAGTACGACCCCAGGGCACCGTTTCATGAGCGGTATGTGAAGGGGAATCCAGCGCCGTCGTCGGTGGCGCTGAAGGATCGCATTGANNGTGGAGGGGGGAGTGCCTTATGCGATTGATTTTCTGAATCCGGCACCGGATGCGGAGATTACGTCGGTGGGGCAGAAGAATTTTGACTGGATCGTGCAGGCGGTGGCCGACATGGCGCTGAAGATGGCGCTGAGCGGGGAGAATCCGGCACGGGAGTTGCGGTGGGCGGGGTTTTTGGCGGGCGAACCGGTGAAGAAAACCCGCAAGCCGGAACCGGGGTGGGTGGCGGAACGGAAGCGGGGCAGGGCGGCGAAGTAGGCGTGGACGAGCTAAAGAAAAGGCGATTTCTCTGGGGCATGGTGTTGGCGTGGGCGCCGTGGATTCCCATCCTGATTGGCCTCGGCAACGCGCTCCTTGGCATTTCGAGACAGAAGGCGGCCGGGATCGGCGCAGTGGCTGGCGGTCTGACTGAGCTGTTCGTAGTGTGGGGGATCGGCGCGGTTCTCATCGGCCAAGTAACCGCGATCATCCTACTGTTCCGGGCATTTTCGTCGGGACATTGGATGCGTGGCTTGTTCTGCGTGCTGTCCATCTGCTTGAGTGCATTGATGCTTCTTCTTGTGGGCCTTTTCTTTTGGCTGTCCTGGTCCCAGGCGTACCACCATTTCTGATCAGAATTCCAGGTGCGGTTATACTGTAAAGGGCTGATTTGCCCATTCTTTCTCGAGGGAGCACCGAAGAGTGGAGCATTTGGAATCGTGGTTAGATTCGCGGGCTGGCGGGCCGGCGCCGCAGGGGCTTGGCAGATAGTTCATGAAACCTAGTTTCAGCATCGGGATTGAAGAGGAATATCAGACAGTGGATCCGCAGACGCGGGATCTGCGGTCGCATATTCAGGCGGAGATCCTCGAGAAGGGCAGGCTGATCCTGCAGGAACGGGTGAAGGCGGAGATGCACCAGTCGGTGGTAGAGGTGGGGACTGGAGTCTGCAAGAACATCAAGGAAGCCAAGGCGGAAGTGAAGCTGCTGCGGCGCGATATTGTGCGGCTGGCCAAGGAGAATGGGCTGCGGCTGGCTTCAGTAGCGACCCATCCGTTTGCGGACTGGCGGGTGCAGGAAATTTATCCTGACGACCGGTACAAAAATATTGTCGAGGACATGCAGTTGGTGGCGCGTGCGAATCTGATTTTTGGCCTGCACGTGCATATTGGGATCGAGGACCGCGAAACGGCGATCCACATGATGAATCATGCGCGGTATTTTCTGCCGCACTTGCTCGCCTTGTCCACGAATTCGCCGTTCTGGCTGGGGATGGACACGGGGCTGAGGTCTTACCGATGCAAGGTATTTGATAAGTTTCCGCGGACCAACATTCCGGATTATTTTCCGAGCTGGGGTGAGTACGAGAACTTCATCAAGCTGCTGATCAAGACCAACTGCATCGATAATGCCAAGAAGATCTGGTGGGACATCCGGCCCCATCCGTTCTTTAATACGATTGAGTTCCGAGTGTGCGATATTCCGATGCGCGCCGACGAGACAATTGCGCTGGCGGCGTTGATTCAGGCAACCGTGGCGAAGCTGTATAAATTGCACACTGCGAATCAAGGCTTCCGGCTGTACCGGCGGGCGCTGCTCATGGAGAACAAGTGGCGGGCGGCGCGCTACGGGATGAATGGGAAACTGATTGATTTCGGCAAGCAGATGGAAGTGCCGGCGAAGGATTTGATCCTCGAGTACCTGGATTTTGTAGATGACGTAGTCGATGAACTGGACTCGCGCGAGGAGTTGGATTACGTCCATACCATGCTCGAAACGGGCAGCGGCGCGGATCGGCAGTTGCGGGTGTATCAGGAGACTGGAGATTTGAAGAAAGTTGTCGATTACATCATAGAGGAGACGGAGGCGGGACTGGCGGAAGACGAGCCAGCTTCCGTGAGAAAAGTAGGCTGATGAGCATTCCTGCGGACGAAGTTAAACCTGTAGGCCAAGTCCAACTCCCCACTCCTTCGAGGGACTCAGTGCAGGCTCAGTCGCCAGAAAAGCGACAAGGGTGGGGCACCCCCATCCATCAGATTTCCTTTGATCCTGAATACACTCCGGGGGCCCGCAATGCCGTGCAGGTTTGCCTGCGGGTGCAGCCCGAGGAGAAGGTATGCCTGATTACCGATGAGGCTACGCTCGAGATTGCGGCGGCGATCGTGCATGAACTGGAAGAGCTGGGTTCGCCTTACCGCGCCTGGGTGCTGGAGGATTTGGCGCCGCGTCCGTTGAAGGATTTGCCTTCGGAGATTCTGGAAGATTTGGAAACCAGCCAGGTTTCTATTTTTGCGGTGCAGGCGCAGCGGAATGAATTGCGCACGCGCATGCAGATGACNNGCGGATTTTCAGAAGGTGGACCGGTTGAGCGCGAAAGTTGTGGCGATGGTGCGCCAGGCGCGACGGGTGCGGGCTAAGACAGCAGCGGGGACAGACCTGACGGCGGAGTTGAATCCGAATTATCGCTGGCTGAAGACCAGCGGGATTATTACTCCGGAAAAGTGGGGGAATCTGCCGGGCGGGGAGATTTTCACGACGCCGGGCGAAGTAAATGGGACGTTCGTGATTGACGGCGTGGTGGGGGACTATCTATGCGCGAAGTTTGGCAATTTGCGGCAGCATCCCCTGACCGTGCACATAAAGAACAACCGGCTTACCGAGGCGCACTCGGAGAATCACGAACTGGAAGACGACTTCTGGAGCTACACGCACACCGATGAGAATAGCGACCGCGTGGGCGAGTTCGCCATCGGAACGAACATTGACCTGAAGGACGTAATTGGGCAGATTCTGCAGGATGAGAAGTATCCCGGAGTGCACATTGCGTTTGGCAATCCTTATGGCGCACACACCGGGGCGGAGTGGGATTCGTCGACCCATATTGACATCGTAGGACGAAAGTTCAACATCTGGGTGGACGACGCGCAGATCATGCAGGATGGGAAGTTTTTGGTAGAGGCATAGGACGGTCTTGCTGGCGGCGGGAGTTCCCTGCCAGGTCGCTGGCAGACTTGGGGGTTATTTGGTGGTTATAAAGATTCCATTCGGCTTCGCTCACGGCGGACGTTCGACTCCGCGAGCCGCCCACTTCCTGTGCGTCTACTTCGCTCAGGATGACAGCACATTAGCGTGATTTGCCAGCGGCAGCCAGCGCTACGCAGCAAGCGAGCGGTACCATGATTCCTTCCCTGCGAAAGCAGTTCAACGCCAGCTTCACTCCTGAAAAATACCACGCATTCTTGCGGCGGATTGATGACGCTTGCGGAACTCATGTGCAGTTCCGGCTGTCGGAGACCCCTTGTTTCTTTCCGAAGTCACTTCTGGATCGGATGGCCGAGAATGGGAAGCAACTGATCCGGCAACTGGTGGAAAGTCCGGAGTATCGGGCGCGGTCGGATGCGTCGATTCCAGCGGAGTTCCGAGTTGCGAATGAGCCGCCACAGCCGCTGTTTGTGCAAGTGGATTTCGGGCTGGTGCGGGATCGAAACGGCGAGTTGCAGCCTAAACTGGTGGAGTTGCAGGCCTTCCCTTCCCTCTATGCGTATCAGGGGACGCTGGCGCGAAGCTACATCGAAGTGTATGGCCTGGAAAACTGGCCTTCGGTTTCGGGGAATGCACGGCTCAATTTCTTCCTGAGTGGGCTGGATGAGAAGTCGTATCGAGAGCTGTTGCGGAGCGCGATTGTGGGCACGCATGATCCGGAGAACGTGATTCTGATGGAGATTCATCCGCAGGCGCAGAAAACGCTGCCGGATTTTCTGTTGACCGACAAAATGCTCGGGGTGCGAACGGTCGACATTGAGGCGATCAAGAAGCAAGGATCGCAGCTTTATTACGAACGGAACGGAAGCCGCGTGCCGATCCGGCGGATCTATAACCGAACGATTGTGGATGAGTTCGAGCGCAAGAAAGTGAAGCTGGGGTTCGATTGGCGCGACGATCTTGACGTGGAGTGGGCGGGGCATCCCAACTGGTATTTCCGGATCAGCAAGTTTTCCATACCGTATTTGCGGCATGAGTCGGTGCCGAAAACCTGGTTTCTGGACCGGCTGGAGCGGATTCCCGAGGACTTAGAGAACTACGCCCTGAAACCTCTGTATTCGTTCGCCGGACTGGGCGTGGTCATTGCGCCGAAAAAAGAAGATATCGACGCAATTTCAGGGGAGAAGAGATCGGAATACATTCTGCAGGAGCGGCTGCATTTTGAGCCAGTCATCGAGACTCCGTTTGGCGGGACGAAGGCGGAGGTGAGGGTGATGTATATATGGCAGGAGGAGCTGAAGGCGGTGCTGACGATTATCCGCATGGGGCGTGGTTTGATGATGGGGGTGGATCACAACAAGAATATGGAGTGGGTGGGGGCGTCGGCGGCCCTGTGGGTGGAGGATTAGTCTTGTAGCCGATGCTGTTGACGATGGTGGTTTGGAGTTCGCGGCCGTTGAGGCGGCGCGGGTAGAGTTTGTCGCCAACCAGGCGAACCGGAACACGAACGCCAGGGTTCCATTCGCCGGGAATCTAGCCATCCTCAAAGGTAGATTCGTATTCCCCGGTGTAGACCACCTCCTGAAC
>PMHI01000306.1:0-1882 GCA_003156615.1 Acidobacteriaceae bacterium | reverse complement strand
AGGACAAGGGTTACCAGACATCCCCGCCATGCCAGAATCGCCTCGCTATTTCAAGCTTGCCAGCTTCATAGTGGCCGCTGCGGGCAACCTGGAACCGGCCGGCGGACACAAAGGAATAAGGTGGTTTGTCAGTTTGGCACGATGGCAATCAAACGAACCAGTTGACCGGAGTCGCTGACGGGCCTAACATTACCGCGTTCGGGGGTTCGGTCTTCTCATGATTGGCCAGACAGTGTCCCACTATCGCATCCTGGGGAAGCTGGGTGGCGGTGGTATGGGTGTGGTGTACGAGGCGGAGGACCTGAAGCTGGGGCGGCATGTTGCCCTGAAGTTCATTCCAGAAAATCTCGCGGGCGACCCCAAATCGCTGGAACGCTTCACGCGGGAGGCGAGGGCGGCCTCGCTGCTCAATCATCCCAACATCTGCACCATTCACGCAATTGAGGATAATGACGGGCACCCGTTCATCGTGATGGAGAAGCTGGAAGGCGAGAGCCTGAAGCAATGCATCTCGGGACAGCCGGTGGGGACCGAGAAGGTGCTCGACATCAGTATCCAAGTGGCGGACGCGCTGGCAGCGTCCCATGCCAAGGGGATTGTGCACCGGGACATCAAGCCGGCGAACATTTTTGTGACCAAGCGCGGCCNNCATCAAGCCGGCGAACATTTTCCTGACCCCGAGCGGGCAGGTGAAGGTGCTGGATTTCGGGCTGGCCAAGCTGATGCACAACGTCGGGACCGACAGCGACGGGATGGCGGCGCTGGACCAGTCGTTAACCGCGGTGGGAGTGATTCCGGGTACAGCGATCTACATGTCGCCGGAACAGGCGCGGAGCGAGGAAATCGATTTCCGCAGCGATCTGTTTTCCTTCGGCGTCGTGATGTATGAAATGTCGACCGGGAAGAAGCCGTTCGCGGGCAAGAACTCGCTCATGACGCTGGATGCGGTGTTGCATGACAAGCCGGTCCCGCCGGGAGAACTGAATCCGAAGGTTCCGGTGGAGCTGGAGGGCATCATCGGCAAGGCGATGGAGAAGGACCGGAAGCAGCGGTATCAAAGCGCCACGCAGATGAAGGCAGACCTGCAGCAACTGAAACGCGAGAATGAGTCAGGGCAGGTAAAGAGTGGACTGCACAGCGCGAGGCTGCGGGTTGCGAGCAAGACTTTTGGGCGAACGGGCAGCCGGTGGCAGTTCTGGCTTCTGCTGGGAACGGTGGCGCTGCTGGTGACGGTGGTGTCGGCCGTAGGAGCGTACTGGCTGAAACACCGGTCGGTGGCCAACATGGAGCAGCAGAATGCGATCGCGGTTCTGCCGCTGCAGAACATGAATGGGGATTTTGCCGTGGATTACCTGCGCTTCGCGCTGGCGGACGAATTGACCAGCGTGTTGACGTATTCGCGTTCGCTCGAGGTGCGGCCCTCGTCGGTGACACGCAAGTTTGTAGAGCTGGATCTGGATCCGCGGAAGGTAGGTCTGCAACTGCACGTGGGCCGGCTGCTGACCGGTCATTTCCTGCGGCAGGGCGACCAACTAACCGTGACCTTGGAAGCGATTGACGTGCCCACGGACCGCTTGCTGTGGCAGGGGACGGTGACGGCGTCGGTGAATGATTTGATTTCCCTGCAGAACCTATTGAGCACGCAGGTGCAGCATGGACTGTTGCCCGTGTTGGGCGTTGCCGGAGGAGCCTTGAGCACGGCGTCACGTCCTAAGAGTCAGGAGGCGTACGACCTCTATTTGCATGCCCTTGCCCTGCCCCATGATCCCGGGCCGAACAGGGATGCGATCGCTGTGCTCGAACACGTCGTGGGAGAAGACGCAGGCTACGCGCCGGCATGGGAGGCGCTGGGCCTCCGGTATTACTATGATTCGATGTATGG
>PMHI01000169.1 GCA_003156615.1 Acidobacteriaceae bacterium | reverse complement strand
GCGCGGTACACCTCGCCCATGCCGCCCGCTCCTACTGGCGATACGATCTCGTACGGCCCGAGTTTGGTGCCCGAGGTAAGCGCCATCAATGCGCGCAATTATAGCCCGCACGCATTGCAATTGCAGAGGATACGTACCGATTCCGGACGGTTGGTCGGCATCCGGAAGTAGTTCTACTAATCGTCGGCCGAACGGGCGCTGCGCGGACTGCTTCACTTCGCTGAGCTTCTCTGCGGCTGCCAGTTTGCCCTCCGGCCACTTCAAGAACGGAAGTCTCGCTGCCATCATTTCGCCCGCCCTTTGCTTTGCTTTCTATCCGGTCATTCATCATAAATTTACCCGTTCGTAACAGTTCCGTAACAGTGCACCTGTTAGAACAGAGCTTCCATTCGCGAACGACGTATTTCCTCCGGTGGTACGCGGAATTGTGCTCCCAGCCGGTGAGTGTATAAACCAGGAACAAGTCCGGGGATCGTGCAAAATCGGAAAGCTTTTACAAGTTCAGTCTAAAACCAAAAGAGGAGAGTGTAATGAAATCCGCATGGAAGTTGTGTCTAGTCGCGTTTCTGGCGACGTCGCTGGTGGCACAAACCAGCACGGAGCCCAAACCTAAGAAGGCCAAGGCTGCCACCATTACGGCGGCGGACGTGCAAGCCCTGAAGGACGCAATTGCTGCCCAGCAATCTGCCCTGGCCTCCCAGGAACAGCAGATTCAGGCGTTGCAGGACGAGTTGCATCGCAAGGACCAAGCGGCGCAGCAGGCGCAAGCCTCCGCCGCCGCAAAAGCGGACGCCGCCCAGGCACAGGCCAGCCAAGACCAGCAGGCGGTTGTGGCGCTCAAGAGTGATGTCACGGACCTCAAGACAACCACCAACAACACGGCAATGACCGTGCAAGAGTCGCTGAAAGAGGTCAAGAACGTCAGCGATGAGTGGGAGTCGCCTTCGTCGCTTCACCTCAAGGGCATTACCATTACCCCGGGTGGCTTCGCCGAAGCCGCGTTTGTGCGGCGCTCGCGAGAACTGGGAGCCGATCTAACGACCCCCTTCAATTCGCTGACCATGCCCGGGGCTTCGCAAAGCGACCTGTCGGAGTTCTTCGGCTCCGCCCGCCAGTCGCGGGCTTCGGTCTTTTTCGGCGCCCGTTTGAGCAATGTGGAGCTTTCCAGCTACATTTCGGCTGACTTTCTTGGCGCCGGTGTCACGAGCAGCGCCACCCAGACCAATAGCTACGCTCCCCGCCTGCGGCAGGCTTGGGCCCAAGCCAAGTTTAACAATGGCTGGAAGTTCCTCGGCGGCCAGATGTGGAGCCTGGTAACCGAGAACAAAGCGGGAATTGCTCCGAGCGACGACACTGGCAAAGTCAACGATGCCCGTCCCGCAACCATCGACCCGCAATATAATGTCGGGTTCACTTTCGCGCGTCAGTACGGGCTTCGCCTGACGAAAGACTTCGGCCAAACGGTGTCGGTCGCTTTCGCCATAGAAAACGCGCAAGGCTCGCTCACAACGCACGAAAACGATGGCAATTATCTGCTCGGCGAGGCGGGCGCCAACAATAGTTACAACACGACCGCCAATTACACGGCCAATCCTNNTTCACCGACCGCGTCTTCCCGTGCTACCAGTACACGAGTCCTAACTGCGCCCTCTCCAGCACCTTAACCGCACCCAGCGTGGCGGGCGCCTACAACGCCTCGAAAGAAGGTGGAGGTTTTGGCGCCAATGCGCGCTGGGCCTTCGCCGACAAGCATGTCGTTTTCGGCCTGCATGGCTTCGGCGGCAGCGGAATTGGCCGCTATGGGGCTGCTCAGCTCTCCGATCTTTCGATCAATCCCGATGGAACGGTCCGTCTGATCAGGGATTTTCAGGGGCTGGCCACGCTGGAGTGGCACGGCAAGAAACTCGACCTCTACGCTTACGGCGGAGCGGAGTACGCTGGCCGGACGTACGGCTACGATCCTTATTTGGTGGTGCCGACGACAACGACAACGGTAACCACCGCACCAGGCGGGGTTACTACTACTACTACGTATCCAATAGACCCAGGGTACGTCGGCTACGGAGCTCCCCACTTCAGCAATGCTGGTTGCTACACCGAAACGCTGCCCGCTACTGGCACAACCTCGGGCGTCACAACCAGCGCCGGATTCGATCCCGGCGCTCTCGCCCATTGCACCAGCGACACACGAGCGGTGATCGAGGGTACGGTCGGCTTCTGGTACCGCTTCTACAACGGGCCCAAGGGCAAGTTCCAGTTCGGCACGCAGTACTCCTACGTGACGCGGCAGACCTGGTCTGGCGTCGCAGGGACAGGAACTTCAGGGTCACCCTCAGGACTGGACAACATGGTCTTCACTTCATTCCGCTACTATTTGCCGTAAACCGAAAATGGTCCCGCGTCGGGGTTGGACGCGGGACCAACAAGTTTAATCGACAAGGTTCGACGGACACTCAAATTTCTGAAGGGCGCCTTCCCTTCGGAAAAGCCGCCGGTCCGGTTTTGGCTACTCTCCTTTTCCGGGCCGGTGGTGTTAACGTATTCGCTCATTTTCCTCAATCACAGCAGGCACCTATTGTCCTTTCGGACAGGGG
>PMHI01000447.1 GCA_003156615.1 Acidobacteriaceae bacterium | reverse complement strand
GCGGGCGGGCGGGGCAGGCCCAAGCTCAAAACCGGCGGGGGCGAGGGGTGGGGGTGCAGCCGAATTTTTCCCGAACCGTACTCCCATCTCCGGTTTGACGCTGCTTCCTTCTGTCTTTACACTCAAGTTAACGCCGTATGAATTCGGGGTGGTTCCGTTTGCTCGACGGAGCCTCGATCGAACGGCGGTGAAAGGCGGAATGTGAGCCCCACTGAAACTACCGACGCGGCCAAGCCCGACCGAACCAAGACTGACGCGACTAAGACGGAAGCTAATAAGAAAGATGTTAAGCGGGAGATTTCGGTTGAGATTCCAGCCGCGGAGGTTGCGCGCGAGACTGAGTTGCAGATTCAGCGCTATCAGAAGAGTGCGCGGCTGCCGGGCTTTCGGGCTGGGCATGTGCCGGCTTCCATCATCAAGCAGCGGTTTGGCGATGGGCTGAAAAATGATGTGGTCGAGGCTTTGGTCCCGAAATACTTCCGCCGGGAAGCTGAAAAACAAGGTCTGATTCCAGTTTCGCAGCCGCGGGTTACCGATCTGCACATGCATTACGGAGAGCCGCTGACCTTCAAAGCCACGTTCGAAGTGCTGCCCGAGATTCAGGTCGAAGGCTATAAAGATCTGCGCCCCAACAAGCCGGACATTGCCGTTACCGACGAGGAAGTCGAACAGGCGCTCACCAGCGTGCGCGAGCAACATGCCACCTACACGGCCGTGGAGGGACGAGCGCTGGCCGAAGGCGACTTTGCCCAGGCTTCCATGGACGGAAAGCCCAAAGATGGTAAGGATGTTGCGGACGCCAAAGCCAATCCCGTACACATGGACGAGGTGCTGATTGAAATTGGCGGTAAGACTACGGTGCCGCAGTTTAGCCAGAACCTTACCGGCGCTTCGTCCGGGGACGAGCGAACGTTTGACGTGAGTTATCCCGAAGACACTGCCGACAAGCGTTTGGCGGGCAAGACTTTTGTCTATACGGTGAAGGTGAATGGCATCAAGCAGAAGAACCTGCCGGAGCTGAATGATGACTTCGCCAAGGAGTTGGGCGAGTTTACCAGCTTGGAGCAGGTTCGCAAGCAGATCCGCGAAAACATGGAAGCCGAAAAGCGACACCACGCCGAGCGTGAGGCGAAAGAGCAGCTGGTTGCGGAACTGGTCAAGCGCAATGAATTCGAAGTGCCGGAATCTTTGGTCGACCGGCAGATCGATTTGCGCCTGGAGCGCGGCCTGCGGGCTCTGGCCGCGCAAGGCATGAAGATGGAAGACCTGAAGAAGATGGACTTGCCGCGGCTTCGGGCTGGCCAGCGGGAACAGGCGGTGCACGATGTTAAATCTTCTTTATTGCTCGAGCGGATCGCGGAGCTGGAGAAAATCGAGGTCCAAGATGAGGAAGTGAACCGGGAGGTGGAAGCTCTGGCGCGACAGTCAAAACAAACGTCCGAAGCGGTGCGAGTCCGTTTGACAGAGGATGGGGGCCTCGATAGAATCCGGATTAGAATCCGCAGCGAGAAGACCCTCGAATTTCTTTATCACCAGTCCGCGTAGTCATTTCGATGCAGTCACTCGATGAACCCGTGGACCACTTTCGACTCTCCCCGAGAATGCCAGCGATGGTTCGGGGCGGAGTGTGGCAGGTCCGGTGACAGGTCCGGTAGACAATGAAACGCACAGATCCGCAAATGATGCTGGTACCGATGGTCATCGAGCAGACCGGGCGGGGCGAACGCGCCTACGACATCTATTCCCGGCTGCTCCGCGATAACATTATTTTTATAGGCACGCCGATTGACGACAACATCGCCAATCTGGTGATTGCGCAGATGCTGTTCTTGGCGCAGGAAGACCCGGAGAAAGACATTCAGCTTTATGTCAACTCGCCGGGCGGCTCGATTACGGCGGGCATGGCCATTTATGACACCATGCAATATGTGAAGAATGATGTCATGACTTTGTGCGTGGGCCAGGCGGCGTCGATGGCGGCTCTACTTTTGGCCGCGGGAGAGCCCAAAAAGCGGTTGGCGTTGCCGAATTCGCGCATTCTCATCCACCAGCCTTCCATGGGAGGGTTGTCGGGCCAGGCTACCGACATTGACATCCATGCGCGTGAAATCCTGCGTATGCGAGAGATTACAAACCAGTTACTGTCCAAGCACAGCGGGCAGAAGCTGGATAAAGTGGAAAAGGACGTGGAGCGCGACTTCATTATGAACGCGCAGCAGGCTAAGGAATATGGAATCATAGACGATATCATCTATAAGACCTCGAAAGCGGTATGATCGGCCTTCGGATATGGAAGCGAGCCACACGCGCGAGTGTTGCGTCCGAAACAGCGCGGCTGTTCGACGCGGTCGGGGCAGGCTGCTTCACGCAGCTGGCCCGGATCCTTCGCCGCGCAAAGAACGCTTGTTTAGGATAACCACAAGGAGTACAGCCGAGTGAAAAACAAGTCGGGGTCCGACGAGATGTTGCGCTGTTCGTTCTGCCACAAATCGCAGGATGCAGTAGCCAAACTCATCTCGTCGCCCAGCGATTATCCCCGCGCGTACATTTGCGATGAGTGCGTGGCGGTATGCAACTCAATTCTCGAAGACGACCGCACGGCGACTCCCCAAAATGCCGCACCCAATCAATTGCCCAAGCCGCAGGAGGTCAAGACCTTCCTGGATGAATATGTCATCGGGCAGGAGCAGACCAAGAAGAAGCTGGCGGTCGCGGTTTACAACCACTACAAGCGCATC
>PMHI01000287.1 GCA_003156615.1 Acidobacteriaceae bacterium | reverse complement strand
TTCGTGAGCGACGACGTGGTCTGGTCACGACAACAACGAGTTTGCCTCCGAGCGCGGGTCTAAGATTAAGGTACTCTTCAATTTCCCATAGTGAGCATTATGAAACAGTTCTCCTGACTCCTGACTCCTAAACTTGGTGCAGGAGATAGAACCATGCCTTTGCCCGAAGAAGTTCACCGCCGACTCGCGGCTCGCGCCGTTACTGATCCCGATGTCGCAAGCCTGATGGCACTATTCACAAAACCCAATGAGGCCGTGAGCGAGCCTCTACTAGATCGGGTGATCGAGGATGCCGAAACGCCAAAGCTCTGAGGGGGAACCAGTTAATTTGCCCTATTACACTCTCCGCTCCAGCGACCAACGGGCGCGATTACGGTTACGACGCCCGGAGGAACCCTGACGGGTTATCAGAATCTCTTGGTCTTATAGACTGTCAGGCTATTGCAGCCTCGCGTACTAAACCTTGGCTTCCTTCAGGATGGGAACGTCGGGATCGGCGTCTTTCCNNCGAGCGCCCGGACGCGGGCGGCGTCGGCATCCGCTCCCTGCGAGGTTCTGCCCAGATGCGCCAACGCTCCTGTCCAGCAGTTCCAGACGATGCCGCTGTGGTCGATGATCTTCTGGAACTCGACGGCGGCTTGCGTGCCCTGCCCAGCAGCAAGGTAGACCTCGCCGCGTACATATACGTGATAGAGGCAGGAAGCGCAGCAGTTCTTTGCACCGACAATAACGAGGACGTGCTGGAATGCAAGAAATCGGCAAACAAAATCCTCGCTCTCGGCAAATGGTGACCCATGCCTTTCTCTCACGCGCGCCATTGCTTCGTTCTTCTCCCCACACTCTTGATTGCTCTCGTCTTGCTGCTTTTCGCTTCTCCTGCTCGCGCCGACCTTCACCAGCATCCCGTCCTTCTCCCCGCCAATGAAGATCCCTCCAAATGTCTCGAGTGCCACAACGACAAGGCCGCAGGGAAGGACGTCCACACCGCTATCTCCATGGGCTGCACCACCTGCCACGCGGTCGCCAACGTGAAAGGCGCCGCCGACATTACTCTTACCTCTCCTAGCAATCAACTCTGCTTTACCTGCCAACAGTGTCCACTGACACCATCCAGCATCCTCCTTACAAAGAGGGCAACTGCGTTTTCTGCCACTCTCCCCACGCCAGTAATTTCCCAGCCGATCTCTACGCCTCTCCGCAGGACGTCTCCATGGCTTGCCACGTCCGCGGCCTCATGAAAGTGAATCGCAAGGCGAACACACTCACTCTTTCTTGGGGCACCGCAATCCCGTTCAAGGAAATGGATTCTTGCTCCTACCTTAACCTCGACAACGCCCACAAGCTCAACCACCCCGTCGAAGGACATCCGGTCTCTGGCGCCAATGTCGCCCTTGGTAAGGACGCCCCTCCCATCACCTGCCTCACCTGCCACGAGCCTCACCACGCCACCGTTTTCAACCTCATCCTGGCGAAATACAAAAGCACAACGTCCCTCTGCTTATCCTGCCATTCCTTCCCCGGTTGACTTCTGTTATAGACGGAGCGGTGACGTTTCTTCTCGACGCGCATTCCGTGCCAGAGGACGAGAGGTCCGGAACAGTATTTGAACGACCACGAGGACGTTGCGTCAACCCGAATCGAGCCAGCCTGAACAACCCAAAACGAGAGCCATCGGAGGAGCGTCTCGGCATCCCACTCCGGTAAGTCACAGCCAAGCAATGAAGTCGCAGGGGAGGAGAGGCGTGCGGACGAGCATCGGCTAGAGGCAGCACATGGCTTCTGCTAGGGGCTGCTAAGAAGCGCCCGTCGAATCCGTTTGCGAATTTAGCGCGGGAGGTGGTACGAGATGCCGTGCCAACGCCTCCTGAGCCTGCGGCGGAGTGATCAGTAGAAGCCGGTCCCCTGGTTGCAAGATGGTTTCGGGCCGCGCCAGCAGGACTGACTTGCCCCGCAATACGGCCACAATCTTCGCATCGATGATTGGCCCACTGAGAGTGCGGGATTGAATCGCCTTTCCCACCCAAGGACTTTCCGGCCGAAGCGCGCCAACCGTTAACTGCGAGCCATCCGGAAGATCCAATGCGAGCCCCGACTGCAAAAGAGCTGCAAGATGAAGATGGGTAACTTGCGGGGGTAACAAGATCTTGCCCTGGTCCAACAGTCGTAGTGCAAGCCGGACGTTTTCAGCACGATGCGCCGGTGAATCTGCTCGCGCGGCCACCTGGGCTTCGTACAGGCTGCCGTACTTGAAAAACGACGAGAGTTTGATTTGAATCAAGAAACTCAGCATCACAGCGAGTCCAGCGGGAACGAGAAGCTGGTAGCCGCCCGTCATCTCCGCAACCATCAGCAACGTCGCAATCGGGACGCGTGCAGCACCACCGAAAACCGCTGCCATCCCAACAATTACCAAGTCCGCTGGAGGATGGTGGAAGATGCCTGCAAAGACTCCGCCCAGCATCGAACCGACGAACAGGCTTGGGGCAAACACACCACCGGAACCACCGGAGGAGACGGTAAGGGACAATGCCAGCATCTTGGCGACAAGAAGAACGAGAAGTAAACGCAAGGCCAAGCGACCGTCGATCGCTTCCTGAATCCAGCCGTAGCCGCCACCCAGCACCTGAGGCAATCGCAAAGCCAGCAAGCCGACTCCCAGCCCACCAATAGCAGGCTTGATCCATGCGGGAACCCGTAAGGCGGCAAACGCGTCTCTTAGACGATAAAATATCTCAGGCAGAATTGCGGCGACAATGCCGCTTGCCACCCCTAACGCAACGTACCAACCATAATCTGCAACTCCCGCGGCATACGGGTGGGATGGAACCCGGAACAATGACTGCCAACCGACGAACCACCCGTTCACGGCATATGCCACAATAGCGGCAAGCATGCAGTAAATGAGAGCCTCGGACTCGAAGTCCATGCCGCCATAGAGCACTTCGACGGCGAATATGGCCGTCCCAATCGGTGAACGGAAGATAGCGGAAAGCCCAGCCGCCATCCCCATTAAGACCAGCAAGCGTCTCTCTCGCTCGGGCCGATGGAGCAGCTTCGCGTATACCGAACCGAAAGCCGCCGCGATCAGAGCTGTGGGACCCTCGCGGCCAGCGGATCCTCCTGAGCCAATGGTAATCGCCGAGGCGAGCATCTTCACTGGCGCGACTCGCGCCCGAATGATCCCACCGGTCCAGTGAAGCGCTTTTACGACGGTGTCCGTGCCATGGCCCTCTGTTTCGGGTGCCAGACCATAAACGAGGGCGCCGGATATCAGTCCCCCTAAGGTTGTGGCGACCGGCACGAGCCATAATCCATGGGGGCCGATGACTTCTCGAAGGACTCCGCCCTCTTCCGGGAGTCCTGGGGGGCTGTAACCGGCGAGCCAAACCAAGAAAATCCTTTGAGACAGCCGCAACATCCAAATGAATAGTTGCGCGCTCAGGCCGCCGATAACACCAAGGACAACCGAATCTAGAAGGAGTCGCGGCTTGTCTCCGTTCTGCATGATACGTTTGTACCATCATTCTGACGGATTGACCGACCGACACCGCTGACGACCATATTGCTCAGAAAGCTGCCGCAGTCCGAGATTTTCGCCAGTTACTGTGTCGAGTAAGGATCGCCCGCATCGCGAGTCGCTATCGGCGAAGTTGCCCTCCTCAGCTGTTCAAGCTCGACCTGAACTTTCGCCCACTCTTTTGGCTTGCGCTTGGTCGCGTAATGGGCATCCGGATGTCCGAGGAATTCCAGGAGTTCGGCCCGAAGCTCCGGCGAAGCACCATTAAAGTTCTGCTTTGCGAGCGCGTCGAGCAGTTCTGCTTGCGTCTCATCGTTGAGCCGATATTTGCCGGGACCCGTCACTCCGCCAGTGTCAAAATTGTCGTTGGGCAGGTCGAGATGGCCGGTGGCTTCCTGGTCAAGCAGGTTCCGGTAACGTTGCAGACTCGCGTCGAAGCTGGCTTCGAACATGCGTTCCGCCTGGGGCGTCGGCGTCCGGAGTTGCAGCACTCTAAGCGGACCTATCTTGGGGAGAATCCTCACCAGAAAGGCGAGAAATCTTTCGCCAAAAGTGGGCGGCTGATATGCCTTTCCCCAGCTCTTTTGGTAACTCGCGCGTGACAGATTATAAAGAAACTTCCTTTTGGTGATCCCAGGCTGATCCTTCATGATCTGGTCTTTCTTCAAGCTCCAGGCAATGCGGGTCGCTTTGGGGAGAAGCTGGCTGACGTCATAACGGTAAGAACCGAGCACCTTGTCTTCATCCGAGAGAACGCTCTTCAGATCCAAACCGTAGGTTTCCTGAAACGCTTGTTCCAGCAGAGGAACTGAAACCCCAAAGCCGATGAAGTCATGGTAACTAGTGGGAGCATAACGTCCCTGCGCGACTTCCAGCACGTCGAATCCAAATTCGGTCTTCACGTGCGCCAGGGGGCTTTCTTCATATGTGACCACGTCGCCATATTTCCTTTTCAGCTTCGGATACAGGAGCGGGACCGAAAGATTCACGGCCATGAGGTGGCCTTCGTTGTCCGCGGCGTAGTGAGAGAGGGCGCCGACCGCAAATGCGTAGCCGTCGAGGTCCTTGGAATCGCGCAGCAGAGCCAGGATAAAGTCTCCGCTCCGCACATAGTGTGTCAAGTCGCTGAAGAAATGACTTCCGTGCGGATAATAGCCCATGTCCTGGATGATGGCACCGCCATAGGCATACCCGTGTGCTTCTTTGAGTTCGTCCGCCGTAGCGTTGGGAAAACGCTTCACCAGTAACGGGCGTATGTTGGTGTTCCATGCGCTGTCGATTATGGCTTCATGCGCGAGGACGGCGTAGGCTGCGCTCTGAGCCGGCCAGCCAAACGACAAGAAAAGTGCCAGCACTAGCGCGCAAACTTTCGCGAAACACATTCCGCCTCCGCCGCGTCGCATTCCACCCATTGCTGCCGCCTCTTTGCGTCCTGAGGAATCTCCGCTTTCAACTGTACAGCACACCACCGGCCAGGGTCATCCCACCAGGCCCGTCAGGACGCTTACGGCAGCCACTCAGTGACCCAAATGGCATGTGTTCGTTATTGAAAGAATGCCTTTCCTTTAGTGTCTTAGGATGCCGTTGTGGATGACCCGCCATTGGTCCGAAGCGAGAAGAAAAGAAATGGCGGGTCCGAAAGCCTAGAAGATTGTGACACCCCGCTTGTTCGTGCGCGCAGCTCCGGTGGGGGAGATTAAGTTGATGGAAGCCAATATTGGCAAACAGGGCGGCTGGTCTGTCTGAGAATCCAGCTTCGACCGATGAGCTCGTTCGTGACCTCGAGGACAGCGGTTACCCTGTGGATGGCTCAAGAGAGCAGTTTATCGGCAATCAGACGGTCTATCGGAGGCGACAGGCGGACTTGCAGCCGCTCCGGTGGAACTCGACAAGCGCAGCGCGCAGAGAACTTGCGCGACCCCAAGCGACGACAGAGGGACGACCGGTGGCGACGTAGAATAACAAGGCAATGCTGCAGGCATTGCCGGGGCGAGTTAACGATCAAATCGGTGGAGGCCAATATGGCAAAAACTGCAGTTGGTTTGTTTGAGAATCCAGGCTCGGTCGAGGAGGTTGTTCGCGAGCTCAAAGCCAGCGGTATCCCTCAGAAGGACGTCCGTGTTTTACGCGAGCCGCGGGAGATGGCGAGTAGCGGACTCATGAGTACCCCACATACGGATTTTGAAGTGGGTTTGGTTCGTGATCTCAGGGCGTTCGGGGTACGCCGCTGCCACATAGCGCCACTCCGCGTTCAACCTCCCCCGCGGCCACGGCCTTGGCCATAGGGACGATGAAGTCGGGGTAGTCATCTGCGGGGTTCAATTGGTGTGCGCCGAAGTCCACGACCTCATACCCAGAGCCACGGAGCAACTCCGCCAACTGCCCTTTTAGTGCGAACCCTCCATGGTCCGCGGCAATTCCCACGCGCATCATGGTTTCTCCTTGACGGCGAAGCAAGTTATGCGTCTGCTTGCAGACATTCTCCACAGTCAAACCGAGCGAGGAATCCGGTTGTGACTCCCAAAGTTAGCTGGTCTTGAAATAATGGGCGACCTTGTGGCCTGCTTCTTCCGAGTAGTAGACGATTGCGTGGGCGGACTTTTTCGCTGTGTCCTCTGTTTCTTTCCCCGCATCTTCGGTTGCATGCTCGGTTAACCGGTAGGTCTCCTCGGTTCCATCGGCAATTTTGATCGTCATCGTCCGGGCGGCGCGGTCAAACTTGGTAATGGTGCCTTCGCTCGTCTTCAGTCCATCCTTGCCGATGCGATCGATCTCCTCAGCGGTCTCGTCTGCGCCCTGTTTTGTATAGTGCACAACGACCCGGGACCCTTCCTGAAGATCGCGTGTGGCCTCCTCAGCTCCCTTGTGGGTCTCCTTCCCGCCATGCACCACGGTTCGTTCTACGAGATGCATTGTGTGTTCGGTTCCGTCATACGCCTTTACCATCACGGTTTTCGCGGCACGATCAACTTTTGTGACAAGGCCTTCGACCGAGGCGGTCTTTCCTGTTGCACTGAGGATGCCAGCAAAACAAAAAAGGGAAATGCCAACAACAGAAACTGTTAAGACGCGACGGGATGTTCCTGAATTCATGATTGGCGCTCCTTCATTTTGTGGCTTAAGCCGGAATTTCCGATTTAGATCCAATATGGCATTGTCGGCAGGATTCCGCGAAAGTACACATCAATGGGTCCCAACCGAATATGACAGCGCTCTAATAGAAAAACTGTTCCCTATTGCACAGGTGTCGGTGGGGAATCCACGCTCGTTCCTGATGGCTCACCTGACAAAGTGCCTGTGTGTCTGCATTGTTCACTTCGGGCTGGCTCAGAGAGAGCCTCCCCCGGGCGTGGCGTCGTCTTGGGCATTGCCGCGCCGCCAATTGCCGCCGCGAATCCTTTCAGCCACACAGCTCGACGCTATGAATCGCCATCGGACACTCCTCAGAAATTCGCGCGTAGGTGTTCAAAATGGTACAGACTCCTCTTTCTTGCCGTTACATTGTCCGGCGCGCACAAACAGCAGATGATCGGAAGCAAACGCCGCACGGCCGCCTGGGGCAATGTCGATTCCATCTTGTTCGGGTTGCCAAGCACTCCCAGTTTGATTCGGGATGATCGAGACAGCTGACGGCAGGTATAGAGGAAGTGTTTGCCGTCGGGGAGGAAAGACGGATCTTCGTTCGCGGTTTCATTCTTGTTGAGACGAGTGGCTGGTGACACTTGGCCACCCGAGGCTACGATCTGCGAGACCGGCCCGAAGTTTTGTTTGCAGAAAAGAATGATGCCGGCGGGACTCCAATCGCCACATCCACTATAAACGCTATAAATATTGTCGGTGAGGGTTTGGGCATCTCCTCCCGAGACGCTGATGGTTTTTAGTTTTCGGTCGGCGACGAAAGCGAGGTAATAGCTGTCGGGAGACCAGAACGGGGTGGCGGCGTCTTCGGTGCTGGGAAGCATAGTGGCTTGCTGCGCGTCGAGCGGGCGGAGCCAGAGGTTGGTACGGCCCTTGTCATCGACGGCGGAGAAGGCGAGCGTTTTGCCGTCGGGCGAGATGACGACTGGCCCCGCGTCAAAGCCGGAGGCGCGAAATGTGGTTTGCGCCGGGGGCGGGATGTAGCCGCGTACTGAAAGCGTGGGAGTACTGGCCTGTCGAGGGAGAAAGAAAATGATTAGCGCAGCAAGGAACAAAATCGCCCCGCTTAGGGGCAGCAGAAGTTGGCCGAACGTCCGTGAGGCTGGGCTGGCGAAAAATCGCAATGAGAGCTCGGAATGCCACGGCTCCCAGACCTCCAACGATCCCTACCAGCTGCGAGAGCGCCCACAAGATTGCCGGCCCAACCGTTCGCGTCGCCGGTGCTGTGCGGTCACCAGTCAAAACAATCTCCCAAAGTATAGGCTGGACGGATCGAACACAGTTCTGTCCTTCTGTATTTCGCCGGAGTGTAACATAAGGCTGGACGATAACCCGTGACTCAAGTTCTCTTTAGACATATCCTTTTTGCGACCGATTTCTCACCATCTTCTACCACAGCACTGCCCTATGCCGCAGCCATCGCACGACATTTTGGCGCGAAACTAAATCTGGCATACGTGATTCCCACAGACGCATATGACCTAATGCCAGCAGCCGAACGAGATCTCGCCCTAGAAAACATGCGGCGCCACGTTGAGGAACAGATGGCCGGATTACGGGGAACGTCGCTTCTCGAAGGACTCCCACACGAGGTGCTCATCGATCACGGAAATGTTTGGCCGATGATCTCGGTAATGGTGGAAAAGCAAGAAATCGATCTGATTGTTATCGGCACTCACGGCCGACGCGGTGTGGAAAAGCTGCTGCTGGGCTCAACGGCGGAGGAGATTCTGCGGTGTGCAAGGACTCCACTTTTGATGGTGGGGCCAGAGAATTCGGTGCCGCCTGAAACAGAGGCCAAGCCGCAGCGCATCCTGTACGCCACAGATTTCTCCCCAGAATCCGAACCAGCGATGCGCTTTGCGTGTTCTTTATCCAGGGAATATCGTGCCGCGCTTTTCTTCTTGCACGTTACCCAGGATGCATACAAAGAACCCCTCTCGACCAGGATGCAGGCCGCCGACTTTTTCCGGTTGCGCTTCATGGAGAAACACTGGACATTGGAAGCAGGAATTGCGCCTGAGTACCACGTTGAGTTCGGCATGCCTGCTGAATTTATCTTGGAGATCGCCGGGAAGTTACAGATCGAACTGATCGTGCTCGGTATGCGCGGCGCCCGCTATCCGCGAGTAGCCGCTCATCTGCCTGGACCAACAGCGTACGATGTGGTCTCCCATGCGCGCTGTCCTGTGTTGGTTATACGAGGCGGACCTCAACTACAAGAATAGGGCTGCCCGTCCCCGGCTCGGCATCGCGGAAGGATCAACGTTCTTGAGTCTTTCGGCAAAAAAGTTGGCACGGCCTTGTGAGACACTTCTGTTCAACTGCATACGAGCAAGAAATGTAGCACGAGGTCCTGTGCAAACGATGGAGGACTTTTGATGAAAATGTCCCGTTTTCGGATAATCACTTTTCTCGTGCTTTCGCTGTTGTTGCTTGTCGCTGTGCTGGTATTCGGAAATTCGTATGCGCCGACTTTGTTGGGGGATGCCGGACTTCGATTGCAGCACTTTCTGGTTCGACCATTATTCAGTCTGGGCGGCTTGCCAATAACATTCTTCTTCCTCCTCAAAGCCGCGATTTTTCTTGTCGCGCTGACTCTCGCGTCGCATTTCACGATGCTCTTGCTGCAGAAGCGAGTGCTCACTCTTATACCTCTAGCAATTGGGCAGCAATATGCTGTCGCAAGAGTGATCTCGTATCTAGTATTTGTTCTCGGGCTGATTGTCGGCTTGCAATCCCTGGGGCTGAATTTAAGCAGTCTCGTAGTGGTAGGCGGCGCGCTTGGTATTGGAGTTGGATTGGGCCTGCAAGCAATCGTCAGCAATTTTGTCGCTGGACTGATTCTGTTGCTGGAACAGCCGATCAAACTGGGGGACCGCATCGAAGTAGGTAATACATACGGGGACGTGGTTCGGTTGCGTGGGCGCAGCACCTGGATACGAACCAACGACAACGTCGTCATTATCGTTCCTAACTCCGAATTCATCAATCAGCGCGTTACCAATTGGACTGCGAATGACCGGCAGGTCCGGATATCGCTTCCCGTTGGCGTTTCCTACGATAGCGATCCAAAAGGTGTTCGAGAAGTTCTGCTCACAGTTGCCAAGGGCCATCCTGATGTTCTTGCCGACCCCAGTCCCGAAGTCATCTTTGTCGGGCTTGGGGACAGTTCGCTAAACTTCGACCTTCGGGTCTGGACGATCCAGCAAGTACAGACACCTGCGCGGCTGCAAAGCGATCTGTACTTCGCAATTTTCGAAGCATTTCGAAAAGAGAATATCGAGATGCCGTTCCCCCAGCGCGATCTCCACATCAGATCAATCGCTGAGCCGCTGCCGGCTGCTCTACGTCCCCGCACAGGCAGTTCGCTCGAAAGGTAGGAATGATGTCATGGTGGAGATAAACCTCGAGTACGATCGACCCGCTTCGACGGCCAAGGCCGAAACCAACTCCTGCTCTTCCCACTTTAGTTGTTGCCATGCGTAGCACCTCGCGTAAGGCACTTAACTTTCAGCGCACAATTCTCCCTGTCCCGAGCGGTAGTGATAGCGGTCCTGACCGGAGGAGCAAAGGACACCTTGAGGGCTTAATTAATTGAGTGTGAGCAACCTGAAACCTCAAGAAACAACATACTTTCGAGACCGTCAGGGGCGAACCGCATCGAGCAGCAGCTTCGTTGCACTCAAGTATCCGACCCGGACCTTGGATCGTCGACACGGAACGTGCCCTGAGCGGCGATCTTGCCGGCCGCGGTGGGCTTCCCCTTGAGGATCCACTCGAAGGCCACTGCGATCAAGGCCGAGCAAGAAGAACCATGTCGGCGAAGAGAACAGTTGCGAGCTTCTTTGACATTGTTTTACCTCCCCTCTTTTTTCACTCGTGCGCGCTACTCCATGGCGACCCGCCCTCCGCTGACGACTCCAGCAAGAACTTGGCGAGCCTCTCCGAAATCGACCGCGATAACGGTAGGCCTAGCAGCCCGAGCGCGACAGGACGTCGATCCGGGCATGCTGGTCTATCTCTTGGAGCAAAGAAAATCTCGGACCGTACAGTCGCTTGGTCGGGCGAGAGTGAGCACTCTTGCTCAGAAAAGTGGCAGCGCCGTTGTTAAGGTCGAATCATCTAGGGAAAAAGGCAGGAGGATGAACTGCCACATGACAAGCCGAAGTCGATTTCGCGATTACGAGCACGGCACTTTAAGCACTTACGCCAAAGAATATAGCTGACCTGATATGCCGATCGTGATAGCGAAATGCAGTCAATAACTGCCCAGGAGGCTAACGACAATGTTAACGAACGCTACGCACTTGAAGGGTGTTGTCATCCGGGCTACGGATGGCGAGATTGGAACTGTAGATCAATTGTATTTCGACGACGAGACGTGGGCCATCCGCTACCTTGTGGCGGAAACCGGCGGTTGGCTTGGCGGGCGGCGAGTGCTGATCTCGCCAATTTCCGTCGTCCACACCGACTGGCAAGCCAAGCGGTTGGATGTAGCGCTAACGAAAAAGCGAGTAGAGAACAGCCCCGATATCAATACGCACAAACCCGTCTCGCGGCAGCACGAGGCGGCATACCTCGGGTATTACGGATATCCCAATTATTGGGGCGGTACCTATTTGTGGGGCCCAGGATATTTCCCATCGGGATTGGCTACTGAAGTCGCTGCTTCGAAAGAGACCCAGGCGTTGGAAAGAATCCAGAAAGAGTCGGCGGATTCTCATCTGCGAAGTATCGAAGGCGTCACAGGCTATCACATAGAAGCCTCTGATGGTGAAATCGGCCACGTGCAAGGCTTTGTCTTAGACGATGAAGACTGGGCCATCCGCTACATTGAGGTGCTAACACGGAATTGGTGGCCGGGCAAGAAGGTACTGGTTTCGCCCGCCTGGATTCAAAAGGTGAGCTGGACGCAGTCGAAGGTCTATGTCGGCCTCTTTCGGGACGCGATCAAAACAGCCCCTGAGTTCTATGAGTCAAGGCCGATCACTCGTGACTATGAGGAACAGCTCTACCATCACTACGGTCGGCCGCCCTATTGGCTGCACGACGATGAACATAAGTCTGCCTTTTCTTTGAGCGGCGTTTAGGTCAGAGCGTGGGCCAGCCGGTAAAACGACGGCCCGTGGTTTTCGCTTACGCTGCAGGCGTACCGCCAGCTTCGACGCCTTGACTTGGAAATGAGCATGATGAATAACACGGAACACCTGCATCCCAACGGCGAGAGTCATCATAGCGACGGCCATGGTCGAACTCCTCACTGGCGGCGCGCGCATCATCATTGGCGATTCTGGCTCGGCCTGGTCGCGATGCTCGTTGCCATCGGCATCTACGTCGGACCCAACGACTTGTCGATGGTGCCTTCTGGCCGCCAAAAGCAAATGCCGGCCGGTAGCCGGGTTCCATGAACTTCGGCAATGTATGAACGTAAGAAACATCCTTGATCAAACAATTAGGCAGGAGGTCAGCATGCAGATCCAAGTCAATACGGACCATACAATCGAAGGTCACGAGGCGCTGGCCGCTCGGATCAGGAGCGTCGTGCAGAATGCCTTGAGCCGAGTGAGCGATCACATCACGCGGGTGGAGGTCCACCTGACCGACGAACGCGGCCCTAAGAGCGGCAAGAATGACAAACGTTGCATGATGGAGGCGCGCCTCGAAGGCCGCCAGCCGATCGCGGTCACCGACGAAGCGGCGACTGTGGACCTGGCCGTCGACGGCGCCGCAGATAAGTTAGCCAGATTGATCGAGCATACTCTCGGCAAATTGCACGATCAACGGAGCCACAGAACTGATCCGCCTCCTCACGAGCCGACGTTCTCAGGCCAGTCATGATCGACACCGCCTTGAGCCAGGCTGTCGATGACAGAGAAGGAACATCGGTTCAAGCCCTTCTGTATCCTCTGCGATTCGAACCAATCTATCAGTATCGGCTGTGGGGCGGCCGGCATTTGGCCAACTTGCTCACCGCGCCCCTGCCCAGTGGCCCTATTGGCGAAGCTTGGCTACTCAGTGATCGCGATGACCATCAGAGCTGCGTCACGGATGGACCGCTCAAGGGACGGACCATCGGTCAATTGCTCGAGCAGTTTCCGGAGCAAATAATGGGAAAGCTGGCCGGGCGTTTCCGCCGATTTCCACTGTTGCTGAAGTTCCTCGACGTACATGAAATGCTTTCGGTCCAGGTGCATCCCACGAAAGCGAATACGAACCTGCTGCCAGCGGGCGAGACCCCGAAGACCGAAGCTTGGGTCGTGTTGGAAGCCGGCGCACAAAGCCGCATCTATGCGGGCCTGAAGCCAGATACTACGGAAGCCGATCTGCGGCGCGCGCTCACAAACGGGACGGTGGCGGACCGCCTCGCATGTTTAACTCCGAAGCTCGGGGACGCTGTTTTCCTCCGTGCGGGCACGGTTCATTCTCTGGGCGTCGACCTTGTGGTGTTCGAGCTTCAGCAGAATAGCGACGTGACGTTTCGCCTGTATGACTGGGACCACATTGATCCGAAGACTGGAAAGCCACGGGCGCTTCAAGTCGACAAGGCGATGGCCTGCATTGATTTTTCGGAAGGTCCGGTCAGTCGGGTAACGCCCGTGGTGGAAGCAACGACCCCGGTGGAACGCGAGAGACTCTTTCACTGTGAACATTTCTGGTTGTGGCGACTGCGCGGACAGTCTCCTTTTACCGTCGGCGCGGCCGATTTGCCGCGAGTGCTGGTATGCGTCGAGGGCGCGGGAGATGTCGAGCATGGCGACGCCACCTACGCCATCGAAAAAGGCGACGTATTCCTCTTACCTGCGGTGATCGGTACGTGTGTTTTTCGGCCGCGCGGCGCAGTGAACTTGCTGGAAATCGCGATACCGGATTGAGATCGCGAGAAAAGGTTGAGGCATAGTGAAAAAGCTGATTGTGTTCGATCTCGACGGTACACTTGCCGACAGTAAATCGGCCGTTGATCCAGAAATGTCGGGACTGCTGCACGACCTTCTCGCGATCGTCAAAGTGGCGGTGATTTCCGGCGGCGGTTGGTCGCAGTTTGAAAAGCAACTCGTTTCGAATCTGCCCCAAGACAAACTCCTGGCGAATCTATCTCTCCTTCCTACGTGCGGCACGAAGTTTTACCGATACGAGTCAGGAGATTGGAAAAAGATCTATTCGGAAGATTTCACTACAGATCAAAGAAAAAAGATCCTAGGTTCCCTCAAGAAGGCGATCGGAGTTGCAGCCTTCAAGATCGAAAAGCTCTGGGGTGAGCAAATTGAGGACCGGGGAAGCCAGATAACATTTTCTGCCTTAGGTCAGGACGCTCCCTTGGAAGAAAAGGAAAAATGGGACCCCGATTTCGTCAAGCGGAAGAAGATCAAAGCTATTCTTGACACTATCATTCCTGAGTTTTCTGTCCGAATCGGGGGCTCGACATCGGTTGACATTACCAAGCCTGGGATTGACAAGGCCTGCGGCATCAGAAAACTGCGAGACCTNNTCATCGCCTGTTTAGCAGTCGGCAGTCAGGCGGCGTGAAGTTATGGCAATCGCCGAAAACGATTTGATGAGCGGACTTAAGTTGCAACGACTAGGAATGTTGATGCAGCCGGAGCCGGGGAACGCGCA
>PMHI01000023.1 GCA_003156615.1 Acidobacteriaceae bacterium | reverse complement strand
ATCGGATATCCGCAACTAAGTTCGCTTTCCCCAAGCAACGGAAGGAGCCGCTGGAAAACGCCTCTCACGTACGTAACGCTGTCGCACGCTTCAAACAAGTGAAGGGCGTCACGGACGCGGAACGTCGTGCCGCATGGAAGCGGATACGGTCCGCCGCAAAGCGATACGGAGTGGAGGTTGAAGTGTCCGAGTAGCGCGGATAGGCCACCTTGCATGCCTGCGATGGCAATAGGCGCGAAACGACGATGGGACGTCGCCCTGGCGCGACATGGGAATATTAACTGGCCAAACGACTTGTCCCGTTAACGCGGCACGCTGGCGAAACTTGGCAGCGATCACGGAATTGAGCGGCAGATGAACGCAAACACGCCTGAAGAACGAGCCGGTCTAGTGTCGAGCGGTTCCTGATCACGCGGATTTGTTGCCGTCCTTCAAATCGGCTTGGGGCGTTAGTCGCGACCAGCGCTTGCCAAGATAGTAGCGGTGCCACGAACGTTTCCCGCGATCGTTATGAGCGCTTCAGGCACGGGGGGATGTTGCTCCGCCAGTCCCTCAAAACGCGTGCTGATGTTGTGGAGTTGGTCGACCATGAATACACCGCTCTCTCGCTGAGAAAGCCTGCTCCACATTGACCAGTGATCGATTTGGTACCCCGTACATCGCAGGGACTATGGCTAAGAAGAAAACGAAGAGAGAACCGGCCAAAGTGGTAATCGCCCAAGGCAAGTTCTAGTCGTGGAGGACGATGTTGAGAAGTGAACTGTGAACCTGTAACCCGCCTTCTGGACCCCCGGCGTAGTCAATAAATCCCAGTTTCCTGAACCGGTTCATGAAAAAGCTCACCCGCGAGCGAGTTGTGCCTATCATTTCTGCTAGGGTCTCCTGACTCATCTTGGGGATTACAGTTTCCTGCTTACCGTCCTTCCCGAAATGAGCCAGCAACAGCAATACTCGGGCTAGTCTTTTCTCGCTGGAGTTGAAAAGCTGGTCAACCAGATCCTCTTCGTACCGTATGTTTCGTGCCAGCAGATACGCTACGAACAAATCGGAAAACGCGTGTTCCCGATGAAGCACATCATTCATGGATTTCTTGTCAATTTTCATCACGGAGCAGTCGGTCATTGCGGTTGCGGAGCACAGACGGAGCGGCTGTCCTGTAAGGCAACCCTCGCCGAAGAAATCGCTCTCCTTCAGAATGCCGATTGTGGCTTCCTTGCCGATCTCCGAAACAACGGTGAGTTTTACCTTTCCTTCCTTTATATAAAAAACAGCATCAGACGAGTCGCCCTGAGCAAAGATCGTCTGCTTTTTGGCAAAGGCTTCGATCTTCCTACCACCGTTGATGGTCGAAAGGAATTTCTTGGGGTCAAACTTGATCAGTTTCTTGGATGGTGTAACGAGTGTCATAATTGGCCCCTCTCAGAGTTCCGAGTGCGCACAAGGCAACTTCCCATGATGAAAGAAGAATAAATGCGCAAGAAGGGCGAGAACAGCGTCAATTTTGTGGGCAAAAGTTGGGATTCCACCCGACGAAATGATGATTTCACGCTTTGGTGCCGAAAGTCAAACCGCCCGTTACACGGGCCATGTGGCCATGATTCGCCCGTCACCAACTCGGAGCCGGCGGGTTGTCGGCACTCGGCATTTCGGTCCAAGCCGACATGCGATAACGCCTGGATAGCCGTTTTGTCCGGGAGGAGCGAAGCGAATGAAGCCGGCTTTCAAAATCGAAGCCTGGGGCACGACAACGTGTCCCGATCTCAGTTCCACAGTTTGCCGTGAAGAAATCAGTCTGATGAATCCGGCATCAGCAGGAGGATCTTCCCGATACCGCCTTTTTCCCCTAGCACATGTGCCTCGGCCGCATGATGCAACGGCATTCGCCGACCAATAGGCAGAACGAACTTGCCATCGCGCACGTCATCGGCAAACTCACGCACCTTGGATGGATCAGGCTGCGCAAGCACACGCGCAATCTTCACTGTCGGATTCAGCGCCGCTGCGCTTTCCGGCAATACGGCGGTGTAGCCAAAGCAGCCGCCCAGCTTTACCTTCGCGATCAGCTTCGCTGCAACTTCACCGCCAACGGTATCCGCAATTGCATCCACTAAGCGGAATTTCGCAATCGCCCCATCGTCATCAATCGCTAGCACATCCGAGACGCCGAGAGAGCGGGCATCGCCCACTTCTTTCCCGCGAACTCCTGCAATCACCTGCGCGCCTATTTTCTTCGCCGTATGCACTGCGGCACGTCCGACACTGCCCAGCGCTCCCGTTATCAGAACAACCTGTCCTTTTTGCACGTTGGTCGCAATGCGGACGAGTTGGTCTCCTGTGAGCGCGATTAACGGGATCGCCGCCGCGTCCGCCAGGTCCACGCCGTCTGGCAGATGCGTCACATCGGAGTCGTTCACTGCCACCAACTCGGCATAGGTCGCATTCGATAGTGCAAGAACGGGCTCACCCGGTTTAAAGTGCTTCACGTTTGCGCCGACCTCCCGTACGACGCCACTCACGTC
>PMHI01000752.1 GCA_003156615.1 Acidobacteriaceae bacterium | reverse complement strand
AGCCTACGACATTGGCGAGCACCGTAGTGGTAGTGGCGGCGTTTGTGCTGCCAAATAAGCTACCTTGTAGACCGGCCGTCTCGTTGCTGCTAAAGATCGAGTACGGGAATCCTGTGTGCTTGAAGATCGTTCCGGAGATCGTCCAGCCTTTCACCAGGGCACTCGGTCCCCGGCTCGTCAGATGACGGATAGCGTCACTCCAAACGTAGTTCATGACGAACGACTGCCGGATATCGTAGTCCGCATTGCCATAGTTAAGCTGCCGGATATTGAATGGATTGAGAGGCGTGACAACGTCAACGTTGCCGACGGTGTTCACGCCGAAAGGGTTCAACGAACTATTGGAAATTTCATCCAGAGCGTGACTATAGGTGTAGGAAGCCTGGAACTGGAAACCGCCATTCACGGTATGTGCGGCAGTCAGTGTGACGCCGTTGTAGTTGGAGTTGCCGACGTTTTGTGTCTGGGCAACCACTCCAAATCGCGGGTCGGGCTGGGTAGTCGGCAAAGGTCCGAACGGCGCGCCCGTGGGACTGAAAGCGTTTAAAGCTGGATTCGTGATCTCCTCATGTTCGCCATGGTTGCCCACATATTTCACACTCAAGTTCGTGTGCCAACCCAGGGCATGCTGTATTTCCAGGTCCCATTCGTCGTAACGCGGGATCTGCACTTTGCCGGGATTAAAGAAATTGAAGGCGGGAACTGCGCCCCCATCGGCAAAATTGGCGCGAAAAGCAGCATTGGCCGCAGTCGCCTGCCCATTCAGGTTTCCTGCCGCCGCGGGTGCGAGCGCACCATTAAGAAGCACGAACGAGGGATCATTCGGTGCATTGGTGAGAATGTCATCGATCCCGCCGGTAGGAATGGCATCACTGAAGATGCCAAACCCGCCGCGGACGACGGTGTTCTTGGCGCCGAACGGCGACCATGCGAAGCCAACCTTGGGCTGATACACGACCGAAGTCACCGAGGGGAATGCGGTATTCAAACCCGTGGTCAACGCCTGATTCACGGGTGCCGTTCGATTCAGGTCCTGGAACGGAGCCGACAAACTTTGAAAGCAGTTAGACTGGCAGACTGGATTCGACAAGTGGTCAAAGCGCATGCTCAGGGTCAGCTTTAAGTTGGAAGTGACCTTGAGTTCGTCCGATGCATACCATCCAAGCTGATAAAGCGCTATCGGTACGTTCGTATTCAGGGGAAAATTCTGAGCCACCAGATTTCCTACGCCGGTGTTCGTGGGCGCCACGCCCCCGAACGCGAAGTCGTTCAGCGACACTTCCTCAACAAAAGGAATCACATCGAGGAAGTTATGGTCGCTCACATCGTCGCGGCGGAAATTAACTCCGAACCGGAAGTTATGTTTTCCGCGGCTCCAGCTGAAGTCGTCAACAATCCCGTACTGAGTGATGACCCGGCCTTGCGGAAAGGCAGTGCCCTCATTATTTAGAGTGAACAACGAATTGTCCCCGAAAGAGACCGTCTCGGGAAGCGTCTGGAATTCCGCGGTTGGGTTCACGATCGTGAATAGCGCGCTGTACCATTGCAGCGAAGCAATGAGGTTGTTCACCTTGTTCGCGCCGAATGTATGAGTTTCGCTCACTTGGCTCTGCCATTCTGGCTGAGCACTATGGGCGTCAAAGGCGGGGCTAACAGGATCGGTGTAAGTGGCCTGCTGACCACTTTCATGTTGCACTCGGATAAACAGTTTGTCATTGTTGCCAAGGATCTGGTCATAGCGGCCCACAATCAGGTAATCGTTCGTGGCCTGCGATGTACCGCCTTGCAGCTCCTCAGCACACGGGTTGGCTGTCCCAAATGCGACTCCCGCCAGGCTGGTTACGTTGGAACAACCTCCACCCGCGAGCGTGTTCTGGGCGCCAGCCGCGCCTGGGGCTGCGTTCCAAATGCCGAACAGTTGGTTGTAAAAAGGCACTGAAGCCGGGCTGACACTGTTCAGGTTGGCGATCACCGCATTTTCGAATTGTTGAGTCGGCAGGTTGACCGGAAAGAGTGACGGAATCACCAATCGAATGCCTTCATAGTCGACAAAGAAGAAGGATTTGTCTTTCCTGATCGGTCCCCCAAACGAGGTTGCGTACTGATTGGCATTCACGAAGGGGCGCGGGTCGATCTGACTTCCAGCAAAGGCGTTCGCTTGATTCCGAAAATAGTTGTTGGAATTGAGAGCCCGGCCGTTCCACCAGTATTCTGCATTCCCGTGAAAGGAATTCGTGCCCGACTTCGAGACGTAGTTAATATTAGCTCCCGCCAAGCCTCCGAATTGCCCGCTGTAGCCGTTGGTCACTACACTGGTTTCCTGCACATCGTTCAGACCAAGGGTTAGGTTCGTGGCGCCGCTGTTATTGACGTTGAAGTAGGGATCGTTATCATTGGCCCCGTCGTACGTGAACACATTAGAGTTTGAGGGCAAACCGAAGAACTCGTAGTTACCACCGCCAAACACGGAACCTCCAGTGGTATTCATCACTACGCCCGGCGCAGTCAGCGCGACCGCGGTAAGGTCATTCCCAGGATTGGGCAGGACGGCAATTTGCTGCCCACTAAAGTTTGTTTCAAGATTGGCGTCATCCGTTTGAACGCCCGCCACTTGATCTGTTACCTCAACTGTCTGCTGCTGCGACGAGATGGAAAGTTGCAAGTTTGCCGTAACGCTCGAGCCGAGAGCGAGAGTCACATTCTTTACGATCTTTTCAAATCCAGGCGCGCTCGCAGAAACCGAATAGTTTCCGGGTTGTAGAAGAGCGAAATTGTATGACCCTTGCGAATCGGTTGCTCTGGAAGTCGAACTGCCAGTATCAAGATTCTTCAACGTGACGGACACGCCAGACACAACAGCGGCTGTTGGATCTGTGACAACGCCGGCGACGTCTCCCGTTGTGGCGGTTTGGGCGTGAAGGCTTGCGACGGTCATCACTGCAAGTACGAACATCAACGCTATGGAAGCGCGCAGATTAGCAGGTGTCCAGTTGTGCTGACGGTCATCTTTCATATTAATGCTCCGATTCCTCATGCTTATGGATTTTGGTCCCGCAGTAACGGCTAGACGCGGTGAGCCAACCACGAGATGCAGAGAGGATGTCATTTAATTGTCAACTTGCTGTAAACAGCCCGGTGACGACATCACCGCGAGATATTGGACCCCAGCAGCGATAAGTCGCAGCGCGGACTAGACAACGCCGGCTCCGCGCTCGCGCTTGCAATTGACCAGCCAAGCCACTCCGATACTGAGAGCGTAAAGGGCCACCATTGGGGCGGCAAACAGGCACATGTTCAGGATGTCAGCCGTGGGTGTGACGATGGCTGCGATAATAAAAATGACAAGGATTGCGTATCGCAGATTCCGCAACATCCAGCGCGCGGTGATCACTCGCATTACGGCCAAAAAGAACACAAGAATTGGCATCTCGAAAATCAGTCCGAGGCCGACGATGATTGTCACAAACAGCTTCGTATATTCTCCAATCGTAATCATGGGTTGGAATCGTTGGCCGTAGCCAATCAGGAAGTCAAGGGACGCAGGGTAGACCATCTTATAGCCGAACAGTCCCCCGGCTATGAACAAGCCGACCGTACTTAGCAAGAACGGCATAACATAGCGCTTTTCTTTGCGATACAGTCCGGGAGCGATGAACAGCCACAATTGATAGAACACAAATGGAGAGGCTACAAATAGTCCGCCTACAAGCGCCACCTCAAGATAAAGATTGAAGGGTTCAGTTGGGTTTAAGTACACCAACCCGCCGCCGATGCCGTGGTGACGTAGCGCCCCAATAATGGGTTGCTGCAGTAAACCGAAAATGCGATCAGCAAACGACCAGCACGAGAGAAACCCGGCGAGTACCCCAAGGACTGAGAAGATGATTCGTTTTCTCAACTCTTCCAGGTGAGCCAGCAGCGGCATGGAGTGCGTGCGTAATGACAATGCGGGAGCAGCCGAGTCAGCCATGGAAGACCTCTAG
>PMHI01000284.1:17123-28114 GCA_003156615.1 Acidobacteriaceae bacterium | reverse complement strand
CCGATCGCCAAAAAAAAGAAAAACGTGCTCAGCACATTCTTCCGCTCCGCCACCCACGCCACCGACTCGACGTTGATCGGATGCACAGCGAACAGCGCCGCCGCCAGCAGGCTAGGTCCCACCCGCTTGGTAGCCCACCCCAAAAACAGGAATAACAGCACCGCATTCAGCGCGTGGATCAGCACGCTGTCTAAATGATGGCCTGCCGGGTTCAGGGCAAAGAGTTGGTAGTCGAGGGCATGCGAAAGCCAGGTCAGAGGGTGCCAATTCGCCGCATAAGTGGAGGTAAAAGCCCAGCGGATGGTGCTCCAGCCGAGGCCACCATGGATGTTGGGATTCGCGGTGACGTACTCACGATCGTCGAGGACCACGAACGAGTGTCCAATCGCGGGGCTGTAGAGTCCGATCGTTGCCATCGCGAGCAGAACGCAGAGCGCGGCGTACAGTTTCTTGCCGGTGAGGAATGGCCCTGTTCTCGAGGGTGCTTTGGACTTGGGACTCTTGCGGGCTCGGGCGCGCGCTTGCGAAAAGGCTTTTGTGCGGCTCATTTCGTATTCTCTATCGGGAAGGGGCTTTCTTTTCCAGCTCTTCCAAGCCAGCTTCGGCACGCGCCACGTCGCCGGCATATTTGATGTCACCCTGCAACAGCTTCCGGAAGAGGCTCAAGGACTCTTGGTAATGGGCGCGGGATTCTTCGACCCGGTTCTGACTTCCATTCAATATCCCNNTGCGTCGTCCGTTCGGTTCTGGAATCGATCCAGGTTCCCCAGGTCGTTCAGAGTTATGGCCAAATAGGGCAAGTACACGCCGGGATTTTGTTGCGCCAGTTGGCGGTAGATCTTCAAGGCCTCCTCCCATTGCTGACGGGTTTCGTCCATCCGGCTCTGGAGTCGACCCAGGCGCCCCAGGTTGTACAGTGTCCTCGCCAACAAAGGTAGATATTTGTCCGGATCTTGCTGCGCCAGTTGACGGTAAATGCTCAAAGACTCCTCATACTGCTGACGCGCCCGGTCGATCTGGTTCTGCGTCCGTGCGTAGTTCCCCAGGCTCACCAGCGTACTGGCCACCTCAGGCAGATACTTGGCCGGGTCTCGCCGCGTCAACTGACGGAAATAATTCAACGCTTCCTCATAGTGTTGGCGGGCTTCCTCGCTTCGGTTCTGGATCTCATCCAGTTCCCCCAGGTTGCTTAGCGCCAGAGCCATGGCGTAGGGTTCCAGGTTCTGCTGTGCCAGTCGACGGCGCAGGTCCAAAGCCTGCTCATAGTGCCGGCGGGCTTCCTCCATTCGCTTTTGCTCGGTATCAAAGTTCTCCAGGTCATGCTGAGTCATTGAGGAGCCAGGGTTTAGGAGCGCAGACCCAAGGGCGTCATGCACATAGGCACTGCGCTCTGGATCCGTAATCGCCAGCGTGTGCGCCAACAAGCTGTACTGGCTCTCCCAGTAGCTCATCTGGCGGTGGGTATCAAAGCCCAGCGCCGTCAACCCGCACACCGCCGGGATTATCAGCCATGCAGTACGGACTTTTTTTGCCTCCGCCCAATCGCCAAGGCCCCAAGCAATCATTACGAAGATTCCGATCAGCGGAATGTAGGCATACCGATCCGCCATGTCGGCCTCACCCACCTGCACCAGGCCGATGACCGGAATTAAGGTCCCCAGAAACCAGAACCAGCCAACCGGCAAGTAGCGCTTGCGGCGGAACGTAACTGCCAGCGCGGTGATGCTCATCAAAACCAGAGTGGATAGAGTCCATTGCCATGCCGGGAGAGCAATTGCGGAATGAGGATAGATCGCAAGCCGCGCCGGCCAGAGCATTTTCCACAGGTATAACCCATAGGCTACGACAGCATTCTCGATTCGTACGGCGAACGGGAACTCTTCGAAGGTACGCACTGCACCTTGCTGCGCCTTTAGGGTGATCCATGCACTTGCGGCGGAGAGCAAGAGTAATGGGATTTTCTCGAGCAGCAACCTCGAAAACGCCAGCCGCGGCGTGCCAGAAGAGGAGGGCGGATCGCTCTCGGTTCTCTCGAATGGCGTTCTCTCGAGCGGCCAATAGTCCAGCAGTAACAAGACAAAGGGCAGCGTAATGACCATCGGTTTGGCCATCAATCCCGCCGCAAACAGCGCTGCCACAAGCAGATATCGCCGCCAATCCGGTTTGTGGGCGTACCACACATAGGCAGCGATCGCCGCAAAGAAGAAGAGCGTGCTCAGCACATTCTTGCGCTCCGCCACCCATGCCACTGACTCCACGTTGATCGGATGCAAGGCGAATAGCGCCGCCACCAGCAGGCTTGGTCCCACGCGCCTGGTAGCCCAGGCCAACAGCTGAAATAGCAGCACTGCATTAAGAGCGTGAATCAGCACGCTGTCCAAGTGATGGCCGGCTGGATTCAGAGCAAAAAGTTGATAGTCCAGAGCGTGCGAAAGCCAGGTCAAAGGATGCCAATTCGCCGCTGCGGTTGACCGAAAAGCCCACTTGATGGTGTGCCAACCGAGGCCACCATGAATGTAGGGATTTGCGGTAACGTAATCACGATCGTCGAACACGACAAACGAATGCCCTATCACCGGGCTGTAGAGCGCGATGGTTGCCATCGCGAGTAGAACGCAGAGCACTGCATTCCACTGTTTAGCCGCGGAGGAAGCGCCGATACTTCTCGGGGCTGGCTTCGATTTCCGCCTTGGGTGTAGTTGGAAGGCAGGGGATCGTCTAGCTACCACCACTCCCTCCGCCGCGCGCTGGCAGAACCTTCCAGCTGGGGCGGCTTGAAACAGAACCGAGCTTGAATCAGAGTCCCCAGCCCGAGGGTAAGAAGCAGACAAGTAGCCATGAAAAGAAATCCTAGCACTGACGCGAACCATTGTGCGCAATCGCCGGAGACTTCACTCATCGCTGGGGAGAGAAGGTTGCCATTCGTTTCGGTAATGGTCATCTTTACCCTCCTGACCACGCCGCCAAAACAAGAGCCACAGCCAATTGAATGGTTACCTAAAGCAATTTGTCAGTCCTTACCAAACCCACTGGTAAAGGGTTCGGCGGCCGCGCAAAATGATCCTCGTCAGTGCTAGGATTCTTTGGCCATGAGTGCTTGTTTGATTCTTCCCCTCGGACCGTGGAATCTGATTCCACTCCTATTGCCTTCCAAAGCGCCCACGCCAAGACGTTCTGCCGAAGCACGGTGGAGGAACCGGTGGTAGGGGGGCGATCCCTTGTCTCTCAGGGACGCCGGAGGGCGAACTCAAAATCAGCCCCGACAAGCACCAAGCCATTTGCTGCGGCCAATCACCCGAATACGGTTCTCTGCGTTCTACTCGCGCTGGCAACCATCGCGCTTTACAGCCCGGTGAGTGGGCACGCCTTTCTCACCTTCGACGATCACGATTACGTCACGGGAAATTTCCACATTCGTGGTGGCATGAGCTGGAACACTCTCAAGTGGGCTTTTACGTCAACCACGGCGGCCAACTGGCATCCTCTGACCTGGCTTTCGCACGCTCTCGACTACGAACTCTTTGGGTTGAACCCGGCGGGCCATCATTTAGACAGCGTTCTCATCCACGCTCTCAATGCGGTGTTGTTGTTACTACTGTTGGCGTGGGGCACAAAGCGCGTAGGACCGAGCCTACTGGTGGCGGCTCTATTCGCCTTGCATCCGATCAACGTGGAATCGGTGGCGTGGGTCGCGGAGCGCAAGAATGTGTTGAGCACGCTTTTCTTTTTCTTGGCGATCGGTGCTTACGGCTGGTATGTCCAGAAACCGGATTGGCGGCGATATCTGATCATTGCGGTCCTGTTTGCTGCGGGTCTGATGGTCAAGCCGATGGTCATTACCCTGCCCTTTGTCTTACTGCTGTTGGACTATTGGCCGCTCGAAAGAACTCACTCCTCGATCCGCGTGCTGCGGTTGCCGTTCTCAAGGCTCCTATGGGAGAAACTACCCCTGCTTTTTCTTTCAGCCCTGAGTGCAGTCATCACAGTGAAGGCGCAGCGATCGGGGCAGGCGGTTCGTACCTTGCACCAGTTCCCGTTCGGCGTACGAATCGAGAATGCAGTCGTGGCCTATGGGCTATACCTGTGGAAGATGCTCTGGCCAGCGCGGCTTGCTCCACTTTATCCCCACCCAGGAAATACACTGCCGCTGTGGCAGGTGAGCTTGTCGGCGCTCATGTTGGTTACCATCACGGTGCTCGTGGTAGCTTTTCGCAGCAAGCGCTACCTGCTCGTGGGATGGTTTTGGTTCCTGGGAACTTTAATTCCGGTGATCGGCCTGGTGCAGGTGGGAGATGCCGCCATGGCTGATCGCTATGCTTATGTCCCGCTGATCGGAATCTTCGTAATGATTGTCTGGGGCCTTGCCGATTTGGCGGAGGCGAAAGAAGTCCGCACGGTATGGCGTGTAACCCCAGCAGTATGTGCGTTGGCGGCGCTGGGCATCGTCACCTACCGTCAGTTGAGCCACTGGGATAACGAGTACACCTTGTGGCTGCACACCCTCGCGGTTACGGAGCGAAATCCTTTCGCGCATGACGCCATGGGTTCCGCGCTTGTGGAACCTGATGCCGCCCTAAATATGAACCGCCAAGGGAACTTAGATACGGACCAGAAGCGCATGGACGAAGCCCGCGAGCAGTACGAGGAGGCTTTGAAGATTCGCCGTGAACTGGCGCAGCAAAATCCGGCCGCATACCTGCCGGACCTGGCCACGACCTTGAACAACCTAGGGAACCTGGATCGACTCCAACAGCGGATGGACGAAGCCCGCCAGCAGTATGAAGAGGCCTTGAAAATTCACCGGCAACTGCTCGAGCAGAACTTGGAACCCTATCTGCCGGACATGGCCATGGCCCTAAACAACCTGGGGTTCTTGGAAAGACTCCAGAAGCGGCCGGACGAGGCCTATCCGCACTTCGCGGAAGCTTTGAGGATTTACCGTCAAGTGGCTCAGCAAAACCCGGACTCCTACCTTCCGGATATGGCCATGACGCTGAACAACCTAGCGATCTCGGAGAAAGACCAGAACCGGCCGGAGGAATCGCGCCGGCACTACGAGGAAACGTTGAAGATTCGCCGTCAGTTGGCGCAGCAGAGCCCTGACACGTACCTCCCGGATGTAGCCATGACGCTGAACGACCTGGGGAACCTCGATGGAGTCCAACAACGGATGGAGGAGGCACGTCAGCACTATGAGGAGGCTTCGAAGCTTTACGGCCAACTGGCGCAGAAAGATCCGGACGCGTATCTACCATACCTGGCGGGCACGCTGAACAACCTGGGGTTTCTCGATCGAAACCAGAACAAGATCCAAGAATCCCGTGCCCGCTATTCCGAAGCCTTGACCTTCTACCGAAAACTCGCTCAGGGTGACTCGGGCCGGTATGCCGGCGACCTCCGAAGAGTCGAGGCGAGCTTGCAAGAGCTAGAGCAGAAGGTTCCCTCCAAATAGACAAACTACGAATTCCCACTTCTCTCCAGATAGGTGTCGTATCTGCCCCCATTTCTACCGCCTGGGACTGTGGCGACGGCGCACAATACGAAAAACAACGCCGCGTTCGCCGGGATGTGAAGGTTGAAGTCGGTGAAACTGTGAGCCAGCAGCCCAGTGCACCCGGCCAGAGCCGCGGCGCTTATCAGCGCCGCCGGAGAAAGCCTCGCCGGGCGAAGGTTGCGCAATCCCGCACGATACAACACGACGATGAACCACACCCCCACGCCGAAGCCGGCCAGTCCAGTCTCGAGCAAAAGCTCAAGATAGTCATCGTGCGCATGATTGATAAAAAACCCATCGTAGAACACGCGATAGCGTGGAAACGCGGTGGCAAAGCTTCCGAAACCACTGCCCAGAAATGGATGGGCGGCAAACATATGAAACGAGTCGCGGTGGATTAACCAGCGCGCAGGATCGCGGGTGTCGGTGATGCGGCTGCCGACTTGCTGCGGAGCAATCCATGCCAAAAACAACGCCGTCACCAGACAGAACGCCACAAACACCGCCGCAGATTTCCGGGGCGAGAATTTACGCATCCAAAAGATTGCGAGGAACACCGTCTCCACGATGACCGCGAACATCCCTCCCCGTGATTGACACAGAAATACTGAGGCAGCCATCAGCATCGCTGCAAACCCCAGCAAGAAACGCTTTGCTCCACGAACTAAGCCGCTGAAAGCAAGCACCACCGCAAAGGGAAGTAATAGCTCTATGAGTCCAGCATAGTGGTTGTGATTTACATAGCTGCCGTACACACTTCGGGCTCGCGGCTGGATCAGCCAATAGATCTTGCCTTCCGAAGTGAACCCCTGAAGAACCGCGAAAACCGAATAGACTGCTCCAAATACAGCCATGGTTTTGCCGAATCGCGGCACCCAATCGTGGTCGGCACGGAGCAGTTGCACCGCGACAAAGGCCAGAATTCCATAAGCAATGTAAAGCCAAAGCTCAGAGAGAGTATCGTTCAAATAGGCCGAGCGATGGCCTCCAATCTGAACCAAAACGAATCCGAAAAACACAAGCATGGGCGCGAACAACGGATTCCATTGGAAGCTAACTTCGCCGGCAGCGAGTTCGGATCCCATCCAGATCAGCAAAACCACAGCGGCGCCAGCTTCAAACAGCGCAATGGACCAGTCCTCGACGATGCCGAGCGCCAGGGGCCCGAAGATCAGAAGGGTGCAGAGCGCCACAAACAGCGAGATTCGCAATCCGCGTTCCAGCCGATGACGAGTACTGACTTCCCCAACCAGCGGGGCCTCGCCTTCTATGACTTGTCCCGGGGGCATCGACTACCTCTTCACCAGCCGCAAGTCATCGATCCACACCCGTCCACGGATCCTCGTGTCGGCTGGAGCTCTGACGATCTTTACGGTTAACAGCTCGGTCCCGTCCGGCACCCGCAACGAGCCTTTGATTTCCTGCCAGGAATGAGTGTCCAGCACATCGTCGGTTAAAAGGAGGTTGGCGCCGCTATATGCATCCGCAATCGCAATCCTCGGTCCGCTCGAACTGGTCACGTTTTCGCTCTGAATCCAGGCGCTGAATTCGTAATCGGCATTCGATTGCACCGGAACAAACTGTGTCCAGCCGGCATCGTAGGCCGGGTTGCCGTCGTAGGACAAAGAAAGCGAATGGGTTCCAGAGTGCGCCACATTGTCGTCGATGCCAGCGGTAATGTGGTCCGCAGGTTCATGTCTCCAATCGAAGCCAGCGTTCAAAAGCGGTTGCTCAAAGCCCGCATTCACCATCAAATTGTCATTCGGCAGGTAAGGGTGCAGATTGGGTGAGAGCCCCGCAAGCTCGTGCCAGGCCCGGTCGAAGCTTGTGGCCTCATGTTGTTTCACCAGGTAGTCAAAGTAAAAAAAACTGAGCTTTGGGTCGAAAGACTTGTTGGAGGTGACGAGGTGTTGCCACACCTGACTCGCCGCAGCCGTTTCCTTCTGCCCAGCCAGCATCTCCAGGAACACCAACTGAAGTTCTGGACTCTCTGGAATCAGCTTGGCGAGAAGAAGGTTCGCATCTCGCGTCTCGCGCCAGCACGCCGGGAAAATAGTCTCTGCGGCTTGCGGGTTCTGGACGAGGGCTTGCCGGAACAGAGAAAAAGCACGGTCTCGGTCGCCGGTGGCCAGGAAATATTGCGCGGCTTCGGCCGCGACNNATCGAACCAGTATCGCCCAATGTTCGGGTTCAGGGTGACCGCTTTAGAAAGGCTGGTGATGGCGGCGGCACCATCGTGGGCGGAGTTGGAAAGCTGCATACCGAGGAGGTAGGGAAACTCGGCATCGTCGGGCACCAATCGGATGGCACGCTCCACCCCGCCAGCTTGTGAGGAGTCTGCCGATCGTTGTGCGAGATAGACGACTATCACCCGGTCAAGGTAGATCGATAGCATCCCCAGACAGGTCAGAATCAAAAGAGCGTTCTTGACGAGACGGCGCAGTGGCGGTGTCACGGTTACTCCCGCTGGGCGGTCTTAGCCGGCGCGGGGTCTTGATAGTAACTGCCATATCGGTGGCCGTAGTAATACCGGTCGGGTTCAGTAAAGTCCGTGGCATTGAGAATTACACCCATGATGCGCGCATCGACATGTGCCAGCACGTCGTGGACTCGACGGAGCGCAACTCTACTCGTCATACCCGCACGTATTACTAAAAGAGTGGAATCGGCCAACGAGGACAGGAGCGCAGCATCCGTGACGCTGAGCACCGGGGGTGTATCGATGATGATGTGATCGAACTCCGGTTCCAGATTCCGTAACAATTCCCTCATGCGTGCTGAGGCCAGCATCTCAGATGGGTGAAGCGCAACCGGACCCGCTGGCAGCACCCAAAGATTCGGAATGTCTGCAATGGACCGGATCGCTGAATCCGCAATGGTGTCTTGCTCTAATATCGTGCTGAGCCCAATATCTGATTCAAGGTGAAGCGCCTGCGAGATACCGGAGCGCCGCATGTCTCCTTCAATCAGGAGTACGCGGGCTCCGTGTTGCGCCAGGACAATGGCTAGATTAACACTGGTCGTGGTCTTGCCCTCTTGGGGCAGGGCGCTCGTAACCATCAAGATCTTGGCCGACTTGCCGGTTCTCGAAAGCAGAATCGAAGTCCGCAACGCACGGTAGGCTTCGGCAATCTCCGACTTCGGACGCATGGCCGAGGCCAGCGCCGTTGTGGTCTGCGGAAGGCGCTTCGTCCCAGGTAGCGAACGGCTGGGACGAGACGCGAAGGGGATGACCGCCAGGGACGGCAATGCCGTAAGCATCCTTACCTGTTCCAAAGAGTGCACGGTGTCATCGCGCGACTCAAGAATAAACGCGAGCGAGAGCCCGCCGGCCAAGCCCACCGCCAGCGACATCAGAAGATTCCGGGGAATGTTGGGCGTCGAGGGCGATGTGGGAGCAGATGCCGGATCGACGATCCGTACGTTGCTCGACCGCAACCCTGTCATGACTCCCGCCTCTTTCAGCTTTTGCAAAAGGCCCTCATAGAGCTGCCGATTGCTCTCCACGTCTCGTTTCAAAAGGCTGTATTCGATGGCGCTTTCATTGAGCCGGTTCTCTTCGGTTTTTTGACGCTCCAGGGAAGCTCGAAGCAATCTTTCACGCCCTAGGGCCGACAGGTAGTCTTTCTGGTACTTGGAAGCCAGGCGCGTGATTTCGGCCTTGAGGTCCGTCTCAACAGCATCCAGCTGTTCTTTTATTTCCGCTACTTTCGGATATGTCGGCTGGAAATGAACACTCACCTGCGCCAGTTGGCGATGCAAATCCTCTTCCTGGCTTCTTAGCTTGACTACGGGGCTCGAGGGATCGAGATTGGACAACAGATCGGGGTCGCCGGAGCTGGCCAATCGATAGACGGATTCCTTCTGCATGCGGTCGCCTTCGGCGGCCGTCAGTTCCTTGTTGAGTTCGTCGAGTTTGGAGCTGATTATGTTTTCCTTCTCGTCGATGCCCAGGATCCCATGCTCTTTTTGATAGCGCACCAATTTCTCTTGGGATTCCTCAACTTTCATTTGCAGTTCGGACAGTTGCTGCGCCAGCCAGTCCGAGGTGCGGGTGGTGGCGTCCAAGCGGGTTTTGTAATTCTGCTCGATGTAGGTGTCGATTAGAGTGTTGACCGCTTTGGCGGCCAGACTTGGGTCCGAACTGGAGAACCGTATCTCCAGCAGGCGTGTCCGGGGAATCGAGTTGATCTGTAACGACCCGTGGAACTTCCCGACCAGCCCCGATTCACGATGAGGTTCGATGTAGCGGGTTTGAGCTGGTGACGCATCCGGCGTACTGCTGGCGGATACTGCCCCTTTACCAGCGAATGCCGGATCGGAATCAAGGTTCAACCTCCGGATCACAAGTTTGGCGATGGCATCGCTTTGCAGAACGTGCGTCTGCGTATCCATGGCAACCATGTAGTCATCATAGGAATCGCTTCCGCCGGTGTCGGAGTTCTTCAGACCTGCGGTTTCGGCGCCCTCGCGATTGATCACCACGCGGCCAACCGCCTCGTAAATGGGCGTGGTCGAAAAGGAAACTACTGCGCCCACCAGCAACGCTACCAGCATGGCAGACAGGATCGTCCACTTGTGCCTGAGCACGATTGGCCAGTAATCCCAGAGACTGGGAACATGGCTGAAGGTCGGGCTATGCGGCGCAGGCAAAGTGCCAGCCTCGGTAAAACGCGAGGCCTGCAGTTCGTCTTTGCGGGGCATTAGCCTGCGGAAGCTGTTCTCAGGCTCCATTCAACACTCCAAGCAAACCGATGGTTCTCGCCCGCGAGCAGGCAGGCTAAACCGTAGATCTCATCCGGGGGATACGCGACCAAAGGTGCCACTGATTGTACAACGTTCGGAGCCGCCCGAAGGGTTTTTCTGGATAGCTTCCTCCGGTTTTGGAATGCCTCGCAAGACGCCGCCCAGCGCGGGAAAGGCATTCCCAAGCCTCAGACCCGAAAGACCTTTTCCGGAGACGAACAGCCCCAAGTCTTTAGGCCTCTACCCTTGCGCCAGCACCAGCGCTGTGGAGGATGAGGAATCAGGAAATGTTTGGCTGCAACCCACCACTGGCAATCGATGACGCAGCAGCCTTCGACACAGCTCAGGCTGTCAAAAGCCATGGTTCGTTGATGTATGCGCCATTTAAAAAATCGATATGCCTTACAGCTTTGATCTCGGTAGTCCTTTTATTCTGGTCCGCAAGCCTCTGGCACAATCCCGCGAAGGCAAAAACCATGCCTGTCTATCTACAGACAGACCCGCACCGGAGAACACTTCCTGCCGCCCGTCTGAAAGGGCGCGTAAACATTGACTACCAACGTGAGGGCAATTTTCGGCACTACGCCGAGCGCCGATCATCTCGGTCTGAATCCGCAGGTTCTTCCGATTGCTTTTCAGTAATGCTCGCAACCGGTGCTGGCGGCGCCTTGAGGAACACAGGACGATAAAAGCGCAGGAAGCAATCGTGGCACCGCACGGGGCGAAGCAGCAGCACAATTGCCGCGACCTC
>PMHI01000284.1:0-17068 GCA_003156615.1 Acidobacteriaceae bacterium | reverse complement strand
GCCTTGCGGTCGAGAACTCCCGAGGAGCGGATGCCGACGCCGCCTGGGTCCGTGCCCTTGCGCCTACAAAGATCTCCTCACCCTCTCGAAAGACGCCCACCCCGACATCCCGATCCTGAAGGAAGCCAAGGCAGTGTACGCCCGTGCATTATGAACCCATTAGGCCGACAGCACTCGAAACATCTTCCGGCGTTTGTGCGCTTCCCATTCCTCACGCGTGAGTTCAATCAGGTTCGAATTGCCCCCGGAGCCTCGCGGTTGACGGTATCTTGCGATTTCACCCATCGTCCAGAATGGACTGTTCCTCGATAACGTACCAGCCGCTTTTCGATTTTTCACTTCCTCCCAGAATTCCTCTAGACGCGCCTCCCGATGATCAAGGAGGAGACGCCACAGATCGTCATCGGTCATGATTCTCAGGTTCAGTCGAAGACGGTCGGTTCCGAGTTCTTTGGTATTCATTGCTGCACTCCGAAAAAGACGGACAGCCTCGCCGAAGCACGATTTGCGACGGCAGGCTCTCCCGAGTGGCTTACTGGATCGAACTCGCTACGGCAGAAAACGCGTTGTTCGCATTGCTTCCGATCAGACGCACCGTACCGACTACCAATATCAGAATCACGGCCAACATCACGGCATATTCCGCGATGTCTTGCCCTTTATCCTCCCGCCAAAGTTGACGCAGCGGAGCAAACATGTAGCACCTCCTCAAGCATTTGTAAACCAATGACGACGATTTATGAGAGTGATAAATGAGTACAACAAACAAAATCGGGGTGCGTGACAACCTGCGTGCAGAATCCTGAGTTGTCGTGAGCGAGATCGCTGGCACTCACGGTGAGTGAAACGCATTCTCCGCTCATCGCAGGGGCTTGTCAAGGCTCGAACTCTCGCTGACTTCACGGCTCCAACACCCCTAATATTAAGCCGAACATTTAATTGAGAAACCCCGCGAAACGCCCTCATTTCGCACCGGCGGGAAGCCCTTAAGCAGTGCATCCCGCGTCCTTTTAGCGTCCTTTTCGCGTCGTTCCCGCACCCTCGATCGCGGTTGCAATCAGGCCACAGAAGCACTCAGTACCCCGGTCGATGAGTAACATTGTTGGCGATGTTTGGTCCATTCCTGAAGCGCTGGGGAAAAATGGCCGACGTATGAAGATGTGTTAATAGGTCGGCCAGACACCAGGAGTGGCCAGTTCCAGCAAGTTCCCGTCAGGATCCCGGAAATACAGGCTTTGCCCGCCCCGATCCCATCGGACCGTGCTTTCGATGACCACGCCATTTTCCGCCAGCCACTTCTCCCAGTCTTTCAGCTCGGACGTCTCGATCGGGAACGCCAGATGCGAATTGCCGCCTCCGTCACAAGGAGGAATCTTGCCTCCGGGAGTTGCCACGGCCTCGACCGAGGCGCCTTTCTTCGATAGCAGCAAGACTTGTGTCTTACCAACGTCAAGCGCGGTCAGCCGATCCGGCTCCGTAGATTTCGCCAGTACAGCAAACCTGAAAACTCGACGATAGAACTCGACGGCGCGGCCCATGTCTTCCACATAAAGCGCGATCTCAAGGACGCGATCAATCTCCCGCATGCCCGAAATTCCTCCGACCGGGCACTTTACGACAAATTACCACACCAAATCCATAGAGCGGTTGATAAAGGTGTGGCAGTTGAAAAACTCCCTCCCGCAAAGCTCACAAAAATAAAATCGCGCTTCAAACGGAGGCAAAGATTGTGATCTTTTTGCTCGAGAAGGCCTGATTCCCAGACCGCGCAAAACCACCACCAAATTGGAGTTCCCTGAGAACCACCAGGAGTATACTATGTTGTCTATCGTAGTAATAGACATACTATGGTAAGGGGAGGGATGCCATGCACCGAACCAGCCGGAACGGAATCTCTCACTTCACGGTGGCCATCATCGGCGGAGGGTTTGCCGGTGCGACGGTCGCGGCGCAGGTGCTACGCCAGTCGAGCGCGACCGTGTCCGTTGTGCTGGTGGAGAGAAGCGCGCGTGTGGGCAGAGGCATCGCTTACGGTACGCCCTGTGCGCAGCACTTGCTGAATGTCCCGGTGAAAAATATGAGCGCCTATCCGGACGATCCCGAGCACCTTCTGCGCTGGGCGCGGCTCCACCATGAAGTGAACGTCAAACCATGCGACTTCCTTCCTCGCCCGGTCTATGGCCGGTACGTCGCATTTGTACTGCAGCAGGAAATCGAACTTCATCCCGGCCGATTTGAGCGGGTGCAGGACGAGGCGGTCTCTGTCGCTCGTCTTGGTGGAATGGCGGAAATCCGGCTGCTCAGCGGCGAAATGCTCCTCGCTGACAAAGTTGTGCTCGCCCTCGGCAATTTTCCACCGGGGGATCTCCGCCTGCCGGGAAAGACGTCTCACAGTCAGCATTACATCGCGGATCCCTGGGCGCCTGGCGCGCTGGGCGCTGCTTCCTCAAACCAAGCTCGGGGGAAAGACCAGAGTGTTCTGCTGGTCGGTTCCGGCCTGACCAGCCTGGATGTCGCGATCGCTTTGCGCGCGCAGGGATGCAGCGGAACAATTCATCTTCTTTCCCGCCGCGGCCTGCTGCCGCATGACCACGAAGCGACTGCTATCTGGACCCCGTTCTGGGACGAGAACTCGCCCAGAACCGTCCGCGGACTTTTGCGGTTGATTCGTACGCAGGTCGAAGCGGCGCAGAGACTGGGTAGCAACTGGCGTGCCGTGATCGACTCTCTTCGGCCCTTCACACAGACAATCTGGCGGTCACTTTCGCGCCAGGAGCGGCGGAGGTTTCTCCGTCACGCCCGGCCCTATTGGGAAGTGCATCGCCACCGCGTAGCACCGGAGATCGGTGTTGCTCTGGCTTCGCAAATACAGAACGGCTGGATCGAAATCCATGCCGGCCGGATTGTCGCGTCTGCCGAGGATGCCGACGGGGTCGACGTGACTTACCGCGGCCGCAAGAGCGGAGAACTCGAGTCATTGCGCGTCGGCCGCGTGATCAACTGCACCGGCCCTGAGGTGGATTGCCGCAGAATAGAAAATCTGCTGCTCACCAATCTCATGCGCGAGAAAATGGCTCGTCCCGATTCTCTGTTTCTGGGCCTCGATACCTCCGAGGATGGCGCCTTGAGGGACGCTCACGGCGCGGCTTCTGACTTTCTCTATGCGCTTGGTCCGTTGCGCAAAGCAAGTCTGTGGGAGACTACGGCCGTCCCCGAGATTCGGGTCCAGGCGTCACAGTTGGCAACTCTGCTGCTGGCTGGTTGCGAACTAGAAGAGCCCATGCAGCACGGACCGGTCGCACGCTTGCATTCCGCAGCTTAACGAGATTGCAGGTGATGGACCGGAGAGCGGTGAGCGAAGTGCCCGGTTTCTTCCCTCTAGTGCCCAGTTGAATATGTGCGGCGAGAAGGATCCTGGCATAAAAGACCGTGGCATAAAGGCGGCAGGCGAGCAGGATTATGCCGGAGTGAACGCGCCCGAGCGAAGAAGAAGTTCTATGAGACGCATGCGACTGCCGCCGGAGCTTAGCGAGATAGCCCACACTCTGCTTGACTGTGCGCTGACTCTGCGATCTCCTCCGGGCTCTCCGGAACGTGCGCTCCTGGTTGAGATCATTGATCCCAGGATTGAGACCACTAGCCAAATAAGAAAATAATCCACAGGCGGTCGACCGAGACTTCAGCCTTATAATCCAGATCGCGGAAAGCTCAAGTCTTGATCTCGACTTCTTAAACGGGGATCCATCGACAAATCTGCCCATGCAATTGAGTTGACGATCGGATTCTATGGGTGATATTCCTCTGCGGCTCAGTGGTTCCATTCGGCAATCCAGATTCTTGCGGGACGGCCGGATCCAGACGATGGGGACGATAGCAGCCGCATTCAATTCATGTTTTCAAGGTGAGATACGTCACAGACCAACAGACGATCTGTATGTACGAATCAGTTCACCCCAACCATGGGCCGCAAGGTACGGCTCATCCTACCCGTCCACCCAGGGACGTGCCGGATCCAGACGTCGAGTCGTTTCGGTCNNACGCTGAGCGAGCAACAAGCTCGTCAGCTCGCGAATGTCACCAAAACCGTTCCTATGATGGAAGCGATCACGCCCCGCTGGCTGGTCACGTTCCTGTCGTGGGTGCCGATCGAAGCCGGAACCTATCGGGTGAACAAAGTGAAGCCTACGCGCCCCGGAACCCGCACCATTGAATGCAGTCCTGACGAAGAGGTTGACCTGCCCGAGATTTATGTGGATTACGAAGAGAAGCCGCGCGAGTACACGCTCAACGCGGTCACCACCGTGCTCGACGTGCAGACCCGCATCTCCGATCTGTATCGCAGCCCGCATGACCAGATCCGGGAGCAACTACGCCTGATGATCGAGAAAGTCAAAGAGCGCCAGGAGAATGAACTGGTCAACAACGCCGAGTACGGCCTGCTCCATAACGTGGTTCCGGAGTTCCACGTTAAGACCAGAAAGGGAGCGCCCACCCCTGACGATCTGGATGAACTTCTAGCCAGGGTCTGGAAGGAGCCATCTTTCTTCCTGGCGCATCCGCGAGCCATCGCCGCTTTCGCACGGGAGTGTACGCGCCGCGGGGTTACACATCCGACGGTGACGGTGTTCGGCTCACAATTCCTGACTTGGCGAGGCCTCCCGCTGGTTCCTTGCGACAAGCTGGCGGTGAAAGCCGAAAAAACCAACATCCTGCTGATCCGCACCGGCGAGAAGAAACAAGGAGTCGTTGGGCTGTTCCAGCCAGGACTTCCGGGAGAAGTATCCCCCAGTCTGTCGGTTCGCTTCATGGGCATCAACCATAAGGCGATTGCGTCGTACCTGATCTCGCTCTATTGCTCGCTCGCGGCCCTCACGGACGATGCCATGGCAGTGCTGGAGAACGTAAATGTCGACCAATACCACGAGTACAAATGAGCGAATAGCGGCGGACACGCTGACGGTGGAAGGTAGTCCCGGCCCAGCGCAGGACGCACAGAAATATCAGAACTTGTCCGCCGCTTTCGCCTCATTACCGGATCCTGCAGAGATCGCGAGACTCGCCAACGAGTTCTTCGCGGCGCTGCCCGCGCAATCTCCTTCGGCCTTTTCGCCGCCGGGCGAGGTCGAGCCGGGAGCGATCCCTGCGTCTGCTCCGCCCTTGGGCGCGGTGCCCGACCTGCCGCGCGAGGTTCTGTCATTTCCGGCAGTNNCTTGTGCCTCAGCCAACGGCAGTGGCTCAGCAGCCGGGGTTGCCGGCTTCGTCGTCCCACTTCCTTGACGGAGAAAAAGGTGGACCTTGGGCCGCAGCGCCCCTGATTCCTCCGGCGACTGAGATGTATTCCCTCCCCGGCGTTCCCGCCATGCCTTCTTCGCCACCAACCGCTCCTCCGAGCGGAGCTGATCTGGTTGCGCTTCCAGCTTCGCCAGCACCCGCTGCCGCAGGGTCGCCCGGAATTCCTGCTCCACCGACCACTGCCGGGTCGTCAGCCACGGCTCTTGATGGCTCGAAGACGGGTCCATCGAGAAACGATCCGTGGGTTGCCGCTCCGACGATTCCCGGGGGCACCGAAATGTTTTCCTTTCCACGCGTACCGGGAATGTCCGTACCCGGAGGTCCCCAGCCACCTACAGTGCCGCCCGCGATACCAACTAGGGAGGGCAGACCCGGAACCATTCCCGTATTTCCAGCGCAGGCTTCGACTGCGCCCTCGGGGCGTCCTGCTTCCGTCGGTCCGTCGGCGCCGAGTGAACCGGATGTTCCATCTCCCAGTCCGGAGCAATCTGCGCCGTTTTCTTCTCCAACCTCATTTCCTTCGGTAAGCGGCCTGTTTTCTTTTCCCGGTGTTCCGGGCGCGCAATCTCCTCCCGGGGTTCCGGTCCTGCCTTCGTCAGTACCGACCAAACCGCCAGCCGAGAATGACTTGGCCGGACTGCCCGCGGTAGAAGCGGGAACATCGGCATTCACACCGCGCTTAAGAGCTATCTCTCCACCTGTGATTGCGCGAGCCACATCCAATTCCGTTGAGACCGGGAAATCTTCGCCCGGCGAATCCGGCAGCGTCGAGTCGTTCGAGTTCCGCCCTGATGTCGTCCCGAACCTGGGAGTACCCAAGCGTCCGCTTGATCCCCGGCTGATCCGCCAGGACTTTCCTATCCTCGAGGAACGCGTTCACGGCCGGCAGTTAATCTGGCTCGATAACGCCGCCACTACGCAGAAACCGAACGCTGTGATCGACCGCCTGTCAGCTTTCTACCGGCACGAAAACTCGAACATCCATCGCGCCGCCCACACGCTGGCGGCGCGAGCCACAGATGCTTATGAGAGTGCTCGGGAAAAGACCCGTCGCTTCCTGAATGCTTCCTCGACGCGCGAGGTCATCTTCGTGCGCGGCACCACAGAGGGCATCAACCTCGTCGCCAAGAGCTGGGGCCATCGCAACGTCCACAAAGACGACGATGTGGTCATCACCTGGCTCGAGCACCACGCCAACATCGTGCCCTGGCNNCAACTGTGTTCAGAAACAGGCGCGCGCTTGCGCGTGGCGCCCGTGAACGATCGCGGCGAGGTGATCCTCGAAGAGTATGAGAAGCTGCTAAGCCCTCGCACCCGAATCGTATCGTTCAGTCATGTGTCGAATGCGCTTGGCACGATCACACCCGCGCGCGAGATGGTGGCGATGGCGCACCGTCACGGCGCGCTCGTTCTGGTCGATGGCGCGCAGGCCGTCTCCCACATGCGCACGGATGTGCAGGCGCTCAATTGCGATTTCTACGTCTTCTCTGGACACAAGGTTTTTGCACCTACGGGAATCGGCGTGGTCTACGGAAAGCTCGACGTGCTCGACAATATGCCGCCTTGGCATGGCGGCGGCAACATGATTGTCGACGTCACTTTCGAGAAGACTACTTATCAGAAGTCGCCGGCGCGCTTTGAGGCCGGAACTGGAAACATCGCGGATGCCGTAGGGCTCGGAGCAGCTCTCGACTACGTAGAACAGATCGGATTAGAAAGCATCGCCGCCCACGAGCACGAACTTCTGAATTACGCCACTGCGGGGCTCCTCACCGTACCCGGCTTGCGCTTGATAGGAACCGCACGCGAAAAGGCAGGTGTCTTGTCTTTCGTTCTCGACGACGTGCGCAACGAGGACGTAGGCGTCGCGCTCAACGAAGAAGGCATCGCAGTGCGCGCCGGCCACCACTGCGCTCAACCCATCCTGCGCCGCATGGGTGTCGAGGGCACAGTGCGCCCGTCACTGGCGCTCTACAACACTTACGAAGAGATCGATGCCCTGATTGCCGCTCTGCTACGCCTACAAGCGGGCCGGGGGCATCGCAAGCCCTAATCTGAACCGGAACTCATTAACCAGAGGCACAGGCAATGTCGAGGGGCGATCGACCTTCCCTCTGCGCATCGTGCCGACTCACAGGCGATCCTGACGTTACGCCAAAGGAACAGTTCTCAACCACGCTGGCCAGAAAGTCTCAGGGCTCTGCTCGAAGCGCCCCCGGGAAAACCGGGGGCTGATCTCAGTGAGCGCGCGGACGCAATTAGGAATGAGCCAAATCAAATCTAGTTTCGGATCGCCGACCATCCGTCCGCCGAATCTACTTACCGTTCGGAGTGTGATTTCTTGTGAAGGGCCATTGAGGAGACCCAGAACAAGGCCAGGCTTACCACCAGAATCACGAAAAACAGCGTTAATTTTAGAGTGATGGCGTAAGCGATAAGCGCTGCCGCGAATCCCCAGTACCAAGATTCCGCCTTGATTCCCTCCATCCACCTGGCTTGGCGTCCAGCGGAAGCAACACGCGGCCACAAGGAGGGCCACAAACGCGGCACCGCTTCGCAGTATGCGCGGTAGGGTTGGCCTTGGCTCGCCTGAAGTTCGGCCTCCTCCCGCAGGATCAACCGGTAACAGAACACTACCATGGCGATCACCGCCACGAAGAACCCCAACCGGCTCATCATGGCGCCCATGGCAATGATCATTAATACATTGGCAAAATACAGCGGATTGCGTACTCGCCGGTAGGGCCCGTCGGCAACCAGCGACTCACTCTTCACCTCGGACGCATACACCACAGAGGCCTGAAGGTAGGAGGAGGCCCAGGTGCGGATGAGAGCGGCTACAACAAGCAGAAAAGCGGCGAAAGCAAATAAAAGACGAGCGACAAGATCTGTATCCAGTTGCCGCCCGGCCCCGAGCCAGTTGGCCAGCGCGACGGTCGAATTCTGATGATCCAAAACGTATAGGGGAAACGTGAAGCCAAAAATCAGCCCGAAGACGGTCGCTCTGTTCCGGAACTCCCAATTGCTGGCTTTCATGGATCGAAACTATCGCCTGCGGTCCTGAATGTAAAGCCATGTTCTTGCGAAGGCTCGCCGACCCTGAGGAATGGGCAACTCTGACCTAACATGATTAGGTTTGCCCACAGTACGACCGAAATCGAGGACGCTCGAAAAACGCCTCGGCTTTCTCTTCCTCATTGCGCATTCAGCGACGCGTATCGCTCAATAAGGTCGGTCACGGTCTCGGGCTGATCCTCGACTACGTAATGCACGGCGCCCCGGATGAAGCTGGTCTCGACATGAGTGCATCCGTTTGAGCGGAGACCCTCTGCTATTTTGGGAACCAGTTGTGCAAAGGGTGACCCATCCCCGGCAGCCAAGAGCAACGGTACGCCATTTGGACCACGTTCGGTTGCATTGAATTCCGCATTGGCGGGAAACGCGCGGTACATTTCAAACATCGCGTGCAGCTGCGCCAGGGTGGCGTAAGCCTTCACGTAATGAGCCTCGTCGCTCGGCGTAAACTTACCGAACTGGAAAAAATAGCCGAAGTAGTCAGCCTGTCGTCCCGCGACAAGTTTCTCTGCGAGGCCCGGAACCTGCATAAACCGAACATGCCACATGGCAGGGTGCCCTTGAATCTCATCCCAGCCCGCAATTCCTGGAATTGCCGTATCGAGGATCATGGCCCCGCGGGTCGCCTCCGGATAACGCCGAACGAATGCGTAGGCTACCTGCCCTCCGATGTCGTGACCGACGATGTAGATGCGATCCAACTTGAGCGCGGCCACGAGCTGATGAATGTCCTCCGCCAGATTAGCGGCGTCGTACCCGCCAGGCTTCGCCGTCGAGGCGCCCACTCCCCGTAGATCAACCGCGATGACCGTGAACTGTTTCGCCAACTGCGGCATGATGGCGTGATACTCGAACCAGTCTTCCGGGAAGCCGTGAACCAGGATGACGGCGGGCCCATTGCCTCCGCGAACATAATGAAGCGTGATCCCGTTCACCGTCGCGCTCTCGGACGCGAATTCGTCGCCTAACCCGGTTGCGAGTGGGCTCATATGTCGTCGCACCTGTGCCTGGGAACAAAGGATAGCGCACCCAAGCAGAAGTGACACGGGGAAGAAAATTAACCGAAGAAGAGACCGGTTGCTACCGAGCTGGGTAACGGCGTGGGCTCTTTGCATGGCATTGCCTCTCACCAAACTGTTCACTGGATTTCCCCGATCCTTGCATCCCAATATGAAGCGACATTGTGATCGTAGCGCAGTCTCCGCCAAGACTGGTGACGCCTCATGCCATTCCCTCATCCGGATTTGTGGGCAATGGTTGGGTGCGAACGCAATGTCTCCACAGATCGCACCAGCAACACCAGTGTTTCTCTGAGATCTTTAGGGGAAGGCGATCACCGAATCATCCGCGGGCAACATTCGAGATCTCGGAAGATCCGGATGACGGTCTTCTTCAAAATCTTTACCAAAGCCTAAGAACCTGAACTTATCGAAGATGAAGGGGATGCCTTCGGCAGCGAGGGCGGAATTGCCATCGGTCACTTGCAAATGCAGGTGAGCGCCGGTTGTATTGCCTGAGTTGCCGACTTGGGCGAGCTGGGCTCCGCGCTTGATTTTCTGATGCAAACGTACACCAATGCTTCCCTGCTTCAAGTGGGCGAACGTCACGTAGGCATCAGCCGCAATGCGCACAGTAACGCGGTTGCCGGTTATGGTCTCGACCGTAACGAGAGGGAGCTTCCCCGGGGTATTGTCTGGAATGCCATCGACAACCTCGGTCACCTCTCCGTCGGCGACCGCAAGTACGGGCTGACCAAAGCCCCAGAAATTCTCGTTACGTTCCCGTGAGTCGTGGAAAGTATCGCCGTTGTTGCCGACCAAATCCCAATCGATTGCGAAGCGTTGGGCGATGTAGGTCCGGCCATCAATGGCGATGACAGAGCGGCGGTGGACAGAGGAATTGGATGGACCGTTCCCCGCGAGCCACACCCCGTCCTTAAAAGGCGACGACAACACCAACGGAGACTGCTCGAGAACGGGAACGATGAAGCCATCCAGCGCGGACTCATCGTTTGGGGTGCCTTTGGAACGCGAAGGCTCGGCTACGTCAAACGAAAATCGATGGCGTAGAGCAGATATCCGTAGATCTCCTGGAACGGTGACATACATAAACGCAATCACCCGGCGGCCGATATCGAGTTTTCCCGGATTGCTTTTTGAAGCCATGTCTGACGATTCAGCCATTTGTGAAGATTCATCTACGGGATGTAGCAGTTCGGACAGCGACGAGCCGTTGTAGTCGGCCAATTTGTCGCCACCCATCTTTTCGCCTGGCGAACCCCCGCTGGATGACGCGAACACCTGGATTTGCGTCAGCGTCAGCGAAGAAGGCCCGAAGTTGGTGATATGAAGTTCATAGACGAGCACTCTCTTGCCCTCGATGATCACTGGCGTTGGCGGCTTCGGAGCCACCACCTCTACCGGAGAGGGCCGCGCCGAGGACTGCGCGAGCGTTCGCGATGCTGGACAAAGAAAACAAATGACAAAAAGCAGGAATGCCCGAAGAACATATTCAGAACACAATTTAGTAGCCATGTCACTCTCCCTATGTTAGTAGTAGTTCAATATACTACTACGACGAAGATCTTGGAAATTGGTCACCCATGCTGAGGCACAATTACGCATTATGAGAAACAGCTCATCGGACGGACCCCTTTCTCTTTTGGGCTTCAATGCGCTGGAAGAGCAGGCGTATGCGGCGCTGTTGCAAGCTCCTGGGCAAACCGGGTACAAACTGGCACAAGCTCTTAAAAAGCCGGTCGCAAATATCTACAAGGCGTTGGAGTCCCTGCTGGAAAAAGGTGCCGTCCTGGTTGAGGATGGTGACCCGGCCTTCTACCGGGCGACTCCGATTGCGGAGCTATTCGACAAACTGGAAACCCAGCTGCGCCAACAGCGCAAAGCCGCCCTGCGCCAATTAGGCGCTCGCGCCTCTCCTCCCGATGAGCGCGTGTACCGGCTCGGCTCGCGCGAGCAGACCATTCAGCGGGCGCGAGGAATGATCGCGTCGTCCAAACGGGTGCTGCTGCTGGACGTTTTTCCGAACCTGGTCTCGGAACTTTCCGCAGAGATCTCCGCCGCCGCAGCGCGGGGCGTGAGAATCGCGGGCCAGATCTATTCTCCCGCTCAGTTTTCGGGAGCGATGTTGACCCTGCGTACTGAACGAGATCAAGTCTTACAGCGCTGGGCCGGTGATTGGATGAACCTGGTCGCGGACGGCCAGGAGCTTCTCATCTCCGTGCTCGAACGCTCGGGAAAGGGCTTACATCAGGCGGTCTGGACCAGAAGTCCTTATCTTGTGTGGAGCTTTCACAGCGCCTTATATGCCGAAATCCTGCTCAGCCGGTTGCGCGTTGAGATCGAGAACGGTGCTAGCAGACGCAAGCTCCTGCGACTGATGGAGGACTATCACGACCGGATCGCAACCGATGCGCCGGGCTATAAACGCCTTGTATCCCAACTTTGAATTCGTTCACCTCAGGAGCTACGCTAGCCCCAGATGAATCGTTTCGCGGACGCGAACGGCGCCCAGGGCGGGTGAGTCGGGATAGCGAGACCGTCGGTCGATGACGGGCAGATTGAAGGTTGACTTGGGGCCAGTGAGAGGAGTTGCAAGTGAAACTAACTTGTGGCAAAACCTGGAACGAGCGGCCTCTTGCTTCCTACTTTTTCCTGGCGCTGCTGGTTGCGCGTGCCGTTGCGACTAAGGCGTCGAATCGTGGGTCGCCGTGAAGGGACTTCAATTCAGGATCAGCCGAAAGTTCTCCCGGTGAGATGAGGCCGTTTTCGATGGCGAGGTTCAGATCGGCGAATGCTTGGTCCGGCAGACCTCTTGCAGCCTCAGCGCAGGCAAAGTTGTACCAAGCCTCCGCCACTGTGGCCGGCTGACTGGTTTTCTCCGCCGTTTCAATCACGTTGCGAAACATTTTCTCTGAATCGGCGTAGTGCCCCTCGCGGCTGAGGCCCAACGCTTCCATCTCCATGCTCTGCAACGTGGAGGTGTGGGTTGGTCCCAGCACGCGGGTCTTGATCTCGATCACTTGACTCTGGAGTTTGTCTGCTTCGGAGTAACGGCCCTCTTTAACCATGGTGAAGGCAAGCATCGTCATTGCCCGAAGAGTTTGGGGATGTTCCGGCCCCAGTACGCGACGCTGAGCGGCGATCACCTCGGAATACAGCTTTTCAGCTTCTGGGAAGCGACCCTCCTCCTCCAGATTCTCAGCCGCATGGGACATCGAAAGCAGGGTCGCAGGATGGTCCGGCCCCAGAGTTCCCTTCTGCGCTGCGATCAGTTCGCCATAAATCTGATCTGCTTCCGCATACCGCCCCTGCGGCGTTAGAATTTCCGCCAGCTCGTTCAAGGTGCTCAGGGTTTGAGGATCGTCCGGGCCCAGTACTTTGCGCTCTTCGTTCAGTGTTTGGCGGAACAAGTTTTCAGCGTCGGCGTGACGTGCTTCGTTGGCGTAAACATAACCGAGGCGATCCATGGACGCCAAAGTGGCGGGATCATTGGGGCCGAGAACCTGGCGCTGGGCCTCAATTGTGTTTTGCAACAACTTTTCCGCCTCCGGCAAATGCCCTTGAGCCCGAAGGGTCTGGGCTAGATAACTTTCGCTCGCCAGTGTTTCCCGGCTTCGTTCTCCAAACATTGAGCTTTGAATTGCCAGCGCGTGTTCTGTCAAATCCTGCGAGCGGCCATACAGGCCCAGGCCTGAATACGTTTGGGCCATGGTTTCCATCAATTGCGCCTGGAGCTCCGGGTCCTTATTCAGGTTGTTACCGATTTGTTGCGAGGCCTTGTCGAGGATTTCGCGGGCGGTGACCGTATTTCCGCGCGCCTCGCTTGGATTTGGCACCTTAAAGATTCCGGTCATAAAATGCGCGATGCGGTCTGCGCGGTCCCGTTGTTGCCGAATCTTGCGCAGCTCAATCGCTTGCGCTGCAGCAAAGCCGATCAACAACACCAGTCCCGCTGCGGCAACTGAGACGCCCAGACGATGACGCCGGACATATTTTCGTGTGCGATAAGCGATGCCGGCCGGATGTGCAGAAACCGGCACATTCCGCAGATAGCGATTGACGTCGGCGGCCAATTCCAGCGGCGTCGCATAGCGCTGATTGCGGTCCTTTTCGAGCGCCTTCAGAACGATGCAATCGAGGTCTCCACTTACCTGTCTAACCAACATCCGCGGCTCATTTTGACGCTTGTGAGCAAGTTTGGCCAACGTAACTGCGTCCCGTTTGCGGATCTTCGTGCTGGGCTTGAGCGGATCACTTTCGCGCAGTTGCCGCAATACTTCGTAAAACGGCTGCTTGTTCCATTGGCTCACATCGAACGGCTGGTCGCCAGTGAGCAGAACGTAGAGGACCACGCCTAGCGAGTACACATCCGTTCGTGTGTCAATGTCGGCGTTGCCATCAGACTGCTCCGGACTCATGTATCCCGGCGTCCCGACCCAGTCGCCGGCTCGCGTCATCATGGTTTCATCACTGATCTCCGGCCCAATGGCTTTGGCCAACCCAAAATCGATAATCCGCGGCATCGCCTTGCCATCGACCTCCATGACCAGAATGTTCTCCGGCTTGAGATCGCGGTGGATGATGGCTTTCTGATGCGCGTGCTGTACCCCCTCGCAAACTCGCAAAAAGAGCTCCAGGCGCTGCCTGATGGTGAGGCACTTGACGTCGCAGTATTTCGTGATCGGCACGCCGGGCACATGCTCCATGACGAAATAGGGCTGGCCATCGGGCGTCGCTCCGGCGTCGAAGACCTTGGCGATGGCGGGATGATCCATCATGGCGAGCGATTGCCGTTCGGAGCGGAAGCGCAGTAAGAGTTCGTCGTCGTACCGGCCCACCTTAATTAGTTTGAGAGCAACCTGGCGCTCGACCGGCGCGGTCTGTTCGGCGAGCCAGACCTGTCCCATGCCCCCCACGCCGAGACGGCGCAAAAGTTTGTAGGGACCGATGAATTTGGGTTCTAGACCTGCAGTTCCGCCAGTCAGCCCGGGTGACGAGCTGGCGATGGTCGTCATGGGATCCGGGGTTTCTGAAGGAGTGCTTGAACTTTCCGTTGCCGCAGGGTTGGAATTGAGGTCTTTTGCCCGACCCTCGTCTTCACTCATGGCCACTCCACAACCAATCGACAAACCGGCTGAAGTTTAACATGGGCAAGACCCACAGCTGCGATGTCGCTGCCAACAACTCCAGATGCAGGTTTGTTCCGCCGGCGTAATATCTTCCGGTTCCGAACGGGAAGTGTCGTCAACGGTTCCACCAGTTCTCCCCTTTTCGAAGCATCCCTACGCTCAACGCTAAACTGGACGCATGGGAGCGAGTCCGCTGACCAGTGGCGGGAGTACCCTCAACGTCGAAATCTGGCCCTATTCGCATGGACCCGGAGTCGGTCAATTCACAATGGTGTCAGTGTACGTCAGCTACCCGACTGGCTGACGACGCGGCAGGCAGCCAGCGCTTGTTTTCTTGGCATCCAATTACGGGAGTGCTGGAGTTTTTTTCATGCGTCTGCTGGCGTTGGTAATGATGACGTTGGCTATAGCGGCGCGTGCCCAACAGCCTCCGTGTGATGTAGCCCGGGAGCAAGAACTCCCGAATTGTCATTTCACCGTCCGGTCGAACTATGCCCTGCATGGACGCGTACATACCGTGCGCGTGATGAGACAGGAGCTTTCTCCGGATCCGCGGACTCGCCGCCCGAATACACCGACGCTGTCTATCCAAGAATCCGGAGCATGGGTCGTCTTCAGCCCTGATGGGGATATGATCGAAAACGCCGGCCACCTCTCCCCGGACGGCAGCCCGTTAGATACGACACGCGAGACGACGATGACCGATGGGTCGAAAACCATCGTTATCTCGGGCACTCCTGGTGACCCGGAAGCTTTTCGCAGGGAGGATAGCTTCGCTCCAGGCGGAATTTTGATCGAGGAGGTTGCGTACCAGCACGAGAATCTGCTCTCCCGCCATGTTCACGACGAGGACAGCACGACGGGCTCGATAGAGGACACCACGTATGATGCCGACGGTAATGAGATATCGCACTCCACCGAACGAAGTGACAAACGCCGCCGAGTCGTCGAAGCGATCGTTTTCAATCAGGGTCGGCTGATGCTCGATGTATGCGACAGCTATGACGAGACCAGCGATGGCGATGACGACTCCGAGCTGATCTCGCGGGCGTGGTTTGACAAAAACGGTTCTCGGTTCCGCGAGATCATGCTGCGACATGGAGAGGCCGTATCCTGGTGGCAGCGGCCCAACTGCGAACGAACGATGTCAACCGGACCACGGGGTGGGGCTCAATTTCGCGTTTCACTCGGTTTATTACGAATTTCAACCTGACGGATCACTGCTGACCACAATTCAGCACCACAAAGGGCTTTACGGAAATATCGACAACGATGACGTCGAGCGATTGAACCAGGACGGCAAGATGTTGGAGAAGATCACCTACCGCTATGTGCGCGATAAACTCGGCAATTGGACCGAGCGAACCGCATCTGTTCTTGATCCTGCGACCGGTCAGATGGTGGATGTGCGCCTCGATAAAAGAGATCTGACCTACTACTGAGAAACTTAGGACGCTGCCGTTCCGTTTGGGCGGTGAGGAACCGCTCAGTAGGCGGCCTAACCCGGTCAAAACGTGTAAACGCCTCTTAACGTACACCCTCCAGACTCCTCTGCCATTGGCTTCTCCGTTGTTGACTGTGCCGGTTTGTCCCGGTGGCGACAATTTTCTGGTTTGTCTTCGCCAAAAGCGATAACATGGCCGGCCGACGAAATGGGGTCGCGATGAGAGTCTCGCATTTCCAAGCTCGCGCTTCGATTGTGGTGTGTTTTGCGCTGGCTGGCGTCTTGTTAAGTTCCGGGCAGGCGTCGCAACCATCCGACGCGGAATCGCTGGCGAGCTTGCGGGAACGCGCCGATCATGGCGCTGCGGACGCGCAACTCGCTCTGGGCAAAATATACTTCGCCGGGAAAAAGGCCCCCAAGGACGTTAAGGAGGCGGCGGTTTGGTTCCGCAAGGCTGCGGACCAGGGCAATGCCGAGGCGCAGGAGAATCTCGCCAGACTTTACTACACGGGTAACGGGCTACCCCAAGACTTGAGCGAAGCGGTCCGTTGGGTGCGCCTGGCCGCCGATCAAGGCTATGCGCCTGCCCAGGTGGTGCTTGGACTGCTGTACGACGAAGGTTCCGGAGTGCCCAAGGACTTGAGCGAAGCGGCCCGTTGGTTCCGCACGGCCGCCGATCACGGCAACGCACAGGCGCAGTTCTGTCTGGGAAACTTTTATTTCTACGGTAAGGGTCTGCCCAGGGATCTCAGCGAGGCCGCCCGCTGGTGGCGCAAGTCTGCCGATCAGGGCGATGCGGATGCCCAGGAGGAACTCGGCTTGATGTACCAGGACGGCGAGGGGATGCCTGCGGACTTCAACGAGGCGGCGCGTTTGTTCCGCAAGGCCGCCGATCAAGACAACGCCACCGCGCAGGTCAATCTGGGCAAGCTGTACTTCCAAGGTAAGGGCGTACCCCAGGATTACGGCGAAGCGGTACGGTGGTACCGCAAGTCCGGCGATAAGGGCAATTGGGCCGCACAGCTTGATCTCGGCTCAATCTACGAAAGAGGAGCGCCTGGGGTGCCCGAAGACACCAGCGAAGCCACGCGTTGGTACCGCAAGGCAGC
>PMHI01000781.1 GCA_003156615.1 Acidobacteriaceae bacterium | reverse complement strand
TCCGTCGATGATGGCAATTCGACTGTCGAGGATCTTTTCCAGAGGATGCTTGTGGACTTTCTTCATGTGTCTTTGATTAAGTCAAGGAGCCCTTCGATTCGGGCTTAACTTCGCGATATTGTCGCCAAAATGCGCTTCTTTATTATAGCGATTGGCACTAGGGTCCAACCTGTCCGACCCTGACGCGCGTGTCACTGAAGTAATCGTGATCGTGTTGCAGGTGTGTAGCCGCACTGGTTCCCTGGGCATGAACGCAAGGATCTCTACGGAGAGTTGAAAACAGTGCAGTCCACAGCTATTCGATCTCACACCAGCCGACTGCCCTTCGTCGCGGCGGGCGCGGTCACAGGCATCGGCAGCCTGCCCCTCACCTCGATTCCGTCGGCAATTCGGTCGGTTGCCGAGTTGTCGCCGGAGGTTCCTTTTTGGCCTCAGTTGCCTCAACTTTCAGTGCGCGAGAGTATCGTCGGCCAAGGCTTGGGTATTGTGGAAAGCCTGATTGGGCCCCGCGATGAAGGTTACGGTTTTCAGGTGAAAGCGGGCCAGCTCGATTCGGTGCTCGAAATCCTTCACCGAAGTAGTGGGGAGTTGACACCGGCAAACGCGGCCGGCTTCGGCGCGTTCGAAGAAGCATTGTCATCCGGTCTCTTCAGCTCCGCATTCGCCGTCAAGGGGCAGATCGAGGGTCCAATCACCCTTTCGGCATATCTGTTCCACGAGGGCCGACCATTTCTCTCCGATCCAGCGCTTTTTGCGGCCATTGTATTCCATGTCTCGCAGATCATCAGCTGGCAGATTGATCGCCTGAAACCAACGGGCTTGCCTGTGCTGTTGTTCGTGGATGAACCGGCCTTGTGCCTGGACGCACCGGTCGCCACGGCTGTCCCGGAGGAACAGAGGCTCAACGCATTAGCGGCCACGCTTGAGCACGCTCGCGTTCGCGGGGCTCATGCCGGATTGCATTGTTGCGCAGCGCGTCCCTTCGAGCGCATGTGCCGCGTGCGACCAGACATCATCTCCTTCGATGCCCATGAAGGACTGGAGTCGTTCTTTGCCGATTGGCATGCGCTGGACTTTATGCAACAGGGTGGAACCGTCGCTTACGGAATCGTGCCCACACGGCCGGGAGTGAACGCGGTCGATTCGGCCAGCATTTTTGTTCGCTGGCTGAAAGCCGCCTCCCTGGCTGGGGATCCCCAGAAATTTGCCCAGCGCGCGATGATCACAGCGACCTGCGGACTCGGACTGCTCAACACGTCCGCTGTCGCGGAGTCGTTCGGCGTCGCGCATAGCGTCAGCAAACTGATCCGTTCCCTCGCGGGTTCGCCGGAATTGGACGAAGAAGTCGCATTCGGAGACTAGTCTCGATTTCCACAATCCCGGCAATCGATTGTATTGACATCCAAGCCCCATCCTCCGGCGATGTAGTCGAGACCTGGGATGCCGGACGCGGGCGCGAAGCCTGGACTCAACCTGTATGGCTCTGACCCCAGCCAATTGGTAGCTTTGCCAGTGAGGACGGACCCACCGGGTCAAGCACGCTTTGGAGATCTTTTTCGTAGCAATGACTGCTCCGGGTGTTTCCTTTGAGCTTTCGCGCTGCTTGAAATGATCACAGAGTTCCGGTACCGCTGGTAAGTCTCAGTTCTTGAAATAGGATTTGTTATCGAGAATTGTCGAAACGCCCTCCACCACACGTTCGATATCAGCCTTTGGACAGATTCCGCGGATGCCGACCTTGCGGGCTTCCTCGGCAAGTTGGGTCGAGTGGTGCAGTGTAACCATCAGAATTGGCGTAGTCGGAGAACGCGATGTAATCTGTTTCGCCGCGTCGAGTCCGTTCATGCCCGGCATTTGAAAGTCGAGCACGATCACATCAAACTTTTCTTGATCGAATTTAGCAACCGCTTCCAGCCCGTCGGAGGCCTCATCGCACACTTTCCAATCGTACTGGGTCTCCAGAAGGTTTCTCAGTGCGCGACGCAGCACCGCATTGTCATCCACGACGAGGATGCGGGTCCTGTGCGATCGATGGGCGATCGATGTCACAACTCTCAGATGCAGTTCCGGGCTAATTCGTTGAGAGATGATTCCTGAGTTTCTCACACGAAGGGTCCGATTTCGATCAAACATCTTGGTTTCTTGGTATTTGAGGGGGTGAAGATAAAGTCCGACTCTCATCGCAAAGGTGAGCCAGCTCGCATAACCCGAAGGGCGGCGGCTTAAATCCCTTCCTCCCGCAACCATGAGCGCCGCTGCCGAAATGGAGTGGGCTTCGCCCTGTTTATGAAAGAAGTCAGTTCTCTAGCATGCGTTTCTCAAGTTGAGAGTGGTAGTCAGGCATAAATGTCCTCCTCACTACAGAAGTAACTCTATTGCACCCACACAGGCGCGCTGCGATGATCCCCGAATGGGGCGAAGGGTAATGGTCGTCGACGATAATGCCCTTATCCGTGAAATTGTGCGCACCAGATTCGAGGCGCACGGCTTCGCCGTCTGCGATGCCGTGGATGGCGCGGAAGCTATCAAACAGGCCAAGACAGAAGCTCCGGACCTGATCATCCTGGATTTGTCGATGCCGGTCATGAACGGATTGGAGGCGGCGCGAGCGTTGAAGATGCTGTTGCCACAGGTTCCACTGGTGATGTTTACAAATACGACGGTTGCGACAATGGAGCGGGAGGCACGAGCGGCGGGAATTTCTGCGGTCGTTTCGAAGTCTGAATCTACGGACACCCTCGTTTTACAAGCGAAGGCACTGCTTCCGTGATCGAGGGCTCCAGTCCTTTTGGAAATCCAGACCGCGTCACGGTGAAGCGGGATTTGTGAAGGGAATCCGGGCGGCAACCACTGTGCCACTTTCCGAGGAAAGGACCTTGACGCTGCCGCCAAACTGCCGCATGCGTTCCTCCATGCCCATCATGCCCACGCCTGAAACGATCTTGCCCTCCCGCATCCGGTCTGAAGCGATGCCCCGGCCCTTATCCGAAATTTCAGCGTCGACGCCCAGAGTCGTTCTGGTCAATTGGATCTTGGCGCTGCGACCCCGGCTACCGCCCGTTGACATTTCGCTGTCACGGCAGGGCCGCGGGTTCGAGTCCCGTCGTCCCCGCATTCTTTTCAGTGCGGCCAAGTACTCAGGCATCGACGAAGCACGTTAACTGCAAGTTGAAAGCAACGTTATACCTCGGCTTCGAAGATGACCGGTCTGACCCATTGATTTACCGGCAGAGGATTACCGGCGGAATCCCGATAATCCTGAGGATCTAGCGAGACCGGTAAATTATAATAAGTAGCTCGGCGGGCGCTGCCTTCTCTTTAGGTAGTACTCTGGCAGCGCAGGGTTGGACGCTCCCCTTCGAATACGCGTTCCAGTCAGCGACCGAATCCTCGGCTGCCAGGCAGCCCATTAAGCATGCGCCGGGAGTCGTGAAACAGGCTCTTTCTCGACCCCGATCCAATCAAAATCGACGAGGAGGTTGCGTCATGAGTACAGAGTTTCCGGCTCCAGGGCCGGGCGCAGGCATCAATTCACAGATCGAAATCAATCGCGCCACGCCGGTCGTCTTGCGCAATAGCAAGTTCCTGGTTGCGGTAACCATCGCCGGCAGCTGTTTTGCCGCGATCTTCGTCATTTGCATAGTGCTCATTGTGTTTTCGCTGCTCTTTCCGCTTCGTGACCTCAACGCAGCCAGAGGGTGGAGCGCCCTCAAATGGGCTATCAGCGCGTTGGCAACGGGTTATATGTGCCCGTGGCTGTGGAACATGGGTCGCGCCATGGCTGGTTACCAAGTTCGGCTGGATAGCCGCGGCGTGGACTTCAATCTGGGCACGAAAAACAAGCCTTCGAATCTGTTTCTGACCTGGGACCAGATAGCCGCGATCAAGCACAAACGTATTGGCAACGCTCAACAGTACTTCGTTCAGGGAACAGACGGGAGCGAGGCTAGATTCTCGTCCTATACGTTTTTCCGGCCCAAGAAGGTCGCTCGCTTGATTGCCGCCCGCACCGGACTAACGATCCAAGAAGCCTGATCTGCTCGTTGGTAGAAGGTGACCCGACGGGATCTGCGAGGAGACCCAGTCGTGGTACACAATAGCCGGCCTACATCGCACTTCCATGACTTACAATCCGCCCGTGCTCTCGAAGTTATTGAAAATACTAGATAATCTTTCACTGCCACGGCAGAGGCCACCGCTCCGAGTCCCGTCCTCCTCGCCATTGTTTTCAATGGCATGGAGGAAGAACAATCGCCCTCCAAAATGGTTTTAGTCGTTGTTGGGCACGAACCACAGCGCCCACCTTTTCTCTTCATCTCTTCCCGTCAGGTCCCAACACCAAGGTCGGCATGCCGCGTAGATCCACTCTCGTTACCAACGTGCCAGGAGGTTCGGAGCTGAGCAGAATACGAGGTTGCGGGATAGAATTGGTTCAGCATCTGTAGCGGGGAGAACGATGCACTTCGAACAGTTTTATTTGGGCTGTCTGGCGCATGCGTCCTACATGCTGACGTCGGAGGGCGAGGCCGTTGTGGTCGATCCGCAGCGTGACGTGGAGATTTACCTTCAGGCGGCGGACGCGAATCAGGTTGCTATTCGCCACATCTTCGAAACTCACCTGCATGCTGACTTCGTGTCCGGGCACCGAGAGTTGGCGGCGAGAACCGGTGCGCGCATCTACATTGGAGCGCAAGCCGAAGCAACATTCCCTCACGTAGCGGTCGAGGACGGTTTCCAGTTGCAAGTTGGAAGGATGCGCATCACGACTCTTGAAACACCGGGGCATACCCCGGAGAGCATGTGCCTGGTGATCGCGGACGAAGAGAAGTCTCCGGCGCCCTGGGCCGTTCTGACCGGCGATACGCTGTTCCTGGGAGACGTGGGCCGTCCAGATCTTTCGAAGCGCTATAGCCCGGCGCAACTTGCGGCGATGCTTTATGACAG
>PMHI01000182.1 GCA_003156615.1 Acidobacteriaceae bacterium | reverse complement strand
CTTTCGCGGCCGTTGCGGCTCTTGGGTCGGGTCATTGCGTGCGATGGCGACAAACCCAGCATGATTTCCGAGTCGCCGACATAACCGGCCAATCTCTGCTCGTTTGCCCGCCCGAGTGGAATTGGTCTTCGGCGGCCGCGGCTACTCTCTTATCGCATCAAGTACGTCCGATTGCAAGGTGTGTTCGAAATGGCGGCGGCAATTGCCTCAACCGGGCTCGCCCGCCGAATTAAGACAAATTCAACTGAAAGGAAAATAATGCCCCCGTCGCCCTTCCAGAGTTGACCTCAACATGAGAGATTGGCCGTTTAAGATCGACCGTCCACTAACGACCGATCATGGGGTGTGAAACATCTGTCATCAATGCGTTTGTGGCGCTGCGTTTCGGGATGCCAGACAGATAGTGAATCAGTGAATCGGGACACGGTACAAATTTCTTTGTACCGTGTGGCGGGCGAAGGTATAGAACGAGGCGCTCGCGGCATCCTCTACCATCTCATTCACCACTTGCAGGTGTTCCCGATTGGGAATTTCGGAGGGATTTCTTATTCCGGCGGAAGGAAACGCCGGCAACATTTCCGCTTTCTTGAGCGGGAAGACGAACGTTTTCGAACCGTTGGGACTCTCCATTGAGGGGAAGTTCAAAAACGCGACGGTACCGTCAGCAGACCAGTTGAGCCCGCAATCGTCGTAACAGATTCGGATAGCCGGGCCACCTTGCAACGGGATCGCTTCATGCGCGACGGAGTACGTCTCATCCTTGATGGGCCGGAGAACTTCGGCATACTTTTCATCGGGCGAGATAGCCGACAGGTAAACGATGGGCTCAGAGAAAACTTTTTCTTGGTCGGTTCCGTCACCATTCATGCGATACAAGTAATTCGAATTGTTCTCTACTTTGACGAAGTAGATCTTGCCCGAGTGACCGTACTCTGGTCCTCCCGCATCGTCCATCAACCTGTGGGGACTCGATCGATGATCGAGCGCCGCCATCCATATCGAGGACCGGCCAGTTTTCTCGCGCATCGTGAAGGCGATTGATTTCCCGTCTGGCGCGAGAGAAAAGCCTAGTACGGCAAAGCCTGGCAGCACGTTTTCCGACGTGCCGCTTTGCAGGTCGGTTGCCCACAACTGTGCTTTCCCGCGAACCAGATCCGACGCAGTTTGCGGGCCCATGCGGTAGTAAAGTTTCGATCGGTCCGGCGAAATTGTTGGGCTTACGGCATATCCACTCGACGAGATCTGGCGGTCGCCATTCTGGTCACGCAACCAGACGGTGCTCTGAGAATTTCCGACCGAGGTAATAAACGATCGCCCGTCTGGAGCGACGGCAATTCCTTCCTGTTCGGTGGGACCCGACGTCATCTGTTCCGGCTGGCCGGTAGGAAAGGCCTGTCGCCAGATGTGAAATCCGTTCCCGCCGGCATCCGAATTGAAGTACATCCATTTGCCATCGGGGCTCCAACCCGCCGAACTGCAATCGCCGTCCTGTGGCCCCACCGATTTAGGGGTTGGTGGTCCCGCGAACGGCACCAACCGGCAGGGATACCAGCCGCCGAGTTTCATCTCGGCGATGAGAACCCATCGGTGATCGGGCGAGATCCAGGAATAGTGCGCCATGTCGGTTTCTTTGGGCGGAACGTAAATGTCACGCTCCTCGGCCCGGCTTTCTGTAGACGTGACGACAGCGAAATGCCAGCCTTGTTTCACTTCGCTGAACATCACATGCTGAGGATCAATCCAGGTGAGTCCAGTCGCGTTGGAGAGAAAAGGTTGCGCCGGACCGCCGAGCACCGGTACGACCACGGTCTGCCATTTCCCGTAGGTACTGTAGGCGATTTTTGATCCGTCTGGAGAGAACGAGGGGGCGAGTTTCAAAGTACCGTCATTCGTGAGGCGTACCGGATCCCCATCCGGAAGGATCTTCACGTAGACCTCGCCAGGGGCGGCGAATGAGAACCGTAGTCCGCGCACGAAGGTGAGCATGTGTCCGTCCGGAGAGAGCGCAGGGTATCCGGCAGAGTCGGTGAAGTTGGTGATCTGCTGCCACTCGATTGCATTCGAAGCGGCGGGTTTCGGTTTGTTGCGGAGATAGTAGACGGCTGCGACTGCCACGATCAGCGCCACCGCTGCGATTGCGACGGGGAGCCGGCGTTTTTTCTGAGGCATTGTCGGCGTAACGTTTGTGGCGGGAACACGGCCTGAACTTTCGACCGCAATTTTGCCGGATTGGGTGTCGCGCTTCAATCGTTTGAGATCGCCGCGCAACTCGGCAGCGGTCTGGTAGCGCAGGTCGCGATCCTTTTCGAGAGATTTCGTAATGATTTCTTCCAGCTTGGGGGGAATTGCCACATTCAGCGATATTGGGTGCAGTGGATCTTTTTCGAGAATCGCAGCAAACATTACTGCAGTAGTTTTTCCGTCGAAGGGGCGAGCACCAGTGGCCATCTCGTATAAAACCGTGCCAAATGCGAACAGATCACTGCGCACATCAAGTTCTTCCCCGCGAGCTTGTTCGGGCGACATGTAGGCAACGGTTCCAACGGCGGTGCCGGGACTCGTGAGCCGGGCGTCGAGGTCCGCGCTATCTCCGACCGTTTGGGCAGAGGAAGAGTGCAGACTCGTGGTGGCCAGTCCGAAATCGAGAACCTTGATGCGCCCGCGGTTGGTCACGAAAATATTGGCGGGCTTGATGTCGCGATGCACGATACCTCTCTGGTGAGCGGCATCGAGAGCATCCGCGATCTGGATCCCGAAGTCTAGCACCGTGTCGATCTTCAGGGGACCCGCGTGGAGCTTGTTCTCAAGAGTATTACCTTCGAGAAGCTCCAGTGCAATGAAGTGCCGCCCGTTGTGCTCGCCGATCTCGTAAATCGTGCAGATATTCTCGTGGTTCAGGGAGGAGGCGGCTCTTGCCTCGCGTTGCAGCCGTTCGAGCGCAGCGCGGTCATCTTCCAATTCAACGGGAAGAAACTTGAGGGCGACCTTGCGGCCGAGAGTGAGGTCCTGGGCCTCGTAGACCACGCCCATGCCACCTCTTCCGAGAGGTTGCACAATGCGGTAATGCGAGATCGTTTCCCCAACCATCGGCTTGCGAAAGAAAAGATTCCACGATGTTAGGGACGTTTTTGTGGCAAGTCAACACGGTATTGGCGGTCTCAATTGCAGCATGACGAGCAAACCAGAAGTAGACTTCCCAATTACCGACAGACCAGCCGAGCTGGT
>PMHI01000410.1 GCA_003156615.1 Acidobacteriaceae bacterium | reverse complement strand
TCCTACGGAAAATTGATCACGACCGTTGTAACCGATCAGCCGACCATGCAAATTCATCACACTGAATACGTGATGCCCGCAAGCGGGATGCTCTTCGCCAACGATCATCTTGCCGGGCGAACTTTCATATTCGACGTGCGCAACCCCCTCTCTCCGAAGATCGTCACTTCCTTTACCGACATGGCAGGCTATATGCATCCGCACTCCTATCTGCGGCTGCCCAATGGCCATGTGCTGGCCAGCTTCCAGCACTCCCATCACGACATGGTCGAAGGTCAAATGGGCGGCAGTGGCGGACTGGTGGAGATTGACGATCAGGGCAAGGTTATTCGTTCCGCTAGCTCGTCGGACCNNTCCACAAACTCCTCCATGCACATGGACAATGTCTTTAGCGGTGTCACGTACCAGGTGTGGCGCCTCTCGGACCTGAAACTGCTCAAGACGGCCAATTTGGATATCGGCGACAATCACTATGGACATGTCAGCCCGGAGGAGCCGCGTATTGGCCCCGATGGTGCCGTCTACGTTCAAACTCTCGGCTGCGGCATCGAGCGCATCAGCAACATAGACAAGGAAGAGCCAAGTTCCAAACTTGTTTATAACTTTCCCGGCTCTTTCTGCGGCGTGCCCACCATCGTCGGCCACTATCTGATCCAGAGCGCGCCGGTAACGCATGGCCTGATTGTGGTGGACATTGCCAACGGGAACNNTGGTCGTGACGGGGTCAGAGCCGCGCCTTTACTTGCTGAAGCTGGACCAAGCAACCGGAGCGCTCACCTTGGACGATACCTTTCATGACGCCGAGGGAAAGACCGGCTTTAATTTCGCTCATCGTGATTGGCCGCACGGGTGGAAGGGATCGGGCCTTCCACACGGAGTTGTCTTCTCGCGCTAAGGGTCGAATGATGCAGGTCTCAGAAGCTTGAGTCGGCCAGGAATCGCGATCGGGTTCCGAAACCTTGGGGTTGCTCCGGTAGGATTACGGCCAACCGTCTTCCCCCGACCCTGGCGTGTTTACCCAAGTCGGGCCGTAAAGCCTCGGCGTTTCAGGCCGGGGATATAAAGGCCCCCCTTGTTTTTCCCCTTCCGTTCGTTCTAGAATTCTTGCNNCTTGCGGCGCGGAGGATGTCAACAGGCACTCATCTGCGGCAAGATGAGGCAAATGACAGGCCTGCCATAAACCGGGGCAGAGGTATTAAAGTCGGCAAAATGGCTCTACCAGTCACACTGGAGAGATTCATGGCAAGGGACATCATTGGAACTCCTAACGCCTATGGTCAGATCCCTTGGCTGCGAGGTGACCGAACAAGCAAGCGAAAGATCAGAACGTGCGTCACCAGGAGCGGTGGCACGAGCGCCGTCACGATAAAGAACGCCGCTCCCAGCATTCCAGGTTGAATCCCGACCTGTCTGCCCTGATAGAAAGCGAACAGCAAGTCAGCGGTACCCCANNAGGCTGCCGGGATCGCGAATCCAGTCGGCAACAACGGAGAAACAACTCCCGGCACCAGGAAGCTCAGCCCGATGAAGCGAAGGAACATGTGAGGAGCGACTAGCAATGTGAGCGCGCGATTGCGATCGGTGTTCTCAAGCCGCGGCCACGCGAACGATCGTGCCGCGACCAGCGAACTCACAAAGCTCGCCAGGATGCTGACTCCGAATAGTGCGAATGCGTTCATTGGTGACCTCCTTGGGCCTTCACTTGTTCGCGCCGGAGTTGTTCGAGCCGGGCTCGAACCGCCTGCATGCGCACATCGAAGGTAGAGAGCGGGGTGACAGTCGTCTCCATTCGCGGCCAAACAGGTAGACTCGTGATCAGGTCGTCCAGTTCCTGGGCTGACTCAGCGTTCACTATCAAGGAGAGCGCAACCGCTCCGCTCAGCGGCCCTCCGGCAACGATCTTCTTCTCCGCCTCGAGCCTTTTGCACAGTTCCAACGTTGGCAGGATGAACTGCTCGATGAATACGATGCCCTCTTGTGGAGTGTCGGGTCGGCTGACGAGTTTCAATTGAGCCAGATAGAGCATTGGATCTTCCTCCTCAGTTCNNCAGCCTGGATTGAGCCCTCGAAACGAAATTGTTTCCTTGCCGTGTGCTTGTGCGAATCTTCGCCGCGCTGCCCGTATCGTGACCCAGCGATACGATCAACAACTGCAGCCGGCTGGCATAAAGACGACGCAATTTACCCTGTTGCAAGCCCTGACCCGTACTGGAAGCATCTCGCAGGGTAATCTGGGTGAACTGCTTGGGCTTGACAGCACGACTCTCACGCGCACGCTCGCGCTGCTGCGAAGGAAAGGATGGATTCGGACGAAACCTGGTCAAGACCGCCGAGAGGTCCGATTGACTCTAACCGCAGAAGGAAAACGTAAATACCTGAGTGCGCTGCACTACTGGCGTTCGGCCCAAAGGCAATTGCGGAGAGTGCTGAGTGAAGCCGGTTGGAAGCAGATGATGGAGTCGACGATCCTCACGGCCGCCCGTGCGCAGCAACGGTGATCGCGTACCGATCTTGCAGCGGTCGGAAAAAGACCGAAACCTGAATGCAGCCCTGGGCCTCTCGGGCAAAATCTAAGGTCGTAAATATTTAACATCTCGGGCGATTCTTTCAGCGTAGAGACAGGAACCCCAGCACGGCATACAGATGATCATGACGAACAGCGCAATTCCATACGGCCTCTGGTTGACACCTGGCCCTCCCGAGATCACGTGCGCGCGCGAAGCAGCCGGCCCCAACCGGGCGGCGCGAGCGATAGGGGGAACTCGCGCCGCGATCGCCTCGATGGCGACCTCGCTCAGCCGGTCATACGATCATTGGAAATGAACTTTACGCCAGACACGCTGACACTGTTCAGTGCATTGGTGTCCCCGGTCCAGGCAAGATGTACATTGCCTGAAGAGGGCGTGTAACAGCGCACGGTCATCGCTTCTTTGTTGTCGAAGAAAGTCTCGATCACCGAGCCATCCATCCACAAATTGAGAGTGGAAATTCCGTTTCGATCCGGAGAGAGCGGTAAGGTCTTGTCGTCTATGGTGACGGAAGGTTTATCCTTCGCGCCGTCGTACTTCATGGCAAACAGCGGCGCAGCTTGGCCGCCAGCCCTCAATTCGAGTCCGAAGGCGCTCCCGCCCGCTTGGAACGTGCAGACCATCTCACCGGAACGATCTTGAATTGGCATTCTTGTAAAAGCGGCGTCGACCGTTTCAGAGTTGCGCGCTTTCTGCCAAGTCTGAACATCATTACGCAGTGACTGCAACTCCGGCAGCACTTCCATTCGAAGCTCATTATCCGTCCCCAGTGTAGTCACGCGGGGGAGCGCCATGGCCCCGGCCCACCCAGCAGCTTCGCACTCCGCAGGCGGACGGGTTTCCTCCACCCATCCCCACACGATTCGCCTGCCCTTCGCGTCCACCATGCTCTTCGCCGCATAGTACGAACCGTGATCCAGTAGCCCTCGGGTCTCGGAGTGGAACACGAGATCCCGCCGATCAAACGTGCCTACCTCCCAGTGAACCTTCCGCTTAGCGGAGTAGAGCAAGACATACTTATCCTCAAGCGGAAAGAAGTCCGGGCACTCCCACATTTCGCCGGTATCGGCTGGATTGCTCCCTTGCGCAAGGGGATGGAGGTAGGTCCAATTGCTTCCGTCCGGCGAGCTATAGAGCAGCACCGCGCCGCCAATGTCGTGGAAACCTGAACCTATGCCGAGATACCAAGTGCTGCCCTCTTTCCACGGGCAGGGATCCCGAAATCCCGTCACCTTCAAACCTGGCGGAGGTCCATCCAGTACCGGTTTGTCCAGCTTTTTCCAGGCTCGCAGATCGGGATCCGTTGACGTCGCAAGGCACTGAACCTCTCGCAATCCTTTGCCGCGAATCGTCTCGAGTTCAACCGATGATTTCGTCACGCCGGTATAGAGAATGCTCGCGGCCCCGTTGCCGGGCAACACGCTCCCAGTCCAACAACCGTACGCGTCATAGAAGCCTGGCGTCGGGGACAATGCCAGCGGCATGTGCTCCCAGTGGATAAGGTCGGAACTGATCGCGTGGGCCCAGTGCATATTGCCCCAGACGCTTGCATCTGGGTTGTACTGGAGAAACATATGNNATGAAATTGCGGTCGCAAGGGATCGCGCCGGAGTTTTTCCCTGAGCGCCCGAGACAGTTCTTCTTTGGACCCCGACGTTTGCTGCGACTCTACGAGTCCAGAATAGGCGCTGCCATGCAAGGCGCATAGCGTGGAGGTTGCGGCCGATGTGACGAGAAATCTTCGACGGTTCATTAGAACCCGTTGTTTTCCACGCGATAAAGCGGATCTTACCGAGCCGGTTGTGTCTGGGCTCTCGACTGCCCGAGCAAGATGGATCGCGCCGTGTCCGGCGAGGTACTGCTACCTAGAACACCACCTTGGCGGCAAGTTGGATGATGCGCCCTTCGCGGCTGCCGGTAACTTGCCCAAACGGACCCGTGGTGCCGTTCAACTGGGTACTCACCATGTTCCACTGCGTGTGATTGAAGGCGTTGTACATGTCCGCGCGAAGCTCGGCGTGAAGACTTTCGCGGAAGGTAATGTTTTTTCCGAACGCGATGTCCCAGTTGTTCTGCCCGGGTCCACGCACCACGCCCGGGTCCGTTGTACCTTGAACGCCGTTTGGTGGCACGACGAACGCATTCGTATTGAAATACTCTCCATAAGTCCGTTGAGAGTGGGGGAGATTAGGGTTACTCACCATAGTAAGGTTTCCCAGCCCGTTGTAAGGCGCATAATCATTCGCCTGGTCACCCGCTCCGTTGAGAGCAGTCAGAGCATCGCCCGACTCGAGGGTTGCGATTGCCGAAATGTGCCAGTCGCCAAGGGCCGGCCGTAAGTATCCGGGCAGATGCTGCTGATACCTGGGATCATAGGTGGTCTGGAACAGGAAGCGATGCCGATGGGAGTATGTTTCTTCACCGTAGGAGCGGATAATGCTTTGCGGATAGTTGTAACTGGTGTCTTGCGTGCCCTGTCCGGTGATGCCTCGCTGCCCGAGGGTCTTTGAGTACGTATAGTGGGTCAGAATTTGCAGCCCGTGGGACATTTGGCGCTGGAATTTCACAATGCCGGCATTGTAGTTACTGTTCAGGCCAGCCCTCTGCACGTAAATATCTCCAAACCTGCCGGAGTTGTAGGGCCGGGCGGCGTTATAGGCATTCTGACTAGCCCACTCTGTGCTATAAGGCGCAGCGTTAATGTCGTCCAGGTACCAACCGTTTCTCCCTTCCGCCCCGAGGTAAGACACGGTGATCACAGAATTGTGGGCAACCTCCTGCTGGATATCAAGGAGGTAGCGGTGGATGTAAGGCGTGCGAAATGATTTTTGGTCGGCGTATATGACCGTCTGATAAGCCCCGTCTCCGTAATAGCCTTGTCCCGAGCCGGTAGAGACGGGGTAGGTTCCCAGAGCTACTTGCGGCGACGCCGGAAAGGCTTGAGAAAGGCTGGCGGTCTGCGGGGTGGAGTTGTCGATTTCATCACCGACGAAACCGCCGGGCACGCCCCCGTAAAACGCTCCGGACAGGAGATTCGATATCTGGCTCGCGCCGGAGTTGTAGTAAAGGCCGTATCCCGCGCGGACAACAAGCTTGGGGCGAAGCTGCATCGCCAGGCTGAGTCGGGGAGCGAAGTCGTGCTTGGGAGCCGAGGCATAGTGCTGCGAAAGGCCGGGGGCAATCCCGGGTATGGCGAGAGTATCCGTGGCCGGCTGGTAGATCGCACAGCAAATACTGTTTGTGGCGAAGATCGGAACGGGCAGGTCGTAGCGGAGTCCGTAGGAGACCGTCAGGCGCTGAGTGACCTTCAACTTGTCGTTGAAGTACGCCCCGTAGTAGGGGACGATCGAATTCGGTTCCGGGGCGAACGGTCCCCCCGATGTGTAGCTGTAGCGCTGATGAATCACTGTAGGCAACCCCAGTAAGACCTCGGCGAAAGCGTCGCCGCCGGCTCCGTCGTTCGAGGTGAACAGCTGGGGACCGGCACCGCAGTACGCCCCGCTGAAGGGCGCGCAGCCAAACGCTATGTAGCGGACATTGTCGAAATCTTCTTCCGCTTTACGCAGGTAGTTAAATCCGAAGGTCATGGTGTGATTCCCGCGAATCCAAATCACATTGTCGGAGAATTGCCGGGAGTTATTGGACGCGAGAAAGTATTCGTTGAAACCTACGCTGGGCTGGTTAAAGAGCGGACCGTAGTTGAAGATATCCAAACTGAGGATGCCCGTGTTCCCGCCGGCAGCGGTGCCGGTATTCGCGAAGATTGTGTTAAAGGGGTTGGCCGGGCTATTGACGTAGGAGATTTCTGAGGGGCTCAAAGTCAGGAGAGCGCCGCTCCCTATGGCAAAGATGAACTCGTTGGTGAGATGCGGACTGAACACATGAGCTTCATCGATGGTGACGACGTGGGACTTGTCGCTTACGTCGGCGTTTTCCTGCATCAGGTTGGGGACCAGGCCGCCGGCATTGTTGGGTGTGGCGCTGTATTGGGACCAGGCGACAAAAACGCTATCTTTCGATGAGATGCGGTAGTCGAATCGGCTATCCCAGTGATAGGGAGAGACTGCCTGCCTCGATGAATACTGGTAATTGGCGCCGGAATTGGCCGCGGTCGGCGCCAGATTGGCCAGGGGGAAAAGGTTGATAAGGCCATTGATTTGCGCGGTCGCCGTCGCCGGACTGAACAGGCCAGCCGTGACCAAATTATTGAAGGGGATGGGGTTGGAGGTATATGGGTTGTAAAGCTGCCCAGCCGGGTTGGAACAGATTCCGGTCGGATTGAAGCTGCCTGCATTGACCGGGCCTGTGCAATCTTCTCCAAAGTTCCCCTGCCGCTGCAGGTTGCTTGGAACAATGGCGAGGTTGTTGGGTCCGGTCAGCGAATGCGGGTTGCGTTCGTAGTTGACGAAGAAAAAGGCGCGATCTTTCAGTTTGAGAAGTTTAGGGATATAGATCGGGCCGCCTAGGCCGCCCCCGAACTGATTAAAACGAAATGCACTCTTGGTAAGTAATCCCTGTGCCCGGTTGAATGGAACCAGCGCATTCAAGGCATCGTTTTCAAAGAAATCGTAGACTTCACCGTGGAAGGTGTTCGTCCCCGATTTGGTGGTCGCGTTAAGGTTCGTATAATCGCGGCCATATTCAGCGGAGAAATCCGCAACGCCGACCTTCACCTCGCCGATGGCTTCAGCCGAGGGCTGGAAGCTGCTTCCACTTTCATAGTTCTCGTTCGCGTTCACGCCGTTCACATAGTATCCATTGTCGCGGGAACCCTCCGCGTTGCCGCCCGCGGTGTAATCCGCACCGCCGGATGTGTACGACGCTCCGACTTCGAAGGTGCCGCCCAGATTGATGTTAACGCGGGGAGACGTGCTGACGCCGGGGGTCAACTCCGTCAGGGACGTCCAGTTCCGGCCGTTCATCGGCACACTCGAAATTTCGTTCTGGTCAATGTTTAGATCGAGATCCGCGGATTCGGTCTCGAGCAGAGGCGCGGAGGATCCAGACACCGTCACCTTCTCCGAGACCGAGGCCAACAGGAGTTGGATGTCGAATCGGAGAGAGGATTGGGGCGTCACCGGGAGCGGGTCTGAGACTGATTTCTTGAATCCCGCAAGCTCGACTGAGACCTGATAGCTTCCTGGCAAGAGCTGGGAGAACTCGTAGTGCCCGGTCGCGTCCGTGCTCGCGGTCGAGGTTTGATTTCGACCCAAGTCGAGCAGCATCACCGGGGCTTTAGGCACGACTGCGCCGGAGGCTTCGGTAACCACGCCGCTGATGCTGCCGCGTTGAGAGAATTGAGCGAACGACGCCAACGTCAAGACGAACAGAGATGCCGGCAAAATCATCAACCGCGACCAGGGGGTCCCCATGCTGTGTCTCCTGAAACAGTGCGCGGGCGCTACACGAGTCGCAGCGACCCGCTGATTTGAAACGTTTCAACTCCCGAACGCGAGGAATCTACTCTAGCTTGTTTGCGCTTGTCAACCACTAAAACAAGAACAGATTGCCTGGGAACTCAAAGCCGATGCTACCTGCGTCTCCGGCCACCCGGTTTGCCCTTACTCATGGTTCGCTCGATGCCATCCGGTGCATCGGCCGGCGGCGGTCCAACCGAATTGCGCTTCTTCAACTCCGTCGGGAGAAGGACTTTTTTCGGCGCGGACCGCAACCCGTCGATCCTCTGCATCAGAAGGCGGCCGGCGGTAGCACCCAACTGATATCCCGGCTGGTAAACCGATGTCAGGGAAGGATCTGTGAACTTGGTGAACTCCAGGCTGTCAAAGCCGGCAATCGACAGATCCTCGGGACACCGTAGCCTAAGTTCACGAGCCGCCTGCAGCACACCAAAAGCCATCAGATCGTTGCATGCGAAAATAGCCGTCGGGCGCGGAAGCATCCGAAGGAGCCGAAGGCCTGCCTGGTAGCCGCTCTCCGTATCGAATCGCGCTTCCTGCACAAATTCCGGCTCAATCTCTATACGGGCTTCGTTTAACGCTCGCGTAAAACCTTTCAATCGCTCTGCCGCGTTGGTCAACCCGAGTGGCCCAGCGATNNACCAAGACGGCATCGCCCTTCCATCCGGCCGGGACCCGATCAATGCAAACCACGGGGACCGCAGCCGAGGCATAGGCTTGCAGGTGGCTCGCGATATCCGCACCCGCCGCCGGAATGATCAATAGTCCGGCAATATGATAAGAGCGTAATTCGCGAACGTAAGAGTCTTCCTTGGAAGGATCGTTGTCCGCGTTGCACAGGATCACGCGGAAGCTTCGCTTGTAGGCCACGTCCTCCACGCCCCGGACCACGCCCGGAAAGAACGGGTTCGTGATGTCCGGAATCACCATTCCGAGCATATTGGTTCGGTTCTTCCGCAGCCCCTGCGCTAGGGCACTCGGCTGATAGCCCATGCTGCGAATTGCTTCGATCACGCGCTCTCGCAGCTTCGGCCGAACGGTCGCGGTTTCATTGATTACGTGCGATACCGTGCCGATTGAGACACCAGCACGCTCAGCGATTTGTCGCATTGTCACAGGTGCTGTCATAACTTGCCGTCTTCGAGCACGGCAGACGATGTTCCTCGCTTCAAAGAACCGCCGACCAGATCATTGCGCGTCAACTACGCAACGGAATCCAACTCCCCCGGAGCGGTCCATGCTGGAGGACATCAGCAGGAGCTTTCCGTGTTCGTTCAGCTTGTAAGCCTGAGGGAAATACCAGATCGAGCCCTGCGGCTGATAGTAACTGCCGCCGCGGAGAATGCCGCCCCGTGTGTGCTCGTCAACAAATTCCTCGGTCCATTGCCACACATTTCCTACCATATCCATGACGCCGAATGGACTGGCGCCCTTGGGATGTGCGTCAACCGGATCCGGACCTCGCATGGCACGCGATTTATCGGGCACCGGCACCGCGCCGCCGTCCCACTCGTTACCCCAAGGATAGAGGCGGCCGTCCGTGCCCTGAGCTGCGTACTGCCACTCCCACTCATGCGGCAGGCGTTTTCCAGCCCAACTCGCGTATGCCCGTGCGTCTTCCTGCGAGACCCAGGTCACCGGTTTATTTTCCCATCCCGCGGGATAGCTTCCATCCTTCCAATCGCGGAGAAAATTCAGGTCGTCTTTGGGATGATAGTGGGTCGAGTCCAAAAACTTCTTGAATTCAGCGTTTGTAACTGAGTACTTATCGATATAAAAAGAAGTGACGTGCATGGGGTGCTCATGAAAGCGTCGCGGGGCGTCCTCCCACGGATATTGGACATCGAGGCCGATATCGTTGAATCCCTCAATCTCGATTCCGGAAACCTTGAAAAGAAAATCCGCCTCAGGGACCTTGACCGTACCCGCGGGCGCGGCGCTTGCCGTCTTCGTCGCTTGGATCGGCACGATCTGTTGTGGCAAAACTTTCCATTCGTGCGAGTAATCGGCCAGCGGCCTTGCCGTCAGTTCTTTCATTTTCGACATCAGGGCCACTGCCTTCTGGTCGGGAGCACTGTTGGTCGCCAGGACAGCGCCATACCCCTTGGCTTCGATCGAGAAAGCAAGTACCGTTCTGCCAGTTGGCCTGGTTTGCGGCTTGAGTTCAACTCCGTGGTAAAGATCAAAGTAACGGAGGTCGCCTTTTGCTGCAACCTCGATCTGATCGCCATCGACGTCGTATTCGTTCCGGTTCACAATTGTCCAAACCACCTCCCCGCCCAGCGGCCAGCGGCTGGCATACACCCCGTAGCGAAGCATGGGCGACATCGGTTCCCAGTCTTTGCTGATGAGGAAAGGGGAAACGCCACGTTCGATCGTGGCGACCCGTCGAGTGGCTTCTGCGTCGCGCGGCGTGATTCCATTCCAGATGCCCCAGATGTTCTCCCAACTTTCCCAGCCAACCCCGTTAAAAAAAGCAAACTGCAGATCGTCGGTTTTGTCGCGGTTCCAACGGTGCGAGATGTTGACCATGTGCCGCGTTTCAAGCCACTTATATTTGTCCACGAGCGGAGTGAAAGGAAATTGGTATTGGCCCCAAGTCATCACGTTCCACGCTAAGGCTTCATCTGACGGTCCCGCCTCGGGCTCAAACGCAAGTGGATGGCCAATTTTGTCCGCGGCTAGCGAGAATGCCAGAGGAACACCGTCCTGCGTGTCGCCATTGATGCCGTCGGCGCCGACTTCCGCCATCAGACTGGCGATCGCATCTGGCCAAGATATGCCGGCATCCCGGACGCCTTGGTCCCACATCATCATCGGAAACAAAACCCTCACGCCGCGGCGATGGAAGTCGCTAATCATTTGCCTTACCCCGGGAACACCTCCAGGCATGCTGCGAATCATGTCGTGCTGATTCCGATTGTCGATTCCCATGTTCGGGTAGGTTGGCCAGATCAGGACCGAATCAATACCGCCGTAGCGCTTCTCAAGGTCGTCAAGGTACCGGTCCACGGTGTACTTCCCCGCGACNNGTCCATTTCAAGGCGGGTAGATCGTACCTAGCACCATCGTAGCCAACACGAATACGACGTTCCATTCTCCAGTGCGTAATATCGGCAAGCCATGTGTCATGTTCCGTCTGACTGCACGGCTTCGAGCCTCCCTCCCAAAGTCCCTTCATCGTCAGGCATTCTGGTACGGGAATCTGCTGTCCCTTGGGTGAGTAATGCGAGTCTTGAGCAGAAGAACTCGTGGCAACGGCGAGAATGAGAAGAGCGATTTGCAGGAATAGGGATCTCATGGAACGGTCACCTCAGTCTCGATATCAAAATCCGCCTGTAATATAAAACGTTTCAAAATCGATGTCTACAGTCGATGTTCTGCTCAGGACCAACTAGTCTGGCTTGTAGGTGAGAACGGTTCCGATGATGCAAGCATTCGGATTCGTCCTAGCTTGATCAAAGATGTCTAAAACTTCGTCGTCGTAGCTTCTTGACTCGTCCAAAGGCGAGTAGCTTCAATCCCTAGAACTTCCCATCTATAAGACTTGAGAACCTCCGACACGTTTTGCTGTGCCATCTTCGGGGAGTCAGCCCACGTGACGATGTTGGCAAAGCCTTGCGTATCGCCAGAAGGCAGATCGCCCGGCCCGACTAAGCTGTTGCGTTCCCATGTGTTAGTCGAGGTCGGCTCATTCTACATTCCCACCTGGCGTTATGCCGTGATAATGGTCATCGACCCCAGTCGGGAGTCTGAGTGCAGTGGCCTGATTACGACAGTCAACTTCGCACTGACGTCACCCGGAAACTGACGGCAAGGAGACAATCAAATCGGCGATGGAACCCGGCTTTGCTGATCAAATCTCTATTTCTTCTCAAAGTGGTTCCCGAAGTAATAGACCCTATGATGGGATCCTTTCAGCTCGGCCGCATTGAGCGTCAACTCCGCGCTATCAAGGCGGAGAACATCCGCATCCGGGACCTTTCCTCGCTCGTTTACCCATCCATCGGCGGAATCCAGACCGGAGACGTCGGTCGTCAAACCCTTGACAAAATAGTGGGCTGGAATCACAGCCTTAGGATCATATTTCCGCACGATTGCATCTACCTCAGTGCGTGTGAGGATTGTCTCGACGGGAAGAATGAGGACGTCTACATTTCTTAAATCGTGATCGAGGGAGGGATCAGGCACCGGGCGATTGTCCCCCCAGACAGCGATCCGCAATCCACCCGTCTCAATGATCTGAATTGCGTTATCGAAGCCGATCACGTTATTCGGCGGACAAGTTTCTGTATGAAAAAGTCGAGGGGCGCTCTCCGCCTTATGGTCAGCTGTCGGATCACATTTGTGCTTGTCGGCCAGGCCTGTAATTTCGACATCGCCCAGCCTAAACTGACCGACCAAACGCTGAAGGACCATGAGCCCTTTCGGGCGCTCGACAGCGTCATGGTCGAAATGAGCGTGAGTGGAAAGAACGATATCGACCCGGATGGCTGGAAACTCGGTCAGGAACCACTTTGGGTAATCTCCTGTTGAGTCATTCCTCCAAGGATCCGTCAGAACCGTCAATCCGACCGGCGATGTGATCTTGAATGCATCGTGTCCGTAGAACTCGATCTTGACATCGCCTGGTCGATCAGGCTCTCCTCTCGTTTTCTGAACGGTCATTAGAGAATTGTCATTCCATGCAGGGGAGGGAGAAGGAGCCACGGACCTTCCAGACTGTTGCGCACGCGTGCCACACGTAAAGCTCAATAAGACAAACAAGATGATGGGGGCTAGCGTTTTGGGACCCATATCTACCTCACTTGTTTCATCGATGACTCTACCACCTTCCTCGATGCGCCTCGCTGTCAGTCAGTACATCATGTTCTGCGCGGATCGTCGGCCAGTCGGAAACAAAGAACCAAGCTCGTAGTTGGCGAAAACCGCCATAAGACTCTACTCACGATTGCGCTCTGAACCCCACGATGAGCGTAACCGCCTGGTTTCAACACCTACGCCCATCGGAGTCTCTCGGCACCTACTCGTCCGGGTGTAGACTTACCGCGTCCGGCGATCGTCGAGGCGACTCCGCGAGACACCCGCATGACGAATTCGATCGAAGCGATCGCCCAGGATCTTCGTTACGCCGCCCGTGGATTGCGCAAGAGTCCCGGCTTCACTTTCGTCGTCGTGCTCACGCTGGCCATCGGAATCGGCGCAACCGCTGCCGTCTTTAGCGTCATCAACGGCGTTCTCTTGCGCCCTCTTCCTTATCGTGATTCCGACCGGCTCGTCGCCGTGTCGAACGTCTTCCCGGGCCATCCGGATAGCTGGGGGCCAGTCTCAGGCACAGACGTCGCCCACTGGAGAGTCGACAATCAGGTGTTCGAGCAATTGGAGTTCGTCTCCCACCCGGACATCGTGGCGATGTCGAGCGCGGGATCTGGCGAGCGGGTCGCCGTGCAATACCTCACTGCGCAGTTGTTGCCTTTGCTTGGCATCAAGTCGTTCCTCGGGACTATTCCCGCTGACGATATCAGCGAGCAGCGAGGATCGTTGGGTGTCCTCATCAGTTACGAATTCTGGATGCACCATTTCGGCGGCACGCCCAAAGTGCTCGGTCAGCCAATATTCGTCGACACGTGGTCCGCAACTGTTGTGGCTGTGCTCGAACCCTGCTTTAACTTGTTCGGCACTGGGACTCCAGAAATTTATGAAATCGACGGACTGCCAAGTCCCTCCGAGTCCGGCATCAAGGATGTGCGATGGGTGGTCGGCGTCGGGAAACTGAAGCGTGGTGTTTCTCTTGAGCAGGCGCAAGCGGCGATGAACGTGACGATGCGACGTCTCGCCCAGGTTTTTCCCGAAACCTACAAAGGTGTGGAAGTCCGGGTCGATCCCTTGCAGAAACGCCTGTTCGGTAACTGGGCCACCACCTACTACACGTTGTTCGGAGTCGCGGCTCTCGTTTTGCTGATCGCCTGCGCCAATGTCGCCAACCTTCTGCTGGTTCGCGGAGATGGGCGGCGAAAAGAAATTGGTGTGC
>PMHI01000077.1:9686-9922 GCA_003156615.1 Acidobacteriaceae bacterium | reverse complement strand
GCCATCATCAGTGCCGGTTGGGCCACGGAGGCGTAGTCCAGGCAAAGACCAAAGTAGAACTCCGCGATGCCGGTATACGCGGGACCATAATCGGGGTCAATGGCCACTGCCCGGTTGTAGCATTCGAGCGCCTTGCCAAAGCCTGCCGGACTGAACTTGTGCCAGTGATAGCGGCCTTCGAGGAATGCTTCATAGGCGCCGAGATTGGTGGTGGGGTGGGGCCGGAGTACCAGGCG
>PMHI01000077.1:0-9668 GCA_003156615.1 Acidobacteriaceae bacterium | reverse complement strand
GCGCGGATGAGCTGCGATGTAATGCGCATGCGGTCGCCGGCACGGCGTACGCTACCCTCGAGCACCATGCTCACTCCCAGCGTCTCGGCGATCTGGCGAATGTCTTCGTTTTTTCCTTTGAAAGCAAACGCCGAAGTTCGCGATATCACTTTCAACCCGCCGATCTGCGTCAGTCCGTTGATGATCTCTTCGGTGAGGCCGTCGCTAAAGTACTCATCTTCCGGATTGCCGCTCAGATTCGCGAAAGGAAGNNACCAGCGGATCCGGCAGCGCCGAAACCGGAGCGATAAATCGATATCCGCGCCGGGCCAGTGTTTCGATATAGCGTGGCGTTCCCCGGTTATCCAGCAGGGCTGCCCGCAGTTGGCGGACGCAGCGATTCATCCCCAGTTCAAAATCCACCGTCGTATCGTCGCCCCACAGCGCCCGCCGGATACGCTCGCGACGGACCAGTTCACCGGGAGGAGAGAGCAGCACGCTGAGCAGAGTCGCCGGCTGCGGCTGCAGCAGCAGCCGAAGTCCGCCTTTCCGAAGTTCCCCGGTCTCCATGTCAAACTCAAACGCATCGAATCGGACCCGGCGCGACGTTGCGGTGGTGTGAGTGGAAGTCATGTCGGTATAAGACATGACATTATCCTCCGGCAGACATGGCAAAAGCGAGATCGGAACATGGTCCAGAACAAACGCTCTTGACCTTTACAAACACGTGTAGTAAACAATCGAACAGCTATAGGAGGAGGACGTGACACGGGCCAAAAAGTTGTCGAAACTCGAATTTCAGATTATGGAGGCGCTTTGGACGCAAGGAGAGTGCTCGATTCGCGAAATTCAAGAAGCCTTTCCGTCGAAGCAAAAGCCGGCGTATACAACGATTCAAACGACCGTGTATAGGTTGGAAGCTAAGAACGTCGTCCGTCGAGTGAAGAAGGTTGGCAACTTCCACATTTTTGTCGCGGAAATCTCCCGTGAAGCTGCGCAGCGCAGGTTGATCGATGATCTGCTTGCCCTCTTTGGAGGGCGCACTCAACCGGTCATGGCGCACCTCATCGAATCTGGCAAGCTGTCTCTTGAAGATGTAAAGGACGCGGAACAGACCTTGCGAAGCATTTGTCTCAAGGAGAAATAGGCATGATATCTCCGGCACTCTGGAACGAAACCTGGACCAACGAAGTCTGGACTGCTGCGCTGGTTAATCATCTCTGGCAGTCAACGATCGTTGTACTGGTCGCGTGGATGCTCACTTTGGCCCTGCGGACGAACCAGGCCCGCACCCGCTACTGGGTTTGGATGATCGCCTCGGTAAAATTCCTGATTCCGTTTTCGCTCCTGATCGCTGCCGGTGAATCGCTGCGTACCGCAGTTGCGACTACTGCCAAGCGGCCGGCATTGGCGGCTGTGATGGAGCAAATCACGCAGCCCTTCCCGCAAACTGCAGCGGCCTCCACCGCAGAGCATCTCAGCAAAGCGCCCTTCGTTCCCGAACACTATGCCAATCTGCTGCCGGCAATCGTGTTGTCGGTCTGGCTGTGCGGATTTCTCTCCATGGTATTTTCGTGGGCTCGTACCTGGTGGACGATCCGGTCAGTCGTCCGCGCCTCTTCAGCGATGCAGATAAAGCTGCCGGCAAATGTGCCGGTTCTGTCTTCGCCTCGCATGCTGGAGCCCGGCGTGTTCGGCATCGTTCGACCCGTGCTTCTGCTGCCAGAAAACATCAATGACCGGCTCTCCCCATCGCAGCTCAGCGCCATCATCGCCCATGAACTGTGGCACATTCGCCGGCGCGATAACCTCACCGCCGCCATCCACATGCTGGTGGAGGCGGCGTTCTGGTTTCATCCCGCCGTTTGGTGGATCAGGGCTCGGTTGCTTGAGGAGCGCGAGCGGGCCTGCGACGAAGCCGTGCTGCAGTCGGGCAACGAAGCACGACTCTATGCCGAGAGCATCCTCGACGTCTGCAGGTTCTATGTTGGATCTCCTCTGGCTTGCATGTCGGGTATTACGGGATCAGACCTGAAGAGGAGCATTGTGCGCATCATGACGAAGCAGGTTGCACGCAAGCTCGATTTCAGCAGGAAACTGTTGCTCACCATGGCCGCAGTTGCCGCGATTGCTGCGCCAGTCTTTCTTGGGCTGGTACACATCCCGCAAGTCCGTGCTCAATCCACGGCGGAGAATCCGACGACAAACATCGCCGACACCTGGCAGGGCACGCTGCACGCCGGCCAAGATCTCCGAACGGTGGTCAAGATCTCAAAGGCGGACGGGGGCGGATACAAAGCGGTTTTCTACAGCATTGACCAGGGTGGAGCTCCCCTTCCAGTAACCAAAATTACGCTGGAGGGTACGACGGTGAAGATGTCGCTCACGGCAATCGGCGGCACGTATGAAGGCAAGCTGAGCGCGGACGGCAAGTCGATTACTGGCAACTGGAGTCAAGGGGCAAACCCTCTGCCCCTTACTCTGACGCGGGCTACGCCCGAAACGGAATGGGCCATTCCGGTGCCGCCGCCGAAACTGCCGCCGATGGATGCGAATGCTTCACCCAGCTTCGAGGTCGCCACCATCAAGCCGACCAAACCGGACGAGCAGCGCAAGGCGTTCCTGGTCAGGGGGCGTCGTTTCCAGACGATCAACGTCTCACTCAATGAGATGATGTCGTTTGCCTACGGAGTCCATGCCAAACAAGTCATGGGGGCCCCGAGTTGGGCAGAGACGGATAAATTTGATATCGACGCGCAGCCCGATGGTGAAGGCGCACCCAGCGACAAGCAATGGAAAGGCATGTTGCAGAAGCTGATTGTCGAGCGCTTCAAACTCAGTTTTCACCGCGACAAGAAAGAGCTTTCGGTCTATGTCCTGTCGGTCGCGAAGACCGGGCAAAAGTTGACTAAGAGTGAAGGGGATCCGAATGGGCTTCCGGGGCTTTTCTTCCAGGGGCTGGGTGATCTGCATGTTACCAACGCAAATATGGCTGACTTCGCCGGCTTGATGCAGGAGGCCGTGCTTGACCGCCCGGTCCTCGATCAGACCGGACTAAACGGAAGGTTCGACTTCACCCTCAAGTGGACGCCCGACGATTCGCAGTTCGGCGGAATGGGAGCCAAGATTCCTCCCCCAACAGACAGTGCCGCGGCACCCCCGGGGCTGTATACCGCGATTCAGGAGCAGATAGGGCTTAAGCTTGACGCCACCAAGGCACTCGCCGAGGTTCTCGTGATCGACCATGTCGAGAAGCCTTCGGAAAACTGACGCGGAATGAAACTTTGGGAGAAGCGAAAGCGGTGTCACAGCGGCGAGTGCATCGGACCTTCCAACTGGTTTGCGTCCTCGTTTGCACGCTACCAGCGCTCGCACTTCCCGCGCTAGCTTCCGCTTCGCCATATCACGGCCAAGTCACCTTCCATGGCTGGCCTGTGCCTGGAGCCACGGTCACGGTGACGCAAGGGACGAAGAACGTCAATACGGTCTCTGACCAGGGAGGTCTGTTCACCATCACCGACCTGGTAGAAGGACCCGCCAGGGTCGAGATCGAGATGCAGGGTTTCTCGACGCTCGCAGCCGACGTGACCATCACCCCGAATACTCCTGCGGCGAAGTTTGAATTGACGTTGCTGCCTCTCAACCAGATGATGGGGCGCACGAAACTGGCGCCTAATCCGCCGCCAACCGTGAGTTCCGCGGCGGCCGCGAAGAAGCCCGCCGCAGCCGACGCTTCAAACCTTCCCGAGATACCAAAGCCGCAGGACGAGGCGAGCGGCCAGTCCGCGGACGGATTCCTGGTCAACGGCAGCGTCAACAATGCGGCGATCTCAAGATTCTCGCTTGACCAGGCCTTCGGCAACAGAAGAGCGAACAGCAAGAGTCTCTACAATGGTGGGCTTGCCGCTATTTTCGATAACTCCGCGCTTGACGCACGTCCCTACTCACTCAGCGGGCTCGAAACTCCTAAGGCTTTCTACAATCGCATCACCGGAGCCTTTACCCTCGGAGGACCGATCAAGATCCCGCATCTGCTGCCGCACGGGCCCATGTTCTTCGTTGCCTACCAGTGGACGCGCGACCACATCGCCCAGACCGAGTCCGGCCTCGTACCCACCGCGGAAGAAAGGATGGGCAATCTCGCAGGCCTTCTCAACCCTCTTGGTCAACCGGTCGTCGCCTTCAATCCCGCAACCGGCCTGCCGTTCCCTGGCAATGTCGTTCCTGTCAGCCCGCAGGCACAGGCCCTGTTGCAGCTTTATCCATTGCCAAATATTGTTGGCGATTCGCTCTACAACTACCAGGTGCCCGTGCTCAACAGCAGTCATCAGGATGCGCTGCAGTCGCGCCTCGACAAGACGCTTGGACGCAAAGACGAGCTCTATGGGAGATTCAACTTTCAGAGTACACGGGCGGGCAACGCCAACTTGTTCGGTTTTACCGATACAACCGATACTCTCGGAGTCAACGCGAACATCAACTGGGCCCACCGTTTCAGCCAGCATTTCTTCGTCTACGCCAGCTATCGCTTCAGCCGGCTCAGAACGAACATTGTGCCCTATTTTGAAAACCGCCAGAACGTATCGGGCATTGCCGGCATTGTCGGCAACGATCAAGACCCCTCCAACTGGGGGCCGCCCACGCTGAACTTTTCAAGTGGCATCGCCGCCCTCAGCGACGGGCTGAGCTCATTCAATCGCGCCCGCACCGACGGCTTCTCGGGTTCTACAGCCATCTATCACGGCCAGCATAACGTCACCATCGGTGGCGATTTTCGTAAGCAGCAGTTCAACGATTTCTTCCAGCAGAATCCGCGCGGCATTTTCACATTCACCGGCGCTGCAACTCAGGGCACGGCCAGCGGTGTAACCACTGGTGGCTCCGACCTCGCCGACTTCCTTATCGGCGTGCCCGACACGAGTTCCGTTGCCTTTGGCAACGCCGACAAATATCTCCGCGAACTGGTCTACGACGCCTACGCTACAGATGACTGGCGTATCCTGTCGACGCTCACGATCAACGCCGGCATGCGCTGGGAGTACGGCGCGCCGATCACGGAGATCCACGGGCGGCTCGTCAATCTCGACGTAGCTCCTGACTTCACCGCGGTGGCTCCCGTCCTCGGCACCGATCCAGTGGGCCCGCTCACCGGCAACCACTATCCCAGTTCGCTCATTCGTCCAGACAGGCTCGGCTTTGAACCACGCATTGGCGTCTCGTGGCGGCCCATTCCGGCGTCAACCATCGTTGTCCGCGCCGGCTACGGCGTCTATCACGATACGTCTGTCTACCAGACGACCGCGCTCGATCTTGCCCAGCAAGCCCCGTTCTCGAAGAGTCTGAGCGTCGAGAACGGTGCCGCGTGTCCACTCACCCTGGCCAATGGTTTCAATCCATGTTCGTCCATCACGCCCGACACCTTTGCCGTCGATCCTAACTTCAGGGTCGGTTACGCGCAGGAGTGGAAGTTGTCGGCGCAGCGCGATTTGCCAGCGGCGATCCAGTTCACCGCGACCTACCTCGGCGTCAAAGGCACGCGGGGCGTCCAGCAATTTCTTCCTAACACTTACCCGATCGGCGCAACGAACTCTTGTCCTACGTGCCCCTCGGGCTTCGTCTATCAAACTTCGGGCGGCGACTCCGCGCGTCAAGCAGGCCAAGTCCAACTGCGCCGCAGGCTGCTTAACGGCTTCGCCGCATCGCTACTTTACACATTTTCAAAATCGATCGACGACGATGGGCAACTAGGTGGACTGGGGCACGTCACCGCCAGCACGCTGGGCTCGACTGATTCTGAATCCACCGGCGCGCCGACTCAGAGCCCGGCCGCGCCAACACCGGCTATCGCGCAGAACTGGCTCGATCTGCATGCGGAGCGCTCGCTTTCGAGTTTTGATCAACGTCACCTGCTCAATCTGCAGGTGCAATACACGAGCGGCGAGGGCCTGGGAGGCGGAACTCTCATGACGGGCTGGCCAGGCAGGCTATTGAAGGGCTGGACCGTCCTCATTACGATCATCGCCGGAACGGGCTTGCCAGAGACGCCTGTTTATTTGGCGGCTGTGCCAGGGACCGGATTCACCGGCACGATCCGCCCGGACGCCACGGGTGCTTCCATCTANNATGGGGAACTGCGGGCAGGAACTCGATTACCGGCCCCGACCAGTTCAGCCTCAACAGTTCGCTGGTGCGCTCCTTCCGCCCGAGTTCACGCTTCTACTTGGACCTGCGCGTGGATGCAACGAACCTGCTCAACCACGGTGTTTTCACCGGCTGGAACACGACCGTAAACAGTACCCAATTCGGCCTCCCGGTTGCTGCCAATCCGATGCGCAGTCTCGAAACCTCACTGCGCCTGAGGTTCTAAGATGAGTTCTGAAAGGAGTTCTGAGATCAGGATGCTGCCGGTCATTTTCCTTTTCCTTCTACTAGCCGCCGCCTACGCGCCCGCTCAGCAGACNNATCACCGAGGACGGCGCACCACAGAAGATCACCTTCTGCGAGCACCAGAATCTCGCCGCGAACGCATTGCCCTTGCCGGTCGCACCACCCGGCTCCGAAGAGCTGAAGCTCTACAAGCGCCTCGCTCGCACCCAGGTCACGCCTGAAGCCCCGGACAGCGAACGCTACAAGAATCGCCGCCTGCTGGCTTTCTATTTCGACATGACTGCCATGCGCCCGGCTGACCAGCTCCGCGCGCTTTCTGCGGCTGAACAATTCCTCCGCACGCAAATGACAACCGTGGATCTCGTAGCCATCCTCCGCTACCAGGGCGGCTCGGTCGACATTCTGCAGGACTTCACCGCCGATCGCAATAAGCTGCTCAGCATCCTCCAAACCCTGATCGTGGGCGAGGGCCAAGGGTCGGTCGAGACCATCGACGACGCCAGCAGCGCCGATACGGGAGCCGCATTTGGCCAGGACGACAGTGAGTTCAACGTCTTCAACACGGACCGCCAGCTTTCTGCCCTCGAAACCGCGGCCAAAATGCTTGGCCAGTTGAACGAGAAAAAGTCCCTCATCTACTTCGCCAGCGGCCTCCGCCTCAACGGCATCGATAACCAGGCCCAGCTTCATGCCACCGTCGACGCCGCCATCAAAGCTGGCGTTTCTTTTTGGCCGGTGGACGCGCGCGGCCTGGTCGCAGAAGCTCCGCTCGGTGACGCGACCCAAGGCTCGCCCGGCAACTCCGGCATGTACACAGGCGCCGCCGCCCTCGCCACCACCAACAACTTTCAGCAGTCGCAGGACACGCTCTTTGCGCTTGCCGGCGACACTGGAGGCAAAGCACTCTTTGATAACAACGACCTCACCCGCGGCATCGTGCAGGCCCAGGANNTCAAAGTCTCCCTCACGAACGATTCCGGCGCGAACCTTACTTACCGCCAGGGCTACTACGCAGATAAGTTGTTCAGCCGCTTTACTGCTGTCGACAAAGAGCGTCAACTCGAAGACGCGCTGATGCTCGACGACCCCATCACCGAACTCTCCATCGCGATGGAGATCGATCACTTCCAGCTCAACCGGGCCGAATACTTCGTCCCCATCGTCGTTAAGATCCCTGGACGCGAACTGGCTCTCGCCAAGCGGGGCGGCGCCGAGCACACCCTGATCGACTTCGTCGGTGAAATTAAAGACCTCGTCGGTGGCACTACCGTCACCAACGTCCGCGACCATGTCAACATTAAGCTCTCCGACGCGACCGCCGCTGAGCTTGCCCGGCGCCCCATCGAGTACGACTCCGGTTTCACCCTCCTGCCCGGAAAGTACATGATCAAGTTCCTGGCGCGCGACGACGAAACGGGGAGAATCGGCACCTATCAAACCGTCTTCGTAATCCCCAACCTGAACAAAGAGGACCAGCGCGTCCCCATCAGCTCCGTCGTGCTGAGCAGCCAGCGCGTCGATCTAAGAGAGGTGCTCTATGACGTGGAGAAAGGTGCGCACAAGGAAAAAGAAGTTGCGGTCAACCCCCTCGTCCAAAACGGAAGAAAGCTTGTCCCGAGCGTGACTCGAGTCTTCAGTACGAGTCAGGAGATGTACGTCTACCTCCAGGCCTATAAGCAGCCCCCGCAGGGTAGCCCGCCCGCGAGCCAGCCTCTTTTCGCATTCGTCAGCCTTTATCTCAGTGGAAACAAAGTTCTTGAGACCGCCCCCACGGCGGTCGTTCCTAGTGCCACCAGCCGGCTTGGAACTATGCCTTTCAACTTCAGCGTTGACCTCGATCGTCTGGCAGCCGGGAATTACGACTGCCAAATCACGATCCTTGACCCGACAACCGAGAAGGCTACTTTCTGGCGAGCTCCAATCCTGATCGTTCCCTAGCGACATCTGTAGTGCACGAGAAGCCTCCCCTGACCATCCCTTCTCCGAAGCGGATCTCTGGCCCGGCAGGGGAATAATTTCCGGGTTGCCCAGTGAACATGGGGCTACTGATCGCCGCGAACTCTCCACCAATCCGACTGTTCGAACTCGGTCATCTTTTCGGCCCCGTGTTGGGCATACCAGTCTCGCCAAGCCGACGCATCGCCAGGCAGAGCTGCGTCAGTGACCTCATGCAACGCGAGGAAGGTCCAGTTGCGCATTTGCGGGGTAATTTGCGGATCTGCGGCTAGCTCGATCAGTTTGGGCACCATTCGCAGGCGCTGTTTGCGCATGAAGTTGCCGCAGTCGGACACGTTGCAGCCCGCGCGATCGCGGACCGCGTCGGATGGGTCGTGCGTAAAGGAATCGAAGAGTTGGTCCAAAGCTTCATCGGTGCCGAGGTAGCGCATGCCTTCGACGGCCCACTGCCGCACCTGCGGGTTAGGGTCGTTTTTGGTGTAGTCCACCAGGACCGGATAAATGCGATCGTAGCCCACGCCGCGGCCGGCCAGCATTCCCATCGCGTACACGCTGTAGGCACGATGCGCGGGGTCGGCTTGCGCCAGCGCGATGAGGGCGTCCACCGAGGCGTTAGTTTTCGCCACTCCATTGATTGCCAGGTTGAGATCTGCATTGGCGTTGCGAACGCGCAGGTCGGTGGAGAATTGAGAGCGCCTCTCCAGTTCGTTCATCTTCGCGGTGCGCTGGAGATCGTGCCAGACGTCAATCTTCTCCTCGAACAGTTCGAGCGCGCGAGTATCGTGCTGAATTGCCCGGCCCAGCAATTCTTCCGCCTGCGCCTGTTCGGAAAGCGTCTGCAGATGTTGCAGATCGATGTCTGTGAGCGGCGAGCGAGCCAACTGGTGCGGGGAAGATTTGGCCGGTGTCGGGACCCTCGATACTCGGGTGGGCTTGCCATAATCCCGCGAGAGAAAACGGTAGCCGACGAAACCCGTCCAGGCGAGGAAGAATGCGATCACCAACGCGAGAGCGGCCGGACGATTGCGGCGAAACCCAGGGAGAGGTCTTGATGCCGCTTGTCCCCGTTGCGGGGGATCGTAGCTCCCGAGAACCGTGTCGACAGCGACGTGNNTCTGCAAGCGAAGCGAGTAAGAAGCCGGTGTGCCTGGTTGTTGCGCCTTGGTGGCGGCCAATATCTGAGCAATGTCGGAGAAGCGAAACTCACGAGCCCCTCCGATACCGAACAGAGCCCGACGGCGGACAATCCTGCCATTGCCGGCCTGGATGCGGAATGAGACCAGCGTCGCACAAATCAGTCCGTAGATCAGCAGGATCTCAAACAGTCCGAACACCACAGTGAAGAA
>PMHI01000402.1 GCA_003156615.1 Acidobacteriaceae bacterium | reverse complement strand
TTGTCAGTCAGCCGCTTTTTCACAATTCGGGCGCTCTCTGCATCGGCATCGCTCATCAGAATCGCGAACTCGTCGCCGCCTAGACGGCCCAACACGTCGCAGTGTCGAATACTGTCACTTAAGACATGCGCAGCGTCGGTAATGGCTAGATCTCCGCCGCCATGTCCCAACGTATCGTTGATTTTCTTCAGACTGTCCAAATCAACAAAAATTAAGGAAAAGGGTTTTTGAGCACGATGAGCAAGCTTAATGCTTTGGGCCGCAAGCGCGAGAAACCCGCGCCTGTTCTGCAGACCCGTGAGTTCGTCAGCCGAGGCCAACTGCTCCAGCGCGATCTGGGCTTTCTGCAGCTCCAGATTCGAGGATTTCAATTCCTCGGTGTAGCTTGCAAGTTTGTTTTCTAATTCTTTCCGCTCGGTAATGTCCCGGTAGAATACAACTGCACCGAGCACCTTCGCCTCGCTGACTAAAGGACGACTGGACGCGAGCGCCCAACGAACCTCTGGCTCACAGGCAGGATGCAGGCACACCTCGATGTTGTCTACATGGTCTCCCTTTAGTGCTCGGTAGAGNNTACGAGGAACCTCCTCCCCCACGCGGTCCACCAGGTCGGTATGCATTCGCAAAGCGGCAGGATTGCGCAAGATAAGCTTTCCCCTACTGTCGGCTACGACGATCGCATCGTTGCAAGTGTCAAGAATGGACTGCAACAACGACTTTTGTTCGGCAATTGCCTGCTCCGTTTGTTTGCGGCGAGATAATTCACGGTTTAGCCCTGCCGCGGCGATCACGATAAAACAGAATACAAAGAAGCTCAGGATCGTGTCGTCTCTGGATGTCCTTCGAGCGCCTTCCTCCACCATGCTCGTCCGCTGTCTGAGGAGCTCTCGCTCGACGTTCTGGAAATCTCGCGTCTGTTCGGCGATTTGAGCTAGAACGCTGGTGGACTGGCTCGTTAAATGATTCTGCAGGGATTCATCGTGTGCGACCACTCTATGAGCAGCAATGGACTTCTCCAGAGCGGCGAGCCTTGCGTGCACTAGAGGTTCCAGTCGGTCGAGCCTCTTCTGCTGTTGCTGGTTGTCGGTAGTCTGCTGTCGCAAGGCATTGAAGTCTGCGAGAGAAGCCTTGGCCGCAGCGTTGAACACATCGATCTGTTTGCTGTCGCCCTGAAGAAAAACTCGTCGAGCCATACCTGCCTCGGAGAGATGCGAGCGAAACGATTCGCTGGTCTCGAGTACATCGCGCGTATGTGAAACCCATCGATCGGCCTCCGTTAGATTTTGGCTCTCTCGCAGCGATAGCCAGCCCATACCGGCCAATGCCGCCAAAGCTAGGCAAAGCGCAATGTTTACTTTGGTCTTTAGTTCTACGGGCATGCCTCAGCCAGATCTCTGGCAGTCCTCCGAGAAACGTCCTAAACCATAATATTTTCTGCAAACGCACTTCGCTCAACGGGAGAAGCCAAGGCTACCCACGCGCCCCGGCGCGATGGCACCTCCGATCACGAAACGTCGGAAACACAAGCCGCCTTGGTAGATTCTAGGATCTAGATGCGGTTCGACAAGTTACGTAAAGATTCAGCTCAGTAACGGTTACCAGAACGTTACCTTCCCCTGTCGACGGAGCCAGGCAAGACCTTTATTTGCATTCGCAGTTTCTCGAGCGGAGAGTCCCTTTTTTGTCAGTAACTCAGCTGCGAAGCTATTTCCCGATTCGACCGGTCCCGGCAGGTGCTGCTCATTCCGGATGTATCGATGACCGAGCTTGTCAGCCTCTGCTTCTGCCAAAACCAGCGCCTCGCGGGCTTCCCTACTCAACGGCAGGGCGTGCGGCAGCATGGTGGTTCACTCCGGGGGCAGGTGAGCGTTGATTGTCTCGAGAATCTCTTTCTCAGAAATCCCCTCCATAATCCGGCTGACCAGGATTTAGCAGAGCCAACAGAATGTGGCGGATATGCGGCAGGCGCACATGAAAATCGTTAAACTCGCGCTTGCACGGGCTTAACTGATTTGTGGGCTGATCTGATCGATCGTAAGTGATTGAAAATATGGCGGAGAGGGATGCTCATCGCTAAGCACTTCTTGAATTCGGTGGCTAGCGCCCGTTCGTCGGAAGGGTTGCGACCTGTGACTTCAATCCCGTTGGCCGGGTCTTCTCATAAACTGATGCGGATACAAGCCACATCTCGAGCACTTTGCCGAGACTGAGTTCAACCACAGGTCCGCTTCCGGGCTTCCTGATCACCCCACTCGCTGCCTGCCGCAGTCCGTAGTTTTCTCCCCGGACGGTGAATCCCGCCACTGAAACCGCAACGTGTCCACCGTTCACTGTGCCCGACCCGACCAGTTCCGTGCTCTGATCAAGTGAAACCCGACCCGCAAGGGTGATCGGCTGCAATAGGGTTCCCCGGAAACTGAAGCTTCCATCGGGCTGACGCGTCATCGAGGTCACGCGAATGAACAGGCGGACGCCAGCCTCAAACTGGAGAAGAGAAGGGTGATCCTCAGATCGCGTTGGATCCTTCGTGGATCTAGGTTGTGAGCCGTCCGCTCTTACCTCGCTTTTATTGGTCTCCTCGTTTGCAGGCTGGGCTGGGCTGGCGACCTGATTCTGAGATTCGTCACGAGGCTTTACGATGGGCGGCAAAACTTCGGGACTCTGCTTCACAACAGGCGATGGCTTCTCGCCATGTCCGATGATCGCTTTCTCATCCTGCCGAGAATCCGTCGTCGGGCCACTCGCGGAATTTATCGGCGCGGCACTCATCGGGCCGGCAGCCTTGGCTGCATATGCGGGCTCGGAACTAGCGACTGGGGGCGTGTTTCGCGCGGTTAGCCCGTTTGAGCCATTGCGCTCGGGATTGCTTATGGGATTAGCAGATGGTTTAGATTCTATTGTCGGAGATGAATTTAAATCCGTGGAGGGCGCATTCGCGAAAGATTCTGAGTACCGGGTGTTTTCCTCGGAGTTTTCTTCAGAAGGCGTGGCGTCATCGAGTTTATTGACACCCGAAGAGTTATCGGAATCAATGTTGGATCGGCTCGTCACCGCTGAAGATGGTCCGTTCGGTCTGACGCGGGTAGCTGAATCCGCGAGTCGTGCAATGCGGGATGGTGCGGATGGACTTTCTGAGCGCGATTCTTCCGTCTCCTGCACTGACGGATTTACTGCATGCGTATTGAACGTATCTGCTGCTGGCAGAGTGGAAGTTCCCGAAGTCACTTCGTCTGGGCGATCAGGCAGTGCCGGTGGCGTGGCATCAACAGCTGGCATCGGTTTCTGGGGGTCTCGGAGGCGTTTTCCGAGCGGGCCGCGTCCCCCTGTGAGCCCGACGGCGAAAACCATCACCGCGAACAAAAACGCTACTGCGGCGAGCTGAAATCCGAATCCTCTCCCTGCTGATAGTTCAGGAACATTAAGGTATGAGGGCGAGTCGTCCATAGGATCTGGTGAGGACTCGATTTTGCCGGTTGGAACTTGCTGTCCAAAACGAAGGACTGGAATGTAGTGGTGCACATTTTCCTGGAGGTCTTCGACAGGCGATAGACCGCTCGCATCCAGAATCTCAGGCGCCACGACCTCAGATGCCTGGGTCGCGGTGCGCGCGATCGGTTCTGGCGAGGAGGTTTGGACTCGGTCAGGAGAAAAACATTCAATCGGCTCCGTTGGGAAGTTTTCGAGGGTCGCCGGGATGAGAATCCCAACTGGCTCAGGCGTTAGGTCTTCACTGAGCTCGGGAATAAAGGTCTTGATTGGTTCGGGCGCGAGGTTTTTTGCATGTTCCGATGGAAAGCTGGCCGCTAGGCTCTGCGGAATGTCGCCGGTTGAAATTTCCGCAGCGGAGCCGAACATCGAAATACCGGCGTCGGTGTGAGTGCCGGCAAGAATTGGGAGGGGACCCGGCTGCGGTTTGATTTCGTCGACCGCGGCGGTGTGTTTTGCATAAGTGCTTTCAGTCGGGAACATTTGCGCGTAACGCGCTGCCGCTTCCTCATCGTGATCTGATGGGTTGCTAAAGATCCTTCTGGACTTGCGAGAACTGATTTCCAAGGCCTGCTTGTCGGAGCGAAGGGGTCTCGGCAGTTGTTCAAATTCGGAGGCTGGCTTTTCGGGCGCGATCCAATTTGAGATTTGATTGCGGGCGTCGGCACTGAGATTAACAAATCGGATGCCAGCGGTTTTTTTTGATTCCGCTAGCCACACAAGCTGCGCTGAGATTTCGATGCTTTGACTGGACCTGGGCAACTGAAAGCGAATGCGTGGGAGGTACTCACCTACTACAAGGTGGTTGGCCACAGCAACCGCCATGCCCGTCTCATTTATATTGAGGACAACGCCGCCATTGGTATCGCCGAGCCCAAAATACGTGAGAGAAGCGGGAGTGGTGCGCGTCTGAAGGCGGCGGTCACGCGCAGGAGTCAGGGCCCGGAAGTGCTCTTGCAGATTTGACATGTCGCTATCCTCACCGCTTCGTGTCAGTGCGCCGACTACAAAGCCGCCATAATCCAAAAGATCTGGTCACCTTTTTTGCACTCTCGAATCTCTGACCCACATAGATGGTCCTCGCCTCGTTTACAGCTCTAGCGCCCGAGCATCGGAGTCATGGTAAAGGTTCCGTTGCCGCTGCATCCCACGGTTGCTCCCGTCACCATCGAAGCTCCTCACTTTCTCGGGATCCCCGAAGCGGCACCTTCAAGGATGCCGGCATCAGGGGGAAAAAAGTGTCAGGCTTCGAAACGGCTTCGCCCTAAGAAAAGGAACCCGGGCCTCGCGAAAAGGTTGCTGTGCAACTCTAACCGCGAAACAAAATATTAGGGTCCGCCACAACATCATTATTCGAGCACTCGGTGCAATCGGGACAAAGTACCCGACATGAGGGCGACCTGGCACGATTTCGGAGTGACGGTCATGGCCTGGCATCGTGCCGGCTTTCACCTGTTCTGGACCCAGAAGATGCGCCGCGGCCAACCGGGACGGCCGGTCATTTCGCGCGAGGTCCAGCGCTCTGATCCGCAGGAGGTGCCGGGAGAATACCGGTTGCGGTAACAAAGATGTTGGCGGGCTTGATGTCGCGGTGAACGATTCCAGCAGCGTGAGCGGCATCGAGCGCGTCGGCGATGTCGATGGCGAGCGGAAGAAGAACTTCCGTTTCCAGCGGACGCCCTGCAATGCGACGCTTCAGCGTTGCGCCGTCCAGAAACTCCATNNTAGATGGTGCAGATGTTCGGATGCATAGGTGGCTTCATTGGCCCCAAGCAAGACATAGTTGTTCAATGGCTTTGCTCCGGGAAGGGCGATTCGCCAGAACTGGATGACCACCGACCAGCCGGTGTGGTTCATCGTGTATCACCTGTTTGATATTGAGCACCCGTTGATCACCCCGGCCATGGCCAAGCGCCTGCATCGCGTGGACGAGCGGCTGTTCCAGGGGGAACGTTTGGGCAAGGCGTTCAAGACAGCAGCAGATGCATGAGCGCCATTTTCATGCATCCTGAGGGAACTCCCTGCCTTCTAAGGACGTACTACCCCTTATGAGAAGATTGGGTCTCGCTCCGATTGCTCTGCTTATCATTCTGTTTGCCAGTCTGTTTGCCTTGGGGCAGGATCAGTCCGCCCCTCCCATCTCCGGGAACTCGCCTGGCGATGCTTCCCTGCCTGATTTAAAGACCGACGCCAGCGGCAAGGTCTCGCAGGAGCAGATGCAACAATTGCTTCGTATTGTCGCCGACAAGGACCTCGAAAACGACAAACGGCTGCGCGACTATACCTACATCGAACGCGACGAGGAGCACAAGCTCGATGGCAAAGGGCAGGTAAAGTCCACCGAAGTGAAGACTTATGAAGTGATGGAACTCTACGGTGAGCAGGTGCAGCGGCTGATCGAGAAGGACGATAAAGCGCTCGACAAAAGGGATGCGGCCAAGGAAGAGGAAAAGATTCAGAAGATCATCGACAAGCGCAAGAACGAATCGGAAAGCGACCGCAAGAAACGGGAGGAAAGAGAAGAGAAAGATCGTGAAGAAGACCGTAAGTTCGTGCGCGAAGTCGCCGACGCCTACACTTTCACGCTGGTGGGGACGGAAACGCTGGGCGGGCGCGAAGCCTGGGTAATTGAGGGCGAGCCGCGTCCGGGATTTGTGCCGCGGTTGAAGGAGTCCAAGTATCTGTCGAAGTTCCGCGGGCGCGTCTGGATCGACAAGAACGATCTGCAACTGGCCAAGATGGACGTGGAATGCCTGGACACCATTACCTGGGGATTGTTCCTGGCGCGCTTTCACAAGGGTTCGCGTTTCATGCTGGAACAAACGCGGGTGAACGAGGAAGTATGGTTGCCGCTCCATGTCACGGCCAAGATCGACGTGCGTTTGGCCCTGCTCAAGAACTTTGATGTGGACCTGGAGCAGACCTACCGCGATTACAAGAAATTCCGCGCCACGGCGAAGATTGTGAGCGTGGGAGCAGTGCAGGAAAAGTGAGTGGCGAGTCGTGGTTTATCCTCACCCTGCTTGTGATCCGGCCTGCTCGGGTCAATGAGCCACGGCCCATGCACCTCGGCCCGATAGACGGCCTCCTTTCACCGCCTGTGCTTTGCTCTCGTGACGTGACGGCATTCCGACGCTCCAGGCATTCACTGGGCGAAAATCGCCAATCGTTCGGTCGAACTGCATGTGTGTATGTCCGCAAATGACCAGGTTGGGTTCGATATCAGCTTGGCGGGTTTTTCCTGTGTACGGAAGACGGACGCTACGTGGTTGCTTTCTTCTGCGCTTTGACCTTCTCCCAACGTGCGCCGCAGCGGTCTTTCTCCTGGCGACTGCTGACATCGCTCGTCTCTTTGGCTGTTTCGTTCGCCCGGGATTGGGCGCTTGTTCGGAATTCGTTCAGAGCTGCGTTAAGATAGCGGCCTTGAGAATGGAGGATAAATGCGCGCGTTTCGATTACTGATGATTCTGTTGGCTTGCGGTTTGGCTGCTCAGACGACTGCTCAGCATGGCATTCAGACTGGCGATTTGGACAAGAAGTGCGATCCATGCACCGATTTTGCGCAGTATGCGAACGGCACCTGGCACGCGGAGAATCCGATTCCGCCCTATATGGACCGATGGAGCAGAAGGTGGCAAGCGGGAGAGGAGGTGAAAGAGCAATTAAAGGTGATTCTCGACCAGGTCTCCGCCCGCACGGATTGGCACAAGGGAAGCGTAGAGCAGCTGGTCGGGGACTACTACAGCTCTTGCATGGACGAAGCCCGAATCAATCAGCTTAGCCTGGCGCCGGCCGAACCGATGCTCCAAAAGATTCGTGACATAAAAAGCCCGGGAGATCTTCAGCGCATAATCCTCAGCTTCCACGAGCAGGGCGTCTTTGTTCCGTTCGGGTTGATATCGCTCCCGGACAATCACGATCCGAGTGAAACGATTGCCAATGTGTTTGCCAGCGGCTTGGGGTTGCCGGATCGCGATTATTACCTGAAGCCGGAGGCGCGATTCCAGGAGGCGCGCGAGAAGTATCAGTTGCACGTGGCGACGATGTTCAAGCTGGCTGGCTACGACGAGAAGGGCGCTAAGGCCGCGTCCGAAACGGTTTTCCAGATGGAAAAGAACTTGGCTGAGAAGTCCCTGGACAATGTTGCGCTACGAGATCCTGCCAACACCGACCACAAGCTGCCTTATGCCTCTCTTGCCAAGCTGGCTCCCGCGATGGACTGGGACACTTATTTTGCGTCGGCAAAGCTCTCGCGGGCGGACCTGAATGTATCCGAACCGGACTTCCTGAAGGAGGTGGACCGCCAGCTCCGTGAAACGCCATTGGCCGACTGGCAGACATATTTGACGTGGCAGCTTCTCAACGCGAAGGCCGACGTGTTGTCGGAGCCATTTGTGAATGAGAATTTCGCGTTTCAGGGAAGGTATTTGAGCGGCGCAACCCAAATCAAGCCGCGGTGGAAGCGGTGTGCGGAGTCCACGGACCAGGTTCTGGGTGAGGCGCTCGGGAAGAAGTACGTTGAGAAGTATTTTCCTCCGGAGGCCAAGGCGAGGGCTCAGGAGATGGTTGCGAACATCATCAGGGGGATGCATGAGACGATCGAAGGTTTGAGCTGGATGGGGCCGGAGACGAAGAAGAAGGCCTTGGAGAAGCTGTCGACGCTGAATCCTAAGATCGGGTATCCGGACAAGTGGAAGGACTATAGCAGTATTGTATTGACCCGCGATTCCTTCTGGAAAAATCAGGCCGCTGCAGTGCGCTGGAATGTGATCGATGACGACTGGAATCTGATCGGCAAACCGACCGATCGCGGGCGGTGGGGCATGACGCCGCCGACCTCCAATGCGTATTACAACCCGCTGTTGAACGAGATTGTTTTTCCGGCCGGCATCTTGCAGCCTCCGGCGTTCGACATTCATGCCGTGGACGCGGTCAACTACGGGTCGATTGGAGTTGTGATCGGGCACGAGATCAGCCATGGATTTGACGATCAAGGCGCCAAGTTCGATGCGCAGGGACGGCTGAGTAACTGGTGGACTCCGGAAGATCAGAAACGCTTCAAAGAAAAGACGGAGTGCGTTGCCCGGCAATTTGACGGTTACTTCATCGAGCCGAATATCCACCACAACGGCAATCTGGTGTTAGGCGAGAGCATCGGTGATCTGGCGGGGGCGAAAATCGCTTACCTAGCTTTTCAGAAGGCGCAAGAAAAGCATCCGGCACCGACTTTGGATGGAGTTACGCCAGCTCAACAGTTCTTCATCGCCTGGGGACAATGGCGCGGGGATGAGATTCGTCCTGAGACGCAAAGAAAGATGGTGCAGGGCGATCCTCATCCTATTGCGAAGTACCGGGTGATCGGCCCGCTTTCAAACTTGCCGGAATTCGCGGAAGCATTTCATTGTAAGAAAGATTCCGCGATGGTGCGTCCGCCGGCGGAGCGATGTGAGGTCTGGTAGGGAGAGCTTTTCCCGAACAGCCCTGCATGGCTCATATGCCGAGCTTTGGATGCCCAAGCGGGGTGCCCATGGCGAAATCGAGCGCGTTGCCCCCTTGCCCGCCTCGACAGAAGCCCTGTCACTGAAATGATCACCGAAGTGTTCATCCNNACAAACACCGCAAACCGTCTGTCGCAGGAGCGTCTCTAACTTTCCGTAAAGCACACTGTGCTGGCGCTTCGGCAACACGGTTTCAAGATCTCTATCAGCCTAATAATTCCGAACCGCCCGATCAGCCCCACCTGCCCGATCCCCTCGCCAGTGCTGCTTCGGTTGTGTTACTTAACCTAGGGGACAGCCTTCGTAACCAGCGCCTCCAGGCGCAGTTTGGCTGCTCTGGCGGTTTCTCGCAGCAGCGGGTCCGCATCATTCAGACATCGATTCAATTCACCTTCTAAAGATTTCAATCCGAAGTTTCCGATCGCATAGGCGCCGCAAGACCTCAGCCAGGGATCGTCGCTCGTCACCAGCGCCACCACTGCATGTTCTCGGCTCTCGATTTTGGTACCCACGAGCCGGTTCGCTAAGCGAGCACGCTCGCCAACCGTGATCTTACCGTCCAGCAATGGCATCAGCATGTCACGCAGCTGGGACTTTAAGACGGTATCGAGGAATTCCAGGGCATTGCCGTGGACTGATACGCTCTTGGATTGCAATCCCAAATAGGCGGCGTGAAGATCAAGGTGAGGATATAACAGGCCAAGCAGGCGAAAGATGCGCTCCAATTCTTGCCGGATGGACTCCGTCACTGCTGGATCTTGACTGTCCCCGGCGACGCCGAGCTTGTCCAGAATCTGGTACGACCGGTAGTGCCCCAGAATCTCCGCAGCTAAGACCGTCTCCAACGTCTGGACGTCTGTCTCGATCTCAGGGTGGAGGCGGCAGAGCTTGTTGAGAGCGCTAATGGTACGGAGTCGCAGGGTGATGTCGCTTTCCAGCAGGTGCTCCATCAGTACCCGCGCCGCTGCCGGTGTTCCGACCCCCGCCAGGATGGCGGGGATTTCTCTTCGTGCCTCGATGGCTACCGAGGAGTCGCCGAGATGGTCGCGCAACGCTCCGATGATCGTGTCCCCGAACTCACCCAAGGCCTTGGCAGCTTCGGCACGCAGCTCGCGATTCGCCAGCTTGTCCAGAAGGTCCGGCACCAGCCGCCGCTGGCGCGATTTTCCCACAGACCGTATCGCTTCCTGCGCCACCGCGGTGTCGGCATCGGCGAGCAGCATCAAGAGCAGCGGGTTGAAGGAGTCCGGGAGCAAGCCTAGTAATCGAGCCGCTTCCACTTTGGTCCGCCGCCCTTCTGCACCTTGCTCGCTGACCATGGCCTCCAGAATCTGGCGTGCGGCCTCCAGGTTCTGGGCTTGGCCGGGGCGTACCAGAAATGCCACAACCGCCGATCGCACCGAGAAGTCCGGGAAGGCACCCACTTCCTCGATCAGCTCCAGCGGGTCCACATGGGCATTGTGGGTAAGGTAAAGCAGAGCTTCCGTGCGCACGTTCAGGTCAGGATCCCGGAGCAGCCGCTCCATGTCTGGCCGCACCGTCTGGTCGCCGGATGCCGACAGAATCGAGATTGCCTTCCTCCGCACTTCTGCTGCGGGATGACTCAGCAAAGCGCGTATCGCCGGATGCACGGCTCTCTGCTGTTCCACTTCAAAAAGGGACAGCGCGTAAAGAATGTCCTTGGGGTCGGATGCGGAAAGATTGGTGGTCAGAAGGTCCGTTGTGGATCGGTCCAGCACTGGCGCACTGGCTTGTTCCACATCGAAGCGATGCTGCGTGATGCTTTCCCTCAGGGTAGCGACGTATTGGCGCCGCACGACAGAAGCTGCCGCCAGCCAACCGATAACCAGGAGCAGCACGATCCAGCTGATCTGTCGGGGGGAAAAGTGCAGGTAGGTGGCAAAAATCACGACGATTACGCCGGAGAGGCCATCCCCCATGCGCCAGATCACCGTATCAATGAACCATTTTACTTGTAACTTCACACCGGCAGAGATCGGCAGGTAAAGCAATTCGGCCGTAGACTTGTCGATCGAATAACCCAGCACCCGGTCCCCGCCGTGCAACGCTACTGCAGAAGCCAGCGTGCCAAGAACGAGCAGACCGGTCGAACCCAAGAACACAGTGACGGGAAGAATGAACAGCGCGGTGCCAATACCGAATCGGCGCAAAAATCGTGCGGTCAACAGTAACTGAAACAACAACCCCAGAATGCCCGCGTAGAAATAAAAATCACCAAAAAAAGCAGCCATTACGTCTTTCTTTACCAGGAACTGCTTACCAATGGCCAGGAACTGCCAGTCCGTTAATGTAGTGACCAACGACGTAATGAAGATTACCGCCGCGATGGCCCGAAAATAAGGCGAGGAGAACAGCAGCTGCAAGCTAGCGGTCACGTTTTGCGGGGCTGTTTCGGTGGGTCCTCCGGCGGTCCGCTGCCCGTCACCCACCAGCACTCGCCCGCTGCGCCAGACCAAGATCACCAGCCCGGCGCAGATCAAAATAAACAGCGTCATTGCCAGCAGCAGACTTTCCGTTCCGAACCCCTTGGCCATCGTATTGGAAAGGAAACCAGCAAAAATACATCCCGCAATGCCGCCACCGCCCACCATCCCAAAAACACGCTTGGCCTCGCGCGTTGTCAGGACGTAATTCGCCAGCGTCCAGACCTGCGTAGCCCCCAGTGCGCCGAATATTTTTACCCAAACGTAAAAGGCAGGAAAAACCCAGATCAGGCGGGAGTAGTAATGGGTTAGCCCCCAAAACACCGCGCAAGTGGCGGAGAAAAACAGCATGCTGCCGACGAGCAGATCGCGGAAAAGAAATCGCCGCGCAATCACCACATAGCCCGCTATGATCACCGCCACCAGCACAGAACTGGCAATTTGGGCGTAGGCAAGCTGACTCGCCTGGAACCGCGACAGGAATAACGCAGCCCCCGCCACGCCGCCGATTTTGTAGCTGCCCATGACTAAAAACAGGCACGCGCTCAGAAGGGATCCACGCCGCAAGTCTCCGGGGCCGACGTTCAGGGCACGCTCGATCCAGTGTTTCATCCCCAGGGCCTTCCTACATAACCCCTCGCTCTTATTGCAATGCGCCCGTCGTTGCGGAACATACTCCCTCGGCCGGTAAGACGGCTAGCTTTTCTGAACCAGTGGCCCCATCGGGTATCGCTCGATGTTCCCCGGGCTTTCCGTTCTGCGGCGAAAGACTCGGCGGATTCGAGAAGCTCTTGCTGCCCGTCCATGTACTGAGCCGTAGATTTTGCGCCACCGCAGATTTCCATGGCTGACGCCCGGCCTCCAGGGTAGTAGCTGCTGAGCATCCCGGTGTCGACCAGAGACACCTTGTCTCCAAAACGAGGCCGGATCCGCCTACCTTTCTGAACTGCGTGCCCTACCACAATGTGGGTTGCCTTGAAGGCTTCCAAGAGCTTGCCCATCTGCTCCGTACCCTCTCCTTCGCTCAATGGTCCTAACCGCGAAAGGGCAGCCACGGGCCGTCTTTCGCGAGCTAAATAGAACTTGCGGATTCGCCCAGTAATGATTAGCTCCTGCTCCTTCCGGAGCCCTCCACTTCCACGCTTGCGTCCTCGTGGATTAAGAAGCACAGCGCTAAGCCGGCGGTCTTCCCTGTATTTAGCCATCGCCCGCGACAATTGGAGCGCGGCGCTGCTTTTTGCATCATGGCCCGAGAGCACTCCTTGCTCTCGGCCAACCTGGACAAACCCTTTCCCGATGCTCATGTACCAGCGCCGTGCTCTGCAGGGTGTGGCCCGGGCGCTCGGCCCTCAGGTAGTGGTGCGCCCGCTTGTGCAGTTCCTGGTAGACGAGGGGAATCAGGGCGTGAAGCGCCCCATCGCTCCCACCCCTCCACTCGGCAAGCAAAACGGTGACGGACTCCTCTGACCGATAGCTTATCGCAAAATAGCCACTTTATGGACCCGGAGTCAATGGCACTGAATTCCCGCCAAATCGCTGCCGACCGCGTGCGGGCTGCCGATTGTGTGGAGGTCAAAAAGATTTTTGAGCCCATCCGCCGGGACTTTCCGCATTAACCAGTAAAGTCAGTAGACGAACAGTCGCGCTGCCCTGCAGGGGGCATGAAGTGCAACGAACAGTGTTGGTTCAACGGCTGCAAACCTTGACAGAAATACTTCTCCCGACCCAGGTCCGAAGGCCAAAGCTCTGAGGGACGCAAATTTGCAGAGCGGGCCGCTCACTCTGGCGGCGAGTCTGTGTGGCCGGTTTGCTTTGCGCGGCCGAGGCGATCGCCTCCCCTGCGCATACCATCCCCACCTCTAACGTTTCAGAGCCGGATGAAAGCCGTTATTTCTGGTGCGACTATGCATGACGACTGCCGCTGGCGCCTGCTTGGCCGCGTCACTGGATGATTCCGGCCTCTTTAGAAAAGCGGTTCACGAGGAAGGGTTCATCGGGATAGGGGTCGCCTGCAAGAGGGGTCTTAACGGTCGCGACTGGGGCGGGTGCCCGAGGCCCCGGTGGGACGACCACTCTCGCGCCATAGATTTCTTCAGAGTATCCGCGACGCTACTTTTGCCACCTCCGCTTGAATCCGATCGCGCAAGGTCGATGGTTCAATCACTTCTACCCGAGAACCTAGGCCAAGCACCATGAAGCGGGCTTCGTCTTCATGGTCGAATTGCACTTTGACAGTCACCCAGTGATCAGGATCGTTCTCCGCATCCCGTGTGACCACAGCTGTCACCCAGGTTCGTACCCACCGAGCGACGCGGGGTTCGAGGCGCAGCGTGGCGCTCAGGCGCGGCCATCCCTCCTGAAACTGCTTGGTGGATGATCGCCAATGGTCTGCCAAGTCGAAATCCGCGGGGCGTTTGCTAGCCTTATCGAGAACGGTTGCGTTTTCGATCCGCGATACGCGATAGGTACGAAAACCTCGAGGCGTATTCGCTACGAGGTACCAGGCGCTGCCTTTTGCTACCAAGCCGAGAGGGTCGACAACCCGGCGGCCGGATTCGCGACCAGCAGGTCTGTAGCAAATTTCGAGTTTGCGATCGTGAGTGACCGCTTCCTGCACGGTCGGCAGTGCAGAGAGGTCTTCAGCGGTACCGCGCCATCCGGCGGTGTCCACAAAAAGCCGTTGACGCATCGAAACAGCCTGCTCGCGCAGAGATCCTGGCAATGCCGCCATAAGCTTGTCGAGAGCGCGTTCCGCGGCGCTGGCCAGACGCGAGTCGCCAATGACGCGCGGTTGCGCCATAAGCAATGCGCGCAGTTCTGTCTCCTCGAGCGCCGGAACTTCAGTGCGCCAGTCTTCGTCCAGTTGCCAGCCGCCCCGGGAGCCGCGTAAGGCAAACACCGGCACGCGCGCGGCGCTCAACGCGTCCATGTCACGATGGACAGTACGCTCAGATACTCCGAGCTTGGTGGCAATCTGTTTGCCCGTAAGCCTTCCATGGGCCTGCAGTAACAGGAGTTCCGAGAGAAGGCGGTCGGCTCGCATGGAAGACCCTAAACTTCTATCTGAGGGCTGACTGTTTTTTTCGGGCTGTGAGAATTGGGTTCAAAGCCGTTGGGAAAAATATATCCCTCGAATTATGACACTACCTGTCATATATGCCATTTTACTCTGATCGCGTTTGCGCGATGGGGAGCAGCCCCTAACGGAGGATTCATGAAGATTACGGAGCTTTTTCTTGATGAACTGGAACGCGAGACCGAAAGCAGTCGGCATGTGATCGAGCGCGTGCCTGAGGGCAAAAACGATTGGAAGCCGCACGAGAAATCGATGCCGCTCGGCTACCTGGCACGGCTTGTGGCGGATATGCCATCGTGGATCGCCATGGCGATCAATCAGGACGAACTGGACTTAGCCCCGGGTGGAAAGCCGATGCCGAAGCCACCCGAGTGGCATTCACGCCGTGAGCTGGTGGAACTGCTGGAGAAAAATGTGGCCCAAGCGAGAGAGGCGCTGGACAAGACCACGGATGAGCATCTGACGACCCACTGGAAGTTACTGGTGAACGGCCAGGCGGTGATGGATGAACCACGATACGTGGTCATTCGCGATTCAGTCTTCAACCATGCCGCCCATCATCGCGGACAACTGACTGTCTATTTGCGATTGTTGAACGCATCGGTTCCCGCAATTTACGGACCTTCCGCGGATGAGAATAGCTTTCGAGAACGAGTGGCTTAAGTCAGAAGTTGCGAAGGGTGGCTCGGAATTCTCTGGTATCGAGGGCTTCGGGCTACAACAGCTTCCGAGGAAGTGACGGATCGCGAGCGAACTGTTACTGGCGAACACATCGCTTGATCCTCATTATTGCCGCATTATTACCGAGAGTTGCTCAGAGTTTCAGGCGCATTTCGGTGAATGACCAAAATCCGAGCGATTCACACAAGGGCCCCGGCGTAGGGAAACGACCNNATGCATCCATGTCGTCCCCGGAATAGCCAATCTCCCGGCCCAGCAGCCTGGTCCAAAGATCGATGCCATCCTGGGGCCGCTCAGCACATCCGGACCGTTGAGCTCCGCCCACTCGGCTTCCTCGGTGGTCTGAGCATCCTGAAAGAGTTACTGGCACGCCTTGCCAGCTCGCACTGCGGCCCAGCGGGCTTAGGTGTGGCCGCCGGCCTGAGTGACCACGTTTGGAGTCTTGAGGAAATCGTGATGATGGCCGATGGCTATATGCCGAAACCCGGCAAGCGCGGACCATAGAAGAAGAGGACTCCAGCATCGTAAGGCGTAGACGGAACAGAACTGCATTCAAGGGGCAAGGGAGTGGATGGAAGCACCCATCCTAACTTGAGGGGAAGGGAGAGTGCTGCACCTCTCCCCTGTCCGGGTCGAAGTATACGCCTTCAACTATGAATGATAGTAGTTAAGTATTCGCGTGGGTGAATTTCGATTCAAGCGGAGGCGACCGTAAGCCGTGCCATCCTGATCCGCGATCACGGGTGGGTCGGTCGCAAGCTCGTTCGAGGCGCTACTGGTGTTCACTTCATGTTGGTCGAGCGGAAATCTTCCGATATTTGGCTGGCGAGGGCGTTCAGGAAGGCGAGCACGTCCACTTGCTCCGCATCCGTTAGATGAGGTTTGAAAAGCAGGTTTGACTTGGGCCCGGCGCCGCGGCCATTGTCGTAAAAAGCAATGACCTCGGCCAGGTTGGCGAAAGAACCCGTTGTGCATGAAATGCGACTGCAGCCTGACGCCACGGAGGCTGGGCGTCTTGAAGGCGCCGCGGTCCGCAGGGCTCTTGCTTGTGGCGAAGCGTCCCACATCTGGATCTTTCTTCTGGCCGGGCAGAAGTCCCAAGGAGTGGAACTTATTATCGGTAAAGTTTGGACCGCTGTGGCACTGGCTGCACGCGTGCCTTCCCGATAAACAGGATCAGGCCGCGCTTCTGCGGATCGGCGAGGGCCTGCTTGTCTCCCGCAGCGTAGGGGTCAAAGGCGGAGTCTGGCGTCACCAGGGTGCGCTCGAAGGAGGCAATCGACCACTGGACATCCAGCAGGTTTACTTCCCGTTTGAAGGCTTCGCGGAAACCGCTGCGATACTTCGGGACTTGCTGCAGCCTGGCGAGAAGTGTCTCAGAGACTGGCATGCCCATTTCACCCTTGCCAAGAATGGGTACGAGCACTTGTTCTTCGAGGCTCTTGGCGCGGCCGTCCCAGAACTGAGCGGGGTTGTATGCGGAGTTCAGCAGACTCGGCGTACGGCGCTTGAGTCGGTTATGATTAATTCCGACGCCTGTAGCCAGGCCATCGGAGTAAGCCTTGGTTGGGTCATGGCAACTGGCGCAACTGATCGAATGGTCGTTGGAAAGACCTTTGTCGAGAAACAGCATTCCGGCCGAGATCAATCTTGGCTTGAGTTTGCGGGTTCCCGGGCGCGATGGGCGGGGACGGCAGAGCGGTTAGGCCGCCAGGCAGTTCTTCATACCATCAAGCACTGTGATGGTGAGGCCCGCGGGAGGTGCGATCGCGGGGGTTCGGTCCTGGGTTTGAGCGGATGCGGATAAAGATAAGGCAGTAGTCATCTGCACAACCACAACAATTGGCAGGGCACATAGTTGGATTCCGACCGCCCCAGCTAGTAAAATTCGCATTTCAAAAGACTTTCCTCGCGAAACTCTCGCGAGTACGGAGAGCCGTTCATGCGCCGCTTAACTCTCACTCTGCTCATCTTCGTTGCCATCGCCAGTTCCCAGGTCGCCAACGTTCCCGACATCCCCTACCAGAAATTCACCCTCGACAACGGTCTGACGGTAATCGTGCACGAGGACCACAAAGCTCCCATCGTGGCCGTAAATGTCTGGTACCATGTCGGCTCGAAAAACGAAAAGCCAGGAAAGACCGGGTTCGCCCACCTTTTCGAGCACCTCATGTTCGGCGGCAGTGAACACGCCAAAGGCCGCTACATCGACACCATGGAGCGCATCGGTGCCACCGACCTCAACGGCACCACCAATCCCGACCGCACCAACTATTTCGAAGACGTGCCCACTTCAGCGCTCGACCTCACACTCTGGCTCGAATCCGACCGCATGGGTCATCTGCTCGGCGCGCTCGACCAGAAAACTCTCGACCTTCAGCGTGGCGTGGTGCAGAACGAAAAACGCCAGGGAGAAAACCAGCCCTACGGCGTCACGCGTGAGCTGATCACAAAAAACACGTACCCCGCAGGCCATCCTTATTCATGGACCACCATCGGCGAGATGGCCGACCTCGACGCCGCCTCCCTGACCGACGTGCAAGAGTGGTTCAAAACGTATTACGGCCCGTCAAACGTCACGCTCGTCATCGCCGGCGACATCGACGTGAAAACTGCCAAAGAAAAGGTCGAAAAATATTTCGGCGACATCCCTGCTGGCCCTCCGGTCGCGCACCAGGAAGTTTGGGTCGCAAAAATGACCGGCACCCATCGCGAAATCGTGCAGGACCGCGTTCCGCAAGCGCGCATTTATAAGGTCTGGAACATCCCGCAGTATTGCAGCGCCGACGCCGATTATCTCAATCTGGTCGGTGACATCCTCAGCACCGGCAAGAGTTCACGCCTCTACAAGCGCCTCATCTACGACGATCAGATCGCGACCAACGCCGACGCCTTCACCGATTCCCGTGAAATCGGCGGACAATTCCGCATTCAGGTGACGGCCAAGCCCGGCCAGGATCTCGCTAAAGTCGAAAAAGAAGCCGACGAAGAACTCGCGCGCTTGCTCAAATCCGGCCCCACCCCCGAAGAACTACAGCGCGTTAAAACTGAGTACATAGCCGGCTACATCCGCGGTATCGAGCGCATCGGAGGCTTTGGCGGCACCTCCGACCGCCTCGCGCAAAGCCAGGTTTTCTGCGGCGACCCGGCAGCTTACAAGACTTCTCTAAAGCGTGTACAGGGCGCGACCGCCGAAGATCTCCGCGCCGCAGCCGATCGCTGGCTGACAGACGGGGTCTTCATTCTCGAGGTTCATCCATTCCCTGAATATAAAACCGCCAGCGCGGGCGCCGATCGCTCGAAAATGCCTGATCCCGGCACACCGCCTGCGCTGAGGCTGCCCAAACTCCAGCGTGATTCGCTATCCAATGGACTGAAGTTAATTCTGGCCGAGCGCCACGACGTTCCCCTCGTCCAATTCTGGATGATCCTCGACGGCGGCTACGCCGCCGACCAGTTCGCCGCACCGGGAACCGCCAGCATGACCACGGCCCTTCTCGATGGCGGCACCAAAACCCGCACCGCGCTCCAGATCAGCGATCAACTCGAACTGCTCGGCGCAGAACTGCACGCGAACTCCAATCTCGACTTGACCACAGTCCGTTTATCCACGCTGAAGTCGAAACTCGATCCCTCCCTCGATCTCTTCGCCGACGTAATTCTCAATCCATCGTTCCCCGAGTCCGATTTCAAGCGCCAGCAGAAGCTGCAACTCGCTGCCATTCAGCGCGAGCAAAACACGCCCGTGCAGATGGTTTTCCGCGTTGTCCCCGGGCTACTCTACGGCAAAGATCACGCGTACGGTAGTCCGCTCACCGGCTCCGGCAATCTCGCGACCGTGAGCAAGATGACACGCGAAGACCTCATCAAGTTCCACGACGTCTGGTTCCATCCCAACAACGCCACCCTGATCGTTGTTGGCGACACCACGCTCGCCGAAGTGAAGCCTAAGCTGGAAAAACTTTTCGCCACGTGGAAACCCGGCGACGTCCCCAAGAAGAACATCAGCAACGTCGAGCCGCCTGCGACTTCAGTTGTCTACATTCTCGACAAGCCGGGTGCGCTGCAATCAGTCATCGTTGCCGGGGAGGCTGCACCGCCACCCAACACTCCCGATGAAATCGCCGTCAAGGCCATGAACGACACGTTCGGCGGCACCTTCGGCGCGCGCCTCAACATGAACCTGCGCGAAGACAAGCACTGGTCCTACGGCGCGCAAGCCCTCCTTTGGGCCGCCCGCGCGCAGCGGCCTTATCTCGCCATCGCTCCGGTACAGACCGACAAGACCAAAGAATCGCTGATCGAAATGAAAAAAGAGTTTACCGGAATCGTCGGCGACCATCCGATCAGCGAGGATGAACTCAAGCGCGTTCAGGACAACGAAACGCTCAGCCTGCCCGGCTCTCGCGAAACCCTGAACGAGGTTGCGCAGTCGGTCATGGATCTCATCCAGTTCGGCTGGCCCGACGATTACTACGAAACCATGGCCGGAAAAATCCGCGCCCTCACAACCTCCGACCTCGACAGCGCCGCGAGAGAAGTCGTCCACCCCAACCGTCTCGTGTGGGTGGTCGTAGGCGACCGCGCGAAGATCGAAGCCGGCGTGCGCGAGGTCGGCCTGGGCGAGATTCGTTTTCTGAACCCGGATGGCACGCCAGGAGGATCGTCAGGTGGCTTGCAATAGCTGCATCGGCGTTGAGCGGATTTGAAGGGCGCGGCTTCAGCCCCGCCGCAAGGCTCAATCTGGGGGAACGTTTGAGCGGAAGGATAAAGGATAGATGAATTTCAAGCTCAAGGAGCAGGTTAGCCGTTCGGATGCTGGCTGCGGAACTACACCTATTCGTTTGCATTTGTCATTCGCACATTTTGCAGCCAACCTCGTCCCGCTTTCAGTCCAATCATGGCGAACATGGCTTCAAAATCGTCGCCAAATCGAGCTGATTCTGTATCTCAGATCACACACACGATATTCGCGATTTGCAAACCGTACTTCGCTAGGGCGCTGGCTAATTCCCGCTTCTCGTCGGCAGTAGAGAGTATTGAGGCCCACCGCTGCGTGGGAGTTTGGCGAGTTCAATTCTCAGTTTGATATTGTCTTGCTCCAACTCCTTTTGCTTTACCACAGCCCCACCCAGTCTGCTTTCCTGTGCAAGGGCTTCGGCTATTTGTGATGCGACGAGTGGTCGCCCGGTACACTCAAGCGACCTGGGTATTAACGTGGGGTGATTTTGCGACCAAAAACCCATAGTTTCCGGTTATGCCCGTTAACCAGGAGTTAGCCGCTTCTTCATCGGCTAAAACTGCATCGAATCCATTTCACGCAGCGCATCGGCGGCAGATGCGCCAAAATGTTTCTCAACGAAGCGCTCACTCGCCCAACATCATCGCCGATAGAGTAAACTCCGTTCGCCGTGATCGGTCAGACTATTTGCAAAAGGGAGGAGAAGACGAAATACGTAATCAGCTGGTCCGAGCGCCCGCAAGGTTCGCCCATCGAGTGTGAGAATGCCCAGAAGCGAATTCTCGAGGTGTTTGGCCAGTGGAAGGCGCCAGCCAATTTCAAGGTCGAGTTTTTCGTGGTGCGCGTGGGTGAGTGGGGTGGGCATATGTTGCTGGACTGCGACGACCCGCTAACGATTCACAAGTTTTGCTCGATGCTCCCGGCATTTGTATTCCAGGTGCACCCCGTGGTCCGCGTCGAGGATGCAGTCCGGGGCGAACTCGAAGTAATCGCCTGGCGCGACGGACTGAAAGGCAAATGACTCCGATAGGATCATGTTGGTGATTCGGGCCGGCCCTCCGTCGTAGGAGCGGGTTTATCGGCCCGGAAAACTTCCTTGTGGTCCGTCAGAACGAAGCCGCTCGCGCGGCGGACGCTGCGCGTGGGGTGGCTGGCCGGCTGGCGGAAGCGCCCAGCCACACCGTAAAGATTGCCCGAAACCGCCCCCCGGCTTTCCGCGCGCGAGGGCCGGGGCGGTTCGGTCTGTCTGGATTATGAAGGTGGGCGAAATGGCGGAAGCCTTCTTCGCCCCTGGAATGGTCCAGCATGGGTCGACACGCTTCACTANNGTTTGGTCCGGATGAATTTGGGCTCCTCCTCAGAAACTTCATTTATGGTGCGACAGCGGGACGGAGAGTGACAGCCAGTCCGAGGTCTTTCGCTTTTTTCTGAATGCTGCGGATAGGTGGCGGATTGCTCGCGACTTCCAGACGAACAATCGTATTACCGACATAAGAAACTCGAACATCGGACGATGCTCCCTACCTGCCTGCGCTGAAGTTAAGCACCAGCGCGGCGCCGTATTTCCGTTGGACCGGATCTGCTTGAGGCACAATCATGGGTATCAGCGACGCGTGTGTGTGAGCGAGATGACTCATGTGCGTGTCATAGACGTGGCGTCCGATAAACCAGCCCATTGTGCCCCCCGCAACGACATCTGACGCGAAGTGTTTTCGTGCAGCGATACGTGCTGCGCTCACTATCCCGGCAAGGGTGTATGCAGTTATGCCGACGATTCTCTTGTGTTTGAATTCATGATCCAACAAAGAGGCGATGGACCATGACTCCATCGCGTGACCGGACGGGAATGAAGATCCTCCGGCCCAAAAGTCGCCGGGGTGTTTGTTGTCGGGACGATCGCGACGAAAGACCTCCTTCAACACCTCCACCACAATCAGGCTGTCGAGCAGCGTTTCCGTTCCGAGAACACCGATTTCCCGGCCTTTCGGATTGTCGCGCCATGCTCCATAGACATAAGAGCTGGCTACGATAGGAATCAATGTGTACGACGCTCCAATATTAGAGATGCGTCCACCCCAACTGACCTGACCACGGCTGTTTTCCAAGGTATTCGCGATGCGCCTGTCGCCGACGATCAATCCTCCCGTGATAGCGATTGGCACCAGCCATTCCAGCGCATTGTGGCGATTCACATGGAAGGGGCTGGTGAAAATGTCTTTTTCGTCCAGCACGATGTTCAAAGCTAGCTTTCGTAGGAGCGGCTTTGGCCGCTCGGTGTCCCCCGGATAAAAAATTCGATCTCGGCGATCTTCGACGGGCGGGCTTTTGCTGTCCGAGTCATCGCTTTCTGTATTCGCCTCGACCGTATTGGCCTCTGCGAAAACCCATTGCCCGGTGGGGAATTGCGTCTGAGCCTGTGAGGCCTGACCCGCGCATACCGCATGTGCAAGAGCCCCTACAATCACCAACGTTTGCAGTAGGCCCTTTGCCTTCATCGCTTCCGTTTTGCGTCTCATGTCGCCTCAGGAAACCTTTGACTTGAATTGGCGAAAAATCGCTACTACCCCTATCGATGATTTTAGGAGCACCGAGGCTGCGCGAAATCATCTCGCTCCACACTTGCACCCTGTTTGATAATTCGGAGGTGTGTATTCAAGCACTTGACCCGCTGCGGCTGCTTCTCAGTCGTACTAAACGCACTCCACAATCACCTTAGCTGACACCTAATGTGTCACCCAATGATCGCCAATCGACCAATGCAGGAACTTCTCTACGCTTCCAGAGCAGATAATAGAGAGAAAAACGACCCTGCGCTGTTTCAGTGTTTCAGTTGTGAAGGGAAGACGCGGTTTCAGGAAATCGAGTGCTCAATACGGAGGTCCGCGTGTAGGGAACCGAAATCTATTCACCTTTTGCAAAGGGGCGGACGCTGTAGGCGATGGGTAGTCCGACGACCCCCTTCTGGAGCAGGCCCCAAACGTCGCGCAACGTCATGGTGTCGGCGAGCAATTGGTTCAGTCGCGCGGTCATTTCCAGCCGCACCGGTTCTTCCACTCGAGCGGCAGCAGCTAGCTTACGGTTCCGTAGGACTGGATCTCTTGCGCGCTGGTGCAAAACGGGGCTGGGCATTGATGGGCTCAGCAGTTTTGGTTCGAAGGTTCTTGCTTTTCATTTCTGCTCCTTTTCAGCCATCAGCGCCTTCGCTCCCGGCATGTACCAGCCGTTCCGGCGGCGGCGCTATGTTCGGCTCGTCCTCCAGAGCAAAATGGATTCCTCGGAGGGCGATACACGCACATCCTATATATTAGCGCCACAAAAGGTGCCGTCAGGTTCAGCTTCTGCAGTTACGATACGAGGCCGAGAGCATACGCATCCCGGCAGCGGAATCAATGTGGCAAACGCGGCAGGCGGAGTGTGCAAATGCAATCACTGCCTGCCGCGGTTTGGGCAGGCGTTACTCTCGAAGAGGCTCAAATGGCTCGTAAGTATCTGAAAAAAATAGGGTGCGTTTATAAGGACGACCTTTAGTTCCAACGACTCTTGAAGAAAGAGATCGAAATAGGTCTGAACCCTAAGAATCTGTGCTAGACTTCCGCACCAATGAGTCCGATGCTCGACCGTGAAGTTGATCGAAATCCTAGCGGCGCGAACAGGTTGAGGAGGTGCTCGTTGAAGGCCATCCAAGCAGCGCTGACCTAGATGACTATTTCTTTGAATCCATTGCGGAGTCTTCAGGACACATACGAGATTTTCAGCGCAGCATCGTTGGGAACGAAGCTGAACTGATTAATGCGAGATTGCCATAGCGACCGGTTCATGGCTTAACGCCGAACTTTGCGCGATTGGTTGTGGAGGAAAAATGCCTAATCCAACAGATGCGGACCGCGCCGGCGACGCCACATTACGAAGCGGACGGCTCTTAAACAGTGCTGGCACTACCGCCAACACAAAAAAGAGCTGGTCGGAATGGTTTGGCGCAGCTAGTAGCACATGGCTGGGATCGAGCGTGGGCGGGCATGGTGCCGACCAGGCGGCGGGCAGCGTGAGCGGGGCGGCGCAGGCGGAAATCGCCACCAGAATGGCGGCAACCGGGCTGGGAATGACGCTGACGGGCATCACCGGTTTCTGGGTGGTCGGCGCCGTCGGGCTGGTGGCGATGGAGATAGTGGGGAAGAAGCTGGAAGACAAGGTCAAAGAGTGTGTTCCGCACGCACTGTCGGCGGTGCGTTCCGCCGCCGGCCGGCTGTATTTCGGCAGCGGTACACCCGACGTGCAGCTGAACTCCAAGATTTCCATGGGTAACCAGGAGCACGCGCTAGAAGACACGATGGAGCGCATCAAGACGAACTCCGCGTTGTTGCAGGACTTGCTCAACAAGCTGGCGGGTGCGTCGGGCAAACCATACTACTGCGACGATGCCTACCACATCGGAGCGTTGGCGCAAAAGTGCGCAACCACGAAGGACGAACTCCTGTTCGACATCGAACTACTTAGAGATTTTCTGAGCCGATTGAAAACCGATCTAGACAAGATCCACCCCAATGTGATCAACGAGAAGGTAAAGGACTTGGCCGAGGCGATTTGCGCCGCCAATGACGGGCGCCATTGGGACAACACCTGGGGCGCGGCCACAGTGAAACGTATGTTCCGCTGCAGTAAGGAGCATTGTTTTGGGCCGAGCTAAGCGACCCAGGTCGCCGTCTATGGCCACTCTCCGCGTTTCGCGGGTAAGATCCAATGCCGGACATGGGAAACCGGATCGCCGATTTCCCGGAAGTCGTTGAGAGCAGAGCGACTCCTCGATTGCAGAGTAGGGAGCTCCGTTCACATACGTCTGGGATTGATAGCCGAGAATTGTGACCCTCTGCAGTTCCGTTTGGACGGGGTTGATGGACAGGGCTGGTAACTGCGCGGTCGCCATGCCACTGAACAGGGCGAAGAAGCCAAAAACCAAGAAAATCCTATGGTCGGTCCTCATTTCACCCCTCCATGCCAAGCGCCCGAGTCGGGCGAAGCGAGTACGGCCAGGTTACGAGATCACGTCTTGATGCAGGCGCGGACTACTCGGTCCGCAGAAAAGCATGGAACGGGCCGCCCGATTCGAAATAGAGACCCACGGTCGTTTCCGCACTATTGATGCCGTAGACAAACGTACCGGTGCCTTTCGTCGTGCCTGAACCAGGGGCGTCGAAGGTGGCGATAGCGCCGGAGGCGGAGCGCAGGTATCCCCGGCTGTTGGAGCTGGAGTTAAGGTAGTTACCGACGACGGCTCCCGACGTATTGATGGCTGCGGCAAAGGTTTCGGTGGCGCCGGAGACGTTGAAGGTGGTGACAACGCCGGCAGCGGTGCGCACGAAAGCGATAGGTACGCCACTGCTGTCGATGTAAAATCCGGTGATTGTTCCGGCGTTGTTAATGCCGGCGGCGCCGGTATCCTCTTCGGTGCCAGTGGTGCCCACGCTGGGGAGATCGTAGGTGGTGACCGCGCCTTCAGCGGTGCGCACGAAGCCGTGCAGCACGTCGGTTGCGTCGATGTAGTATCCGGCTACAGCGCCGGCGTCGTTGATGCCGCCGCCTCGGGTTCCCTGACCCGAAGCCGTACCCGCGCCCGTAACGTTATATGTGGTGACGGCGCCCTCCGAAGTGCGCACGAAGCCGTGACTGACTTCGTTTTGTCGATGTAAAACCCTGATACCATGCCGGAGGAATTGATGTCGCAGCACGAAGTTCCCTGGCCGGAAGCCGTGCCCGCGCCGGAAACGGTGAAGGTGGTGATGGCGCCGGCGGCAGTGCGGACGAAACCGTGGTGAGCGCCCTTGCTGTCGGAGTAGTTTCCGGCGATGGTGCCGGCGGTGTTGATGGCGCCGGAGAAAGTGCCTTGGCCGGAGGCTGTGCCTGCGCCCGAAGCCTCGAACGAAGTTATGTCGCCAGCAGCGGTGCGCACGAAGCCGTGGGACACGCCGGTGGAGTCATAGTACTCGCCGGCAATCACCCCCGACGTGTTGATGGAAATGGCAACCGTACCCTGGAAAGCAGCAGTGCCGGCGCCAGGAGCCTCGAACTCTGTGAAGGTCTGGGCAACCGCCAGTCCGGAGAACAGCAACCCGAGACTGAGACCCAGACAGAGCGCGCCGAATTTGAGGAAGGTCTTGTGTACGGATCCTGCCAAGCCTGCTGTGTTGACCGGTTGCATAGATGGCTCCTTATCCAGTGTCGTATATTTTGCTGATTACTCTAGATAGCGAGAATTGGCGACAAAACGTCTCACCAAGAGTGGCTGATTTCGTACTAAGTTCAATTTTGGGGCGGGGCGCTTGCAATGGCTCCCACGACCGCAGCGGTGGGGAGGGTGAAGCGATTGTGTGCATTGAGCCGGGAAATCCGAAGGGCATGAGGAGAAGTACCGGGCCGTAATCGATGGGGAAACCCAAGATGAACCGGTCGGCCGTAGGTGGGGCAAGGTCGAGTCTGCGTTCGGCGACGAAGGCCTTCTCATTCACCCACCGCAACAAGGTGATTGTGGGCGGCACGGTACGGAAGGATAACGTGTGACCTCAGGGAGGACTGGCAGAGTCTCGGGTGGCACCGGAGTAAGCGG
>PMHI01000291.1:7672-17461 GCA_003156615.1 Acidobacteriaceae bacterium | reverse complement strand
GCTTTACGGCCCGACTTGGTAACTTCTAAGTTTGGTAGCGATTCTTCTGCATGGTTAGACGCGGAAGTTCCTTGGGCTGCGCTTCGGGACAGGTCCGCGCTACACGGGCTAGAACGGCTTGCGCACGACAACCTCGGCGTCGCGAATGAAAAACTGCGCGGAACATCGCTCCGAGCCGCAGATGACAGGGATAAGACCATTGATTTGCCGGCGCGTAATCAGCCCCAGCATGCCACAGGATGGGCAGGCCAGCACCGCCCAGTAGGGATCTTCCTTCTCGCCGACTTCGCCGGCGTTTTCCAGAACAAAAACTGTTCCGGGCTGCATCTGTTCGGGAATCCATTCGTTCAGAATGTCCAGTTCGCCGACCATGCATTCCTCCTCTGTGACCTACCTAGACCGACACTTTTTTCCTACGAAACTTTTCTAGCACGCCGGCGCCCGGCCGGCGATGTTACGGAAGTACTGGCTTTTCTGGCGACGACCTCAGCCCGCACCTGCCGCACCGTATCGCTGAGGCAGATGCCCAGAATGGGCTGACTCGAATTCTTCAGGATGTCTACGATCTGGCGCGCCGATGTTTCTAAATAAAGATGCTTGCCATCGGTGAGCAAATGAACGTCGGAGTTGCGGCCGACGATTTCGGCGAGGTCGTGGCCGAACTCGCGCTCGAGAAGACGCATGACCTTGCGGACACCCTGCAGGGAGAAACCCTTGCGCCGAAGCTGGCCGACGACCGCGATTGCCAGGACGTTTTGCATCGAATACTGCCGGCGATGCCCTACCCGTTCGGGCTTGATCGCTCCCCGTTCGTCCCACCACTGGAGCTGGCGTGCGGTGACCCCGGTCAGAACAATCACCTCTTGCGATGAAAAGCGGTCTGGCATTAGTCCTCGTTCATGTTTGAAACAAACTCCGCGTCGGATGTTTGAAACATTTTAGGCACGGGTTGGCGGCTGTCAACAGAGATTCGGCGGCGGAGGGTTAACTAGAAGAATGCGCGGGCCGGGGTTCGGAGTGCTCCGATGGCTTGTGAGGAGGATCGCGGGAATGGGTGCTGTCCCCGGGCGGAGTCTGTGTCCCAGCTGTCTTTCTCGGGAACTGCGGGCCCAATGCCGCTCTGCGGCTAGACGAGGTGCGGGGGAGAAGCGCCACCGCCGACGAAGTGGACGATTTCCAGGCGGTCGCCATCCTTGAGCAGCGTCTGCGGCCAGCGGTCGCGCGGGACAATGGATCGGTTGAGTTCGACGGCGACCCGGTCGGGCTTCATGGCCAGTGATTCGATCAGGGCCGCTAGCGTGAACGGGCCGCTGCCGGGAGCAGCGGCAAAGCTGCCTTCTTCTCCGTTGATTTGCAGATTCATCGCGGGTGAAATCTCATCCTTGAAAGCTGATCGAGGTTAGTTTAGCAGCCTGTGGCGCGCTCCGACTTCGGAGAAGAACAGCAGGTCCTTCCACCCCAGGTCCCGGAAGAGAACATTTCGGTCGGGATGACAATTTCGTTACGGATATGGCTCGGTTTGGGCAGCACCGGGGCCCTTCTAGACGACCTACTCGGCTTCGCGCAGGGCGAACTTGCGGGTTACGGTGCGGCCTTCGTAGTTGGCTTGCACCAGCACGGACGAGTCTGATAAGGAGGATTCCTCAACTTCGATCGAGATCTTGGCTGCGCCGGCAGCGTCGGTGACTGCTTGAGTGTAGAAAGGAGCGGCATCGGGACGGGCGAAACGAAAGGTCAGGCGAGCGGCGGGCACGGCGGTCCCGGCTTCGGTGACGCGCAATTGCATCGTGAGATTACGATTGGCGTGGACCGAGGCAGCGTTTTCCCATTGCACGTCGAGTTCCTTGATGGCGGCCAAGGTTTCGCTTTCGGCGCGATCGAGGACACTCTCCAACTGGCCCTCGCGAATCGCTTCGAGCACCAGGCGATGCTGGTCGCGGAGTTGCTGCTCTTCCTGGGGATCGCCCGAAACGGCTCGTGCGGCCGAAGTCGCATAGGAGACGGCCCGCTTTCCCACGCACCTGCCGCGCACGAACACCTGAGTCTGGAGCAACTTTTCGCTCTCGCGTGCTTCGCTTTGCACGTGGTAGATGGTGTCGCCGTGCTTAACGTCGGTGTTGAAGCCAAAAATCATGGAGAATTGAGCACCCGGGCAATTGGGTAATTGGGCAATTGAAATCCCGAACCCTCTGAGCTTACAACGTTTAAACGGACATCAGGGTTTGAATTTCAATGACCCGACTCCACAATTGCCAAATAGTTCCTGCTTCCCTTGACACTCGCGCGCACCAGCACCTAATCTAAAATGTTTAAGCGCTTGGCGCGAATTATATATAGCTTATCCTATGCCCGACAATTACTTCTCTCGCTACCTGCCGTTTCTGATCCATATCCTGCTGGCGGGCGGAATCGCGACGGCCATTATCTCGCTTTCCTGGCTGATCGGGGAGCGGAAACCGACCCGAGCCAAGCTTTCCCCTTATGAATCCGGCATGGCCCCGGTTGGCGACGCGCGCGGGCGCTTCCCGGTCAAGTTCTACCTCGTAGCAATGCTGTTTATTCTGTTCGACGTCGAAGCTGTGTTCCTCTATCCCTGGGCGGTGATTGTGCACGATCTGAAGCACTTCGGTCTGTGGGAGATGTTTGTCTACATCGGCATTGTTCTGGTCGGCTTTTTTTATGTTTGGAAGAAAGGCGTGCTGGATTGGGGTCCGTCTGGCGTGCGGCGAGGAGGAAGCTAGTGGCTTTGGTGCCTGCCATTACCGATGTTGAGCAACTAAAGGGTCATCCGGCGGTGGGGCGACTGCTGGCGTGGAATCAGGCGGCGGTTGCGGACGTGAAGTTCGACCGCGAAGAGATGACGATTTCGATCGATCCCGCGAAGCTTCGCGAGGCTTGCGCCCTGCTGCGCGACGATGCGGACTGCGCCTTCAACTTCCTTTCCGACGTCACTTGTGTGGACTGGTATCCGGCGGAGCCCCGGTTTGAGGTGGTCTACCACTTGCTTTCGATTCCCAAGAAGGAGCGGGTACGTCTTAAAGTTCGGCTCGACAGTGCGAGCCCGGCGGTGGAGTCGTTGACCTCATTGTGGCCGGGGGCGAACTACTTTGAGCGCGAAGTGTTTGACCTGTTCGGCATTCGGTTTACAGGACATCCCTATATGCGGCGCCTCCTGATGCCTGAGGATTGGGAAGGTCATCCCCTGCGGAAAGACTATCCGGTGGAGGGCTACCGCTAGCCATGGCTCACCTTGCGCCCACTCCTGTGCTTGAGCCCGGCCAGGATCGAACCATGATCCTGAATATGGGGCCGCAACATCCTTCGACCCACGGCGTGTTGCGCGTTCTGCTGGAGATCGATGGCGAGACCATCGTACGGATCATGCCGGATATTGGCTTTCTGCACACGGGAATCGAAAAGACGTGCGAGGCCAAGTTTTATCAGCAGGTGGTGCCGCTGACGGATCGGATCGACTATCTCTGCCCTCTGACCAACAACTTGTGCTACGCGCTGGCGGTGGAAAAGCTGCTGGGACTGGAGATTCCGCCGAAGGCGCAGTGGTTGCGCGTGCTGCTCAATGAATTGACGCGCATCAATTCCCACCTGGTATGGCTGGGCACGCACGCCATGGATATTGGCGCTCTGACCGTCTTTCTGTATTGTTTTCGCGAGCGCGAAGAAGTATTGAACATGTTCGAGATGGTCAGCGGACAGCGCATGATGACTTCGTACTTTCGGGTGGGGGGAATCGCGCTCGAACCACCTCTGGAATTCTTCGAACGGGTTCGAGAATTTGCCGGGCGTTTTCCTGAAAAGGTGGACGAGTACGAAAACCTGCTCACGGGCAACCCGATCTGGATGATGCGCACCAAGGGCGTAGCTAGGCTCAGCGCGGAAGACGCGATTGCCTTGGGCGCCAGTGGACCGACCCTGCGCGGAAGTGGCGTGGACATCGATCTGCGGCGCGATATGCCCTATTCGGGCTATGAGAACTTTAAGTTCAAGGTCCCGGTGGCGCAGGAGGGTGACGTATTCGCGCGTTATATGTGCCGCGTCCGGGAGTTGCGCGAGTCAAACGAGATTGTGAAACAGGCTCTGGATGGCATGCCGGAGGGACGCATTAAGGCCGACGCTCCCGGGGTTGTGCTGCCCGACCGCGAGAAGATGAAGACAGAGATGGAAGCACTCATCTACCACTTCAAGATTATTACTGAGGGCTTCGCGGTGCCGGCGGGCGAGGTGTATCAGGCGGTGGAATCGCCGCGCGGCGAGATGGGCTATTACATCGTGAGTGACGGAACCGCCAAGCCCTATCGAGTGCATATGCGGGCGGCTTGCCTGGCCAACCTGCAGACCTTGCCCAAGATGTGCGAGGGCGGGCTGATCGCGGATGTGGTCGCGGCGATTGGGTCTATTGATATTGTGCTTGGAGAAATCGACCGGTGAAGTTTTCGGAAGAATTCGAGAAGCGGTTGGCGGAGATGGTTCCACACTATCCGACGAAGCGGTCTGCGCTGGTTCCTACGCTTCTTTATGCGCAGGATGAAATCGGCTTCCTTTCGGATGAGGTCATCGCGGAACTGGCGGGCCGCCTCGATCTCACCGAGCTCGAAGTGCGCAATGTGATCAGCTACTACTCGATGTTGACGACGAAACCACGCGGCCAGTTCAATGTGCAAGTTTGCACCAACATCAGTTGCCTGGTTCGCGGTGGGGAAGAAATTTTGCGTCACTGCGCGAAGAAATTGGGCGTCGGCGACAGAGGAACAACTCCCGACGGTTTGTTTACGCTGGAAGAAGTGGAGTGTATTGGAGCCTGCAGTTGGGCTCCGGCGGCGCAGGTGAACTACGATTTTCACGAGAACCTGACGACTGAGAAGATAGACGAGGTTCTCGAGCAGTACCGGAAGAAGGCGACGCAATAGAGAAAAATGAGCAATTTTGTAATTGGGTAATTTTGTAATTTGAAATCCGAATCGCCCTGGATTCTGGCCTGGTGGATTTCAGTTGCAAAATTACGCGATTACCAAATTATGGCTTCTCTGGTTTCCCATCCCGACGAGGTAAAGGTTGTCTCCCGGCGCTTTGGCCAGGGTGCGACTGACATTGACCGTTATCTTGAACTGGACGGCTACCGGGCCGTGCAGAAGGCGCTGGGCATGGAAGCGGACGCCATTATCAACGAAGTAAAGAACTCAGGGCTGCGCGGGCGCGGCGGCGCCGGGTTTTCGACCGGGATGAAGTGGTCGTTTGTGCCCAAGCAGTCGGCCAAGCCAAAATACGTGCTGTGCAACGGCGACGAGAGCGAACCAGGCACCTGCAAAGACCGGCTGATCTTCGAGCAGGATCCACACTCCGTGATTGAAGGAGTGATGATCGGCGGTCTGGCGGTGGGCGCGCGCAGCGGTTACATCTACATCCGCGGCGAATATCGATATCTTTCGATCATCATGCAGAAGGCGATCCGCGAAGCCTATGGCAAAGGATTTCTGGGCAAGAACATCTTCGGCAGCGGGCGCGATTTTGATGTTTACTGGCACGGCGGCGCGGGCGCCTATGAAGTGGGTGAGGAATCGGCGCTCATGGAGTCGCTCGAGGGTAAACGAGGTATTCCGCGGATTCGGCCTCCCTTCCCTGCCGTCGTCGGCCTGTGGGGCGGTCCCACGGTCATCAATAATGCGGAAACGCTGGCCAGCGTGCCTCCTATTATTCTTGGCGGCGCAGAATGGTTTGCCAAACTGGGTCCGCCGAAGAACGGTGGGACGCGGCTGTTCTGCCTCAGCGGCAATGTGGCCAAGCCCGGCGTATACGAACTGCCCATGGGCTACAACCTGAAAAAAATGATTTATGAAGTTGGTGGCGGCATCCCGAACGGGCGCCAGTTGAAAGCGGTTGTGCCGGGCGGGGCCTCTTGTCCCTGCCTGACCGCCGACGAGGTCGATGTCAATATGGATTTCGATTCGGTTGCGAAAGCCGGTTCGATGCTGGGTTCAGGCGGCGTGGTCGTGATCGACGATGCCCAGTGCATTGTGAAGTTTGCTCTGCGGACGATGAAGTTCTATCAGCACGAAAGTTGCGGGTGGTGCATCCCCTGCCGTGAAGGGACCGATTGGCTGAAAAAGACGCTGGTGCGTTTTCACGCAGGCGGCGGCGTGAAAAAAGACATCGACAACATGCAGTATCTCTCGGAGAACATGCTGGGCAGGACGTTTTGTCCACTGGGCGATGCGGCCGCGATGCCTACCATCGCGTTCGTGAAGAAGTTCCGAAAAGAGTTTGAGGACCATTTGGAAGGCCGCCCCTGCCCGTTTGAGGAGGAAGGCGCGCGCGAGCAAATGCCGGTGATGGCCCATTAACCATGAGCACCATTCCACTCACCGCGAGTTGCACGGAGGCGGTGTTTGTTGCTGATGGGGTCGCAGGCCCAAAGGCGTGCGCTCCAAATCGAAGAGAGCAAGAGCAGCCCCGCGTACCGGGCAAATGTGCGCCCTTAGAATTTAGAGTCTAGATAAAAGCATTTATGGCGGAAGGATCTCAAATCGTAACGCTCACCGTCGACGGTAAGAAGGTCACGGCTCCCGCGGGGACGCTGCTGATCGAGGCCTGCAANNTCGAGAAGATGCCCAAGCTGCAGACGGCGTGTACTACCGTGATCAGCGAAGGCATGATCGTCACCAGCGATAGCGATGAGATCAAGCAGGCGCGCAAATCAATGCTGGAGATGCTGCTGGGGAACCATCCTTTGGATTGTCCGGTGTGCGACGCGGGCGGAGAGTGCGAACTGCAGGACATGACGTTCTCTTACGGCGCCGCCGAATCAAAATTCATGGAGGCGAAGAATCATAAAGACGAGCAGCAGTGGTCGCCGGTAGTGTTTTTCGACCGGCCGCGCTGCATTCTCTGCTACCGCTGCGTGCGCGTCTGCGGCGAGGGCATGGACGTATGGGCGCTGGGCGTGCAGAACCGCGGCGTGAGTTCGATCATTGCGCCCAATAAAGAAGATCACCTGGAGTGTGAAGAGTGCGGGATGTGCATCGACATCTGCCCGGTGGGCGCACTTACCTCGGGCGCCTATCGCTACAAGACGCGTCCGTGGGAGATGAAGCATGTGGGCACGATCTGCACGCACTGCGGCGACGGCTGCAAGACCACTCTGGGCGTGCGCCGGGCCGATACCGGCATGGAGATCGTTCGGGGCGACAACCGCGACAAGAGCGGCACGAACGGGGATTTCCTTTGCATCAAGGGCCGCTACGCATTCGATTTTGCGAATCATGAAGAGCGGCTCACGCGGCCCCTGATTCGCAAAGAGGGCAAGCTGACTCCCTCTAGCTGGGAAGAAGCGTTTGAGCTGATCGGGAAGAAGTTCGCAGAGGTTCGCGACCGCGAAGGCGGGACGGCGATTGGCGTCGTGGGCTCGACTCGCACCACCAACGAAGAAGCGTATCTGCTCTCCAAGTTTGCGCGTGTGGTTCTGAAGACGAACAATGTGGACCACCACCGCACCGCGGACTTCCCTACGTTCGCGGCGGCGCTTCGCGGCAAGAAGGAGGCCACATCCAGCATGGCGGATGTCTACACAGCGCCGGCCACTCTGTTGATCGGGAATGATCCCACCGAGCAGCATCCGCTGCTAGCCTGGCAGATTCGCAACAACGTTCGGCTGCACAAAGCGCGGCTCTATGTGATCAACTCCCAGCCGATCAAGTTGCGGCGCCAGGCAACGAGCTTCGTGCAAATCCCCGCTGGGGCGGAGAATCAAGTTGCGGCGTTTCTTGCCGGGAACGATTCGGCTTTGGAGGGGATCACGGCTCGCGAATCTCTCGCGCTGGACCGGCGAGAGGGCCCGTCCCCACAGGAGAAATGGATTGCCCTTCGGGACAAGCTTCGCGGTGAAAAAAATCTGGTTATCGTTTTTGGCGCAGAACTCCGTGGCAGCGACCTTTCCAACCTGGTGAAGTTCGGTTCCACCATCTCTGGAGCCAAGTTTGTCTGCCTGGCGGACTATGCCAATTCACGCGGAGCGGCCGACATGGGCTTGTATCCTGATTTGTTGCCGGGATACCACCCCACCGCAGGAAGCAGCGAGTTCCATGAGGAGTGGGGAGAAATTCCGCAGGCTGCCGGCCTCGATTTGTCCGGCATGGTGGAAGCCGGAAGGGCGAACCAGTTGAAAGCTCTTTATGTTGTCGGCTCGAATCCCGTCGGCCGGCTGAACATCGATCCATTTGCCTTCTCGAAGACCTTCGTTGTGGTCGAAGACATGTTCCTGACCGAGACCGCGGTGATGGCCGACGTCGTGTTGCCTGCGGCGAATGCATACGAGAAGTCGGGAACGTTTACGAACACTTGCGGCGACTTACAGCTGGTAAAGAAAGCCGGCGAGGTCACGGGCACGAAGGCTGACTTCGAGATGATCGTCCGTATCGCAGANNCAATCGGGCGAGGCCGACCGTCATGCCGTGTGGCTCGAGGCGCACGGACTGGAGCCGAAGCTGAGCCCGTTCGATCCTACGGCGATTCTGGACGAAATTCAGCGGCTGGTTCCCGGCTATGACGTGTCGCGCATGAACCTGCTGGCGGGTAATAGCCAGCACACGTCGCTCGCCAAGGCTGGGCCGGGGGTTGCGCCAAGGCCGGAATCTATTGCTCCAGCGAACGATAATCTCTTTCGCAGCGGAACGCTCGGACGTTATTCACGCGCATTGCAGTCCGTGGTCGAGAGTCACGAGGTCAAGCCGGTTGAGGTTACGGCAGACTGAGCCCGCTTTTGGAATCAAGCGTTCGGAAAGGCAACGGCATTGTCAGTTGGCGTTTTCATACTCGTGTCGGCGATTAAATCAGTGATCGTCCTGGTCGTGCTGCTCACCGCGGTCGCGTACACGGTCTGGCTGGAACGCAAAGTGGTGGGCCATATCCAGAATCGGTGGGGACCCACGCGGGTCGGGCCGTTTGGACTGCTGCAGCCTGCGGCCGACGGGCTGAAGTTCCTGTTCAAGGAAGACCTCACGCCGCCGCACGTCTACAAGCCGCTGTTTCTGGCGGCGCCGATGATGGCACTGATCTTTGCCCTGACTTCGATTTCGGTGATCCCGTTTGGCAACTCGATCACGATTGGCAGCCTGAATATCCCGCTGCAGATTACCGATGTAAACATCGGGCTGCTGCTGATTCTGGGCGTTACTTCGATGGGTGTATACGGCGTGGCGCTTGCGGGCTGGTCGTCGAACAATAAATATTCCCTGCTGGGCGGACTGCGGGCCAGCGCGCAGATGGTCAGTTACGAAATTGCGCTTGGACTTTCGCTGGTTGGAGTTCTGATCCAGTCCGGCAGCCTCAGCTTGCGCGCTATCGTCGATGCACAGGGAGGACATTTCTGGGGTTTCATTCCGCGGTGGAATATTTTTCATGGGCAGGTTATCGGCTTCTTCATTTATCTGATGGCGGCGTATGCGGAGACCAATCGCCTTCCGTTTGACTTGCCGGAAGCCGAAACCGAACTGGTTGCGGGATACCACACCGAGTACAGTGCCATGAAGTTTGCCATGTTCTTCATGGCCGAATACGCCAACATGATTACGGTGGCGTGCCTGGCCACGCTGTTGTTTTTTGGGGGATGGCACGGACCGCTGGCTGGGCCTCCGCTGGTGCGGGCGTTGCTGCCGGTGTTCTGGTTTGGGGCGAAGATTTTCTGTTTTCTCTTTCTTTATATCTGGGTGCGCGGGACGCTGCCGCGCTTCCGCTACGACCAATTGATGGCTTTTGGCTGGAAGTTTCTGCTGCCGCTGG